>NZ_JBVVUG010000024.1:0-140178 GCF_055809615.1 Algoriphagus sp. 10J20-15
TTTTTTTTTTTTTTTTTTTTTTTTTTTTTTTTTTTTTTTTTTTTTTTTTTTTTTTTTTTTTTTTTTTTTTTTTTTTTTTTTTTTTTTTTTTTTTTTTTTTTTTTTTTTTTTTTTTTTTTTTTTTTTTTTTTTTTTTTTTTTTTTTTTTTTTTTTTTTTTTTTTTTTTTTTTTTTTTTTTTTTTTTTTTTTTTTTTTTTTTTTTTTTTTTTTTTTTTTTTTTTTTTTTTTTTTTTTTTTTTTTTTTTTTTTTTTTTTTTTTTTTTTTTTTTTTTTTTTTTTTTTTTTTTTTTTTTTTTTTTTTTTTTTTTTTTTTTTTTTTTTTTTTTTTTTTTTTTTTTTTTTTTTTTTTTTTTTTTTTTTTTTTTTTTTTTTTTTTTTTTTTTTTTTTTTTTTTTTTTTTTTTTTTTTTTTTTTTTTTTTTTTTTTTTTTTTTTTTTTTTTTTTTTTTTTTTTTTTTTTTTTTTTTTTTTTTTTTTTTTTTTTTTTTTTTTTTTTTTTTTTTTTTTTCTTCATTTTTCTTCATCATCATCATCATCATCATTCTTCTTTTTTTTTTTTTTTTTTTTTTTTTTCAGCAATACTGCCATCCAAAGATTTGCCACCAATACGTCTACTGCGATCATCTGACTAAACAAGGCTGGACTTGGGCCAAAAACTCCAACATGGCTGTTTGATTTGCCCCTCCTCCTACTCCAGGAGCCAGCAATAGTAGAGAGACCTCTCCACACCTCCTCAGGTCCGCTTCCTCCCAATAATTCTGGGAATAGAAAACCTACAGTCATCAATGCGAGCGGACCACCCAGCATAATCCCGAGAGTTCCAGCCAAAAACATCGTTAATGCCTTTGGCCCTAATTTCAAAATTCCTTTGATATCTATGCTAATCGTGAATAAAACCAAAGAGGCAGGGAGTAAGTATCTACTGGCAACTTTATAAAGTCCGGAGCTCTCTCCAGATATTAAGCCAAAAGAGTTGGCAAGGGCAGGAATAAAATAGCAAAGCAAAACTGTAGGAACTATCCGATAGAATTTCTTCCAAAATGGCTTATCACTAGCTGAGGTGGCAAAAATCGCAGCAAGAATCGCCATCAGCAATCCAAAAACTACAGCATCATTTGTAAGCAAAGGGGTATTTTCTTCCATTTATTCAGAGGTAATAGTTTGCAACAATACCAACATTTGAGTGAAAAGACCAGAATTCTACTTTTTTCCGTTTTCCAGAATCTGCAGAAATTCACTTAATATCATCGCTGTCGCCCCCCAGACCATTTCACGGTCTACTTCAAAATAAGGTGTGTCCAACTGGAAATTGTTACTAAACTCTAAGATTTTTTGTTTGCGTATTTCAGGCTCATAAAATGCACTAACGGCTGTTTGTATGATCCGATCTACTTCCTTTTTTTCAGGTACAAAATCAGGCAGCTCTTCAGTATATCCTAATATTGGACTTACTAAGAAATTACTAGTTGGTATAAACAAATCACTCATTCTGCCTATCAGCTTGACTTGCTCAGGCTGAATATTGACTTCTTCCCAAGCTTCGCGTAACGCAGTTTCCACTTCATTTTCATCTTCCTCTTCCTTTTTTCCTCCTGGAAAAGCTATTTGCCCACTATGAACCCCTTGGTAAACAGGTCTTTTGATTAGGGGAAAAAATGCTTTGTCCTCATTTGGGTAAAGCAATATCAAAACAGACCCTTTACGGTGATTATCAGGTAGTTTTGGATCAAACCTACTCAAATCGACTGGATTTGGGGACATGGTAAGTTGCGCTTTTTTGCCGGGCAGGGGATGTTTCATTCCATTTACCAACAAATCCAAAACGCTCTTAAAATCCATTTTTAACCTAAATCTATCTGCTTAATTTTCGCATTTATGTAAGAATGCGATTCATATGTCGGAGAAACCTTGGCCAGTTGAAACTGTCGCAATTCATGATTACCAACATTGATGATCCATGCCATTGGCCTGAATCCTGCTTCTTCTTGAAAATATCCTAACACTAAAAATTCCTCTGAATTTAGCCACATACCATCCTCAAACATCCCGGATGGCCCCATAAATAGTAAGCGTTCTTTCATCCCATCTTCTCTATACCATACAACTTCTGAATCAGGATTTAGAAAAGGCTCATCGACGGCATCTTGAGCTTCTATTTTGTAACTATAAATATCCATGGTACCATTGCCAGAAGGATGAGGTATTTGATATGGATAAAGTGGATCATCTTTCAAAATTGGATTTCTCTCGGGCATTTCCATAGGGTCAATGGAATCAGTCATCATCAATTCGAACTGAGATGCGTTAAACTCCCCAACATCACTGCTCCAGTGAGTGTACCAATTTTTATTTTGAGCTAATGCCACATCAATAAGCGCCCTGTGGCGACTTATTTCCTCCTCAGCAGCAGAACCGTTTTCAAGCCCCTCATTGGTTTGTTTTTCATTGCTTTCACAAGCCATCAGTGATAAAAACACAATGCTTAATAAGACAAAATCAGTAAGTGTAAATTTCGGACTCCTCATGGAAGATTTAATTCAGAAGGTTAAGCTAAGTCAGGACGACTAAAAATCAAAAAAGGTTGAAACATTGTTCCAACCTTTTCCTGCTCTCAAACCTATTAAACCTATTGTAGATATTCGTTTTATGAATACCTGCGAAAATTAGAAAATGTTTTCATATACTCCAAACAATCGATTGCGAAAGAATTTCAAAATTATATTTTCCCAAACAATTTCTTTTATAAACCCTTAAAAATCAATGAAATTATATCTTAGCTGATCAATAAAATATTTTCTGTTTTTTTTGTGCTTTTGCCAAAAGTCTGAACCAGACATCCCCTATGCTCAACACACCAATTCAACAAGTCGCTAAGAAAATCCAGATTGGCTTCATGACATACATGGAGCTTTTCAACACTTACACTCGTTTGGCCCCAAAATATTTCAGTGAAAAAGCTTGGCATGCGACTCATCTGAACAATAAACAGCGTCTTCGGCTATATAAAGATTTACTTTTTCCGCTTGCTGCAGAATGCACAGAGATGCTTGCTGAAAATGCGACCGATTCTACTATTTGGATGGAAGTAAAAGCTGAATACCAATTATTGATTGCTGATAGGCCGGATATTGAGCTTGCAGAGACATTCTTCAATTCCGTAATCAGAAAAAGCTTTCCAAAATTGACTATAGACGATAAGTTGATGTTTGTGATGGAGGGATTTGATTCCTGTGTAGTTCGAGAATCAGAAAAACTTCTTAGGATCTATCCCTCATTTTTTGGCTTGGAAAAAAACATACGCCAAATCTTGGATGATTATGATTTCGGAGCCCCATTCATGGACAAGGAGCAAGACATCAAATTCCTGATTGCTGGTGTCCGAAAAGTCATCCTGGAACAAGGTACCGCGTGGGGCCAGATACTCAAACCCAAATTTTGAAGTCGGTATTTTACCGAAACAAAGCAGCCTATTTGATAGGAAGGACATTTTTGGGACATAAGTGGATGCCATTTATTATCCCTGTGGTTCACGGCAAAAATGGAGTTTTCGTGGATACACTCATTTTTGATCCTAATCTGATGAGTAGCATGTTTAGCTTTACTCGCTCTTATTTTATGGTAGAAGCTGAAGTTCCATCTCAAATCGTAAGCTTCTTAAGCTCAGTGATTCCGCATAAAAAAGTTCATGAGCTCTATAATGCAATCGGTTTTAATAAGCATGGAAAAACACTTTTCTACCGAGATTTTCTTCATCATATGGGGCAAAGTGAAGATAAATTTGAAGTAGCTGCAGGTATCAAAGGAATGGTGATGACAGTGTTCACACTTCCCTCATTGAATATAGTATTCAAGATGATCAAGGACCATTTTGAACCACCAAAAACCATGACACGGCAAGAAGTGAGAGAGAAATACAAGCTAGTTTCTTTACATGACAGAGTGGGGAGAATGGCTGACACCCATGAATTTGAACACTTCAAAATCCCTATAGAGCGAATCAGCCAAGACCTGATGATTGAGCTTCGAAAAACAGTTAACTCTCTTTTGAAAATTACAGACACACACTTAGTAATCAAACATTTATATACAGAGAGAAGAATGGAGCCTTTAAATCTCTTCTTGGAACATTGCAGTACCGAAGAAGGGATCAGAGCGGTAGAAGATTATGGTAGATCTATCCTGGAATTGGCACAGGCGAATATTTTTCCCGGAGATATGATGACCAAAAACTTTGGCCTTACCCGTCAAAAGCGTGTGATCTTTTACGATTACGATGAGATCGAATTTTTGACAGATATGAACTTTCGCGTCAAACCAAAAGCAGAAACTTACGACCAAATTTATGCTCCGGAACCTTGGTATTCCATTGCCAAAAACGACGTTTTCCCAGAAGACTTCAAAAGATGGATGATAGGAAGAAAGGATCTCAAAGAACACTTTCTGACATATCATAAAGACCTTTTTGACCCGTTATATTGGCAGGAAGTCCAGCAAAGAATCAATGCAGGAGAATTAATCCATGCCTTCCCCTACCCTGATGAAATTCGCTTTCGCCCGGATGAAATGATTTAAGATCTGAAGTTTATTTCATTGGTATGCCTGCAACAGTTATTTTTGCAGGCTGGGTTATGCCCATAATCACCCACTGAATGAATTCTGACTCCCCACAATTAGATTCCAACCAACCCGTCAAAAAGCGAAAAACCATATTTCTGAACACTTCAGATGATGATGACAGACCAGTCTACATCTCGGGAAACTTCAATAATTGGACTACACAGGATCGTCGTTTTTTGATGAAGAAAATCTCCCATGGAAAGTATGAATTTACTTTTCCTGAAGGTGAGGAATTTGAATCTGAGCTTATCTACAAATTCACCAAAGGCGACTGGTCTGAGGTAGAAATTGATCGCTACGGAAATCGTACGCCAAATCGGCACTGGAAAAATGATAAAGTAACCAAGACCGAAAAAGTAGCCAAATGGCGTAAAAATTGGCTCCCCTATCGCCCTAGCCAACTTCCAATAATACGTTTAATCTCAGAGGAATTCGAAATCCCTCAGCTTAACAAAACCCGTAAAGTTTGGGCACTTTTGCCACATGATTACAATAGCAGCGAGGAAAAATACCCGGTGCTTTACCTTCATGATGCCCAAAACCTTTTCAATGAAAATGCTGAATTTGGAAACTGGCAGATAGATAAAAAGCTGGCTGTAATGTCCGATTATAAAATTGGAAAGATCATCGTCATCGCAGTAGAGCATGGAGAATCTGAGCGATTGCAGGAATACAACGTAGGCAAAACTGTGCTAGGAATCGGTAGTGGCAAGAAATACATCCGTTTCATTACTGATACCTTAAAGCCATTTGTAGATAAAACGTATAGAACTAAAACTGAGCGGGAATTCACAGGAATTGGAGGAAGCTCCATGGAGGCTTGGTGAGTATTTTCTCTGGCCTGATATACCCAGAAGTCTTTGGTAAATTAATGGTGTTTTCACCCTCGCTTTGGGTGATCCCCAAAATCAAACTTGGCTTTCTGGATATTTTTGAACCTCAGGAAACCAGACTTTACCTCTATGCCGGTGGGGATGAAAGCGAGACGATGGTAAAACACGTGCTCAAATTCCGAAAACGCTTACTCAAACGCGAAAGCTTAAAAGGCAAAATGAAAGTCCATCTTAGCATCAATGAAGATGGAAAACACAACGAGACTTATTGGAGTGATGAGTTCCCCAAAGCCATAGAATGGCTATTTTTCAGTGATAAAGAAGATTAAAAGCGAAAGCGCCACCTTATGAAATTCAATATACATTCAAATTCCAGCACTAATTCAGGACTTCTGGTCATCCCGATAGTCGGTTTAAACTGGTGGGAATTACTCAAAGAAAAACTGGGAGGCTATGCTGTCAGCAACTCACTTTTCTCAGGCAAAAAAGACTCTTCTTATCAGTTAGAAATCAATGGGAAATTAGTTCTATTGATAGGATTGGGAGAAAAAACAGATGTTTCGAGCATAGAAAAGTCATTTCGAAGAATTCTAAGCAAGAATAAGGATTTGGTAGAAAAATCCGTTTCTATTGATTTTTCATCTGATTTTTCATCCGAATTAATTGAAAGTGCCTTGGTTGGTTTTCAGCTTGGTACCTATAACATTGGCTTTTTTAAGCTGAAAAAAGACGACCAAAAAGACTTTGCTGACCTAGAAGTCTCAGTTATTTCACAAGAGTCGGTAGAAAAACTCTTGATCGAGCAGCAAAGATTGCCGCAGCAAAAATCGAAGGATTCAAACTAGTTGACCTTCCTCCAAATGTAATCACACCGGAATATTTGGCAGAATGGGCAGAAAAGTCCGTGCTGAAAATGGTTTTACTTGTAAAAATCTTTGATGAAGAAAAAGCCAAATCTGAAGGGTTGGATGCATTTTTGGCTGTTGCACGTGGCAGCGCAAAAACTCCCAAATTTATCATCATGGAGTATAGAAACCCCAGCAGCCAAATCCCGTTAGGATTTGGTATTTCGAAAAGGAGTCACATTCGACACCGGCGGACTGAACATCAAAACTCAAGGGATGGTTTATATGAAATCCGACATGGGTGGAGCAGCTGCAGTTTTGGCTGCCACTCAGCTTATTTCCTCACTAAAACTTCCAATAAACCTAACAGCAATCGTTCCCGCTGTAGAAAATTCGGTGGACAAGGATGCCTATTTACCTTCGGAAGTTATTGGTTCGCATGCTGGACTGAGTATAGAAGTGATCGACACGGACGCTGAGGGACGATTGATTTTGGCTGATGGCTTGTCTTATTTAGTGAAGAATTATCAAGTAGATCAGCTTATTGATTTGGCTACATTGACAGGAAGTCGTGTGGGTACTTTTGGATATGAGTGTGGAGCTCTTTTTTCCAATTCAGACACAATCTCTGATTTACTTCGTGAAGCTGGAATGCAATCAGGGAGATGTAGGGCCTCTACCTATGTGGGAAAGCTATAGAACTGAAATGGACTCAGAGATAGCGGATATCAAGAATTACCATGGCAAACCTATCGCAGGTGCTATCACAGCAGCCAAATTTTTGGAAGCATTTATTCACGAGCATCCGAACTGGGCGCATTTAGATATTGCCGGTGTGGCATTTGGAGATAGTGAATTTGCAAAAACCAAGTCAGGGACTGCTTTTGGAGTTCAATTATTACTTAAATTCATCGAAAATCAATTGTAATTATGGAAAACCAAGGGCCCAAGCTTTTCTATGCATTTCTAATTTTTTCAAGGGAAATGCTTTTTTAACTCAGCTGAAAAAACAGGGAAACCGAGTGTTTCTTATTACTTCAGAAAAGCTGAAAGACAAGCCTTGGGCATTTGAATACATAGATGAAATTTTCTACATGCCTGGTCAGGATTTGGATTGGGACTTAGAACTGCTGATGAAAGGTGTGGAAAAATATGATGAAAACTCATAAATCAAGAGCATAGTTGCATTGGATGATTACGATGTAGAGAAGGCAACTTTTCTACGTGAAAGCCTGAGAATCCCAGGAATGGGTCAGAGTTCAGGGTCGCTTTTTCCGGGACAAACTTGCGATGAGGATCAAAGCACATGATTCTGATATAAAGTCCCTGCCTTTGCACCCCTTTTCAATGATGATGATATCAACCAGTTTGCGGATCATACTCCTGCTCCTTGGGTACTAAAGCCAAAAATCTGAAGCCTCTGCAAATGGAATAATTAAAGTTCACGACAAGGAATCTCTTTGGGAAAACATTGATCGATTAGGAGACAATAGACTATACTACTTAGTGGAGCAATTTTAAGAACCAGGCGACGTCTATCATGCGGATGGATTGATGCTGGATGGTAAAAACTTGTTTTGCTCAGTTTCCAAGTATCTGTCCACTCCAATGGAAATCTCCCAAGGTGGTGGGATCTTTCGATCTGCTAATTTGACTTTTGGATCGACTGACGAAAAGGCTATCAAAAAAGCAAATGCTGCCGTTATGAAGGCATTTGGAATGAAATCTGGAGCGACTCATACAGAATTCATCAAGTCTCATGAAGATGGGGAAATTTACTTTTTGGAAACTTCATCCCGTGTCGGCGGAGCACATTTGGCTGAAATGGTGGAAGCGGCAACAGGGATTAATCTCTGGGCAGAATGGGCAAAAATTGAAGATGCATTGGCTAAAGGATATAAATACCAGCTTCCAAAAGTGTCTAAAAACTACGCTGGGATTTTGCTTACCCTATCCAAATTTCAGCATCCAGATTTGAGCAGTTTTGACGATCCGGAGGTGTACTTTAGAGTCCCACTGGAATACCATGCAGGTCTGATCGTAAAGTCAAAAAATCAGGATCGGGTGATGCAGCTTTTGGATGATTATGCCGAGCGAATTGCACGAGAGTTTTCTACTGTTGCGGATGCGCCTGAGATAAAGAAGTTTCATTAGGTTAAAATTTCTCTTCCACCCCTAGCCCAAAAAGCGCAAAGTCATATTTTACAGGGTCAGCAGCGTCAAACTCCCGAAGTTTCGCTGTTAACTCCAAAGCTGTCAACCAATCGGTTTGCTTTCGGGTAATCAACCCAAGCTTTCGTCCTACCCGATCTACATGCAGGTTGCATGGACAGATCAATTGAGCTGGTGAGATTCTTTTCCAAAGTCCAAAATCCACTCCCTTATCATCATCACGCACCATCCAGCGTAGATACATATTAATTCGCTTGCAGGCTGCTTTGCGGCTTGGAGTCGCGATATGCTTTCGCGTGCGTTGTGGAGAATCTGGTAGAGAAAAGAAAAACTCCTGAAACTTGGTCAACATAGATTGCATAGCATCCACTCCGCCAGTTTGTCCAAGGAGAAAAGCTTCTTCCAAGGAAGTATATTTTTTATAAAACCATCTCAAAAAATGGATGAAATAAAGCGTATCCACGTCATTGAAGGTTCTGTGCTTGAAATTCAGAAAGGGTTTCAAATCATCTTCCTGATGATTCAGTAAAAAGTCATGAGGTGAATTGTCCATCATTTCAAACAATTCTATGCACTTGTTAATAATGGTTTTTCGCTGTCCCCAGGCCGAAATCGCAGCGAAGAATCCTGAGATTTCTATGTCTTGTTTCTTCGAAAAACGATGAGGAATAGAAATTGGGTCCAGCGTAATAAATCCCGGCCTATTGTATTGCTCAACTTTCTCGTCTAAAAAACCCTTTAAATCCTGCATCAAAGAGCAACTTTCACTTCACCACCCTGTGTCCCATCAAACCATTTGAAGGAAAGCTCATTCTCAACTTTCTCAGACACATGCCAATCAAAGCATTTGATATTCGTAAGCGAACGCAAGGAATCCTCATCAGGATCGTACAGGCAGATGTCGAAATCTGGCAAATCTTTAGACTCGGTACTATTCCATTTCTCTAGAATAAATCCTTCTTCCAGTACCCTGACCTTTTTCCCAAAAACATAATCTGAAAGAACAGACGGAACCCCATCTTTCCTTCTAAACTTAAACCCAGAAGGTCCAAAAACGATTTGCTTGATCAATTTAGCTTCCAACAATTCTCCAGAATACGGCAAATCTTCCCACTCCGATTCTTTCAAAACCACCTTCTTCCCCTCAGGCCGTAGTCTGTTCAGAAATCTTGAGAGTAAGGAAAAAACGTAAGTAACACCGATAAATAACAAGCCAAAACTCGCCAAAATTGGATAGGAAATAATAAAAATAAGATTCCAGATAAATCTGAAAATGTGATGGAATACGAGTTGGACTTTATTCATAGCTCAAGCACAAAATTAACAGTGGCTTTGCGGAAACCAAAATTCACTCTTAAAACCTCTGCCAGAAAAGATAGGTTCAAAACGAAAAAAGACCGCCAGTTCTAACGGTCTTTCTTTATTATTTGTGATGTAGTTAATCAGTGTTCATAAAATCAAAATCAAGAGATTTGTGATGCTAAATCATAATTTTATTTGACATCTTTTATTTATTACTACTTATAAAACTTACTCAATCGCTATTCTCAAATCTCTCAATCTTCGTTCTCAGGGAATTCAACATCGGCCATCCAACATCAAACACCCGACTCCTCAATACATCACCTCAACAGGGAATCTTCCATTTACAGCTTTCAATTGGTCAAAAGCAGCTTGGGAAAGTTTAATTACTAGTTTACCGTTGTCGCCTGTTTCCGGAAGCGTTCCCACTACCCTAGCAAAAATGGTTACGTCATTCTCTTCATTTTTCACCCGCATGATCGTGCCAACTGGCGCAGTTCTATGTAGAACCAAGTATTTTTTATGCCCTCCAGTTCCTTCAATTAGCTCAGCCTGACCGGTTTCCTTGATGTTTTTAAATCCCCCGGAAGTAGACGCATCTGCTGGCTCTACCATCATTTCCTCTGCACTGGAAACAACTCTTGGTGTACCAATTACCGGAACAGTGGATTCCTGCATTGCACCACGACCTACTTTGAGAACTTGACCTTGTTGTAAATTATTCGAAGTCAAGGCGTTCCAAGTGATTAGATCCTCTACTCTAGCAGAATATTGACTTGCAATTGAAAAAAGTGTCTCTCCACTTTGAACAGTATGTGATCTCCATTCTCCCGGAACCATTGGCTTGCTGGTTTCCACTGCTGCCTCAGGTTTTGGAGCCGGTTCTGATTTTACCTTTACTTTAGGAGTTTCCTCCTCCTTTTTAACTGGCTTTTCTTTTGGCTTTGGCTCTGCTTTAACGACTTCAGTTGAAGTGGCAACCGCCACTACGGGTGCTGGCTCCTTCTCCACTGCGACTGGTACAGCAGGTTCTATGATTAACGACTGGCCGACACTAAGGTCATTACCTTTCAGCCCATTATCTTTCATTACGCTTTCTACTGATACGCCATATTTTTTAGAAATAGAGAAAAGCGTCTCACCTGGCACTACATTATGCAAAACAGAACCTGCGGGAATTTCGGCCATCGATACAAAAGGAACTTTGATCGTTTGACCGATTTTCAACCCTTGCTTCAACACTGGATTAGCGTTTACTATATCACTCACAGGGGAGTTATACCTGCGTGAAATCCCGAACAAAGTCTCTTTCGGATCTACTTCATGCAAAATATATGACTGATCTCCTATACGCTGAACTCCAACCGAATCAAAGGCGGTAAGTTCGGAAGCCTTTGATAATGAAGCAGAAAGTGAGAATAGAAGAAGAAAGGACCAGAAAAACTGTGATCTATTATTCATAGGGATATACTGAATTGGGGGTAAACGAATTAGAAATACAAGATTAATTTCCAAAGTCAGTTGGCGCAAGAATTATGCTAGAAAAGAAATGTGGCGGGCCTGACCTTGTATTCGTCACAAAGATCGGAGAATAGCTTTATAATCAGAATTTACAACCATAAAATACAGCAACAAATCCCGGCCATAAAAAGAAAAGAATCAGTTTTTACACGTATTTCGTATCTTTTATCATTCGAACAAGAATTCCAATAATGAAAATCTATTTCAGCGCTCTATTCCTATTTCTTATTCTAGCATCCCAACTCGTTCTGGCACAAACCGATAGTGGCGCTAATAAGAAAGTTTTTACTTTCAAGATCGACACTGATATCGATCCTGCGATGACTCGAAGAGTAAAATTGGCTTTGGAAAAGGCTGAAGAAGTGAATGCTGATCTGATTGTAATTGACATGGACACTTACGGAGGAGCTGTGAATGACGCGGATGAGATCAGAACGTTGATTCTAAATTCTACCACTCCAGTTTACGTTTTTATCAATAAAGACGCTGCTTCTGCGGGTGCCTTGATTTCCATCGCCACAGATAGCATCTACATGGCTCCTGGCGCAAGTATAGGAGCTGCCACTGTGGTGAACGGAGCAGATGGAGCAGCGGCGCCCGACAAATACCAATCCTACATGCGCTCAATGATGAGAAGCACTGCGGAAGCGAAAGGTCGTGATCCAAAAATCGCTGAAGCAATGGTCGATGAGAAGATTGAAATCGAAGGAGTCTCAGAAGAAGGATCAGTGATAACTTTCTCCGTTTCTGAAGCTGAGAAATATGGTTTTTGTGAAGGCCAATACGATTCTATTGAAGATATACTGGCTGCCCAAAATCTCGGTGATGCTGAAATTATAGCCTATGAAATAGGCCTTTCTTGAGCAGATAATAGCTTTTTTTCTGAATCCTGCTGTTAGCGGATTTCTAATCCTAATAATAATTGGTGGGCTCTACTTTGAATTGCAGACTCCTGGAGTTGGATTCCCAATCTTGGCTTCTGTGGTGGCAGTATTTCTCTATTTTATCCCTTATTATCTCAATGGACTTGCTGAAAACTGGGAAATCTTAGTCTTTTTTATCGGAGTAATTTTATTGGCAGTAGAACTATTTGTGATTCCTGGGTTTGGGATTTTTGGCGTACTTGGGATTATCGGGATTTTGACTGGACTTGTTCTAGGCATGATTCCAAACCAGAACTTCAATTTTGATTTTGTTCCAGCTGCGGACCTTTTTGGAGCCCTACTTACCGTAATTTTAGCGGCCATAGTTTCCGTGGGGCTGGTATTTTGGCTTACTCCCAAAGTCAATGAATGGGGAGCATTCAAAACCATCACGCTAGCATCAACTCAGCAAAGAAGCGAGGGCTATACCTCTTCTTCTTATGCTGAAACTTTAAATGGCAAGACTGGCACAGTGCACTCCAGACTGCGACCAAGCGGGAGAATAGAAATAGACGGTGATGTTTATGACGCCTATTCCCGAGGTGAATTTATTGACCAAGGAGAAAAAATAATCGTGATTTCCACTGAAGGCACTTCGCTGAAGGTGAAAAAATGGGAGGCTTGAGAGAAATTGGTAAGTTTGCGCCATGAATACTTCTCAGACGATATATGACCTGATCGGTGAAGAGCAAATCCGCTTGCTCACGCACTATTTTTATCAGGAAGTTGCCAAAAACGAGGATTTGAAGAGACTTTATCCTGAGGATTTACTACCCGCAGAGGATCGCTTATTTCTGTTTTTACTTCAAGTCTTTGGGGGACCTGAAACCTATTCTGAGCAGAGAGGCCATCCCCGGTTGAGAATGCGTCATACCAAATGGAAAATCGATGCGACCATGAGAGACCATTGGATGACTGCAATGCTAAGTGCCTTGGATAAGCTCAACTTGGAGCAGAATATCAAAGAAGCCATGTTGAATTATTTTGTAAATGCAGCAAACCACATGATCAATCATGCGTGATCTTTTCGCAAGGCTGTATTCTATATACGCTGGGATAATCTTTGCGCTAAGTTTTCTACTGATCTTTCCTTTCATTCTGGTTTGCATCTGGGTTCCAGGCTGGAAAAAATATGGTCGAAAAATCAATCGCTACTGGGCAAGGGCTTATTTCATTTTCATTTTCCTTCCAGTCAAGATTGAGAAAAGTGAGAAAATCCAAAAGGACAAAGCCTACATATTTCTTGCAAATCATTTCAGCTACTTGGATATAGCTATGATGGGCTTTATACCTGGAGATGTTCTTTTCGTAGGAAAAGCTTCCATTCGTAAAGCGCCTCTATTTGGATATTATTTCAAAAACCTCCATATCGCAGTGGATAGAGAAAGACTAAAAAGCCGTGCGGAAACGATGAAACGTACAGATCAGGCCCTTCAATCAGGCAGCTCTGTGATCATTTTTCCCGAAGGTGGAATTTACACCAAGAATCCTCCAGAGATGATTACATTTAAAAATGGAGCTTTCCGGATGGCCATGGAGAAACAAATCCCGATCATCCCTGTCACTTTATCCTATAATCATCTAATTTTACCCGATGATGGGAAATTGCTGCTGTACTGGAGATCTGCAAAAATGGTCCTTCACGAGCCGTTATCCCCTGATAATTTTGAATCTGAAAAAGCGTTGAAAGACAAGTGCTTTCATGTGATTCAAAGTCAACTCAACCTAGACAACTCAAAATCATGAAATCGAGCATGACAATAATCTCCCAGCGAGAGAAAAAATCTTAACATGCGAGATTACATCTGATCATTGAAAATAAAAAAACACAGATGAAAATAGACACCAACTCAATTAAGAAAATCGCTCACCTTGCTCGATTGGAATTTGATGAAGGAAGCGCTGAAAAAATGTCTAAGGACATGAGCCAAATCCTCGATTGGGTAGAGAAATTGAATGAAATTGATACAGAAAATGTAGAACCACTGACCACCATGTCCTCAGAAGTAAATGATATGCGCGAGGATAAAGTAGGTCATCAGCTGGATCATGAAGCCGGACTGAAAAACGCACCAAAAAGAGATGCTGACTACTTCCGTGTACCGAAAGTAATGGAGTAACATACTTGACAACCACATTGAATACCTCAACAATTTATAAAACCCTAGCCCTCCTATTCATAAGTACAGGAGGGCTTTTTGCACTGTATTACCTCATATTCGATCCGCAGCCTTACCTCAATATTCAGGCTGGTGCATTTCTGGATACTGTCCCTATTCCTTTTGACTGGGTACAGATAGGACCTATTTCATTTCCAATTCAGGTAGACAATTACTTGGTATTCCAAGAGTTCAAGACCTTAGCTCCAGCATTCCATGTGACAGAATCCTTGATTTATGCAGGGATAGTATGGCTGGCTGTAGTTTCTATTTTGACATTAGTCACTGAATTTAAAAAGGCCTATTTCATTCTAGGAGGAATTATTTGGATTGTCCTTCTTACCTTCAGCAATTTCAATGGATTAAATATCGGAGGACAAAATGCCAATTACCCGCTTATCATTCTTCTAGCAGGGACACTACTTCCTTTGATTTATTTTCATCTATGGGGACAAAAAATACCCTTGGCCATCAAGTGGCTAATAATTTTTGTTGGGACATTTTCAGCTCTTGCTGTCCTTATCACCCAAAGTCCGATTTCAAATCCGGGAATGTATGTTTCAGAGCACAGTTTAACGATCGGGTTTGGTCTTGCACTTGCATGGGTATTTTGGAACGGACATGGCATACTTTCAGGCATTTACATCCTGCTTGCAAGGGCAAACCGCAATCTCAATTTGAATATAACTGTCCAAATTAGCCTCATTGCGTTACTCTATTTAGGCACACTTTTCATAATACTTCTAAACCTACAAGGAGAAGTTCACCTATCTATTCCTGCATTTTCCCCATTATATTTACTCTTGCCTTTAGGGGTTTTTGGTTGGATTTCTATCGGTGAAAAGGTGAGCCAAAGCGATGAGTTGATTTCAACTCCTGCTGTTATTAAAGCATTACATTTAATTGGATTAGGAATTACGCTTTGGTTAGTCTGGAAATTAAAACTATCAGGAAATCAACCTGCAGAAGAGCTTTTCAAACACTTATTTGTTTACACGCAGCTTGGTTTCTCATTTTTCTTTTTCATATACCTACTGGCAAACTTCATGTCTGTCATGAATTCTGGAAAAGCGATTGACAAAATCCTATACAAACCTTATTCCCTGGTCTATTACCACATTAGGATTGGCGGATTAATAGTAATTCTAGTGCTCATTACCTATACAGGAGGGATAGTTGGCGTGCAGGCCAACGCCATGTCTAGCAATATTCTAGCGGATTACTACTATCAAGTAGACAAAAAACTGGAAGCTAGTATTTTATATGAAAATGCATGGATGCGTTATCGTAAAAACCCTAAAGCTAAATTTCTAACTGCACATTTGCTATTGGAACTGAAGCAACCGACTTTAGCTAGACAACATTTGGAAGAAAGTTTTACAGAATCACCCCAAATCGATAATATCATACTTTTAAGTGATCGCTTACACCAAGAAAACAAGGTATTTGAGGCTATCTATTACTTGGAAAAGGGGCTCACAATTTTCCCTAATGAGCCGCACCTAAGTAACAACTTAAGTTTACTCTACACTAAAGTCAATAAAACATCTGAAGCTCTGGAATTAATGACTAATTCAGAAAGTGCTGATCCAGTAGTCAGGTCAAATCTAACAGCATTAAAAACCAAACTTGGTCAGCCTGAAGTTAGCCTTACCCGCAATTCAGATCTCATTTCTCAGATAAATGAATTAGCAGCTTCAAATGCTTTGGCTAATATTCCATCTGAAGAGTTATTGGAATCCTTAAAGGAAGAACTTCAGCGTGAGACTTCTCCAATGCTAATCAATGCAGGCTGGAGAAATCTGATGTCTGAAATCAATAGAAATAATCCAAGTGAAGACCTGCATATACTCGATAGTATAGGCCAAAAACCGGAAATGCTAGCTTACCTGATGTCCATGCAAGAAACTGCGGTAATCAGGAGCATGGCAGCAGGAAGAGTTACAGAGGCAGTAAAAAACCTAAATGGATTAGCATTCCGAAACCCCAAAGATGCAGCTTATTACCTACAACTTTCCGGTACTATTTTAGCTCAAAACCTGGATTTTCAAAAATCAGCGATAGAATTCATCGCAGCTGAGGAAAAAGGATTCCAAGGATTTGACACCCATCACTGGAGTATTTTTGGTTTGGCAGGAATGCCGGAAAAAGCAGTGGAAATCCGGGAAAAATATCAGGTACTCTACCCAACCTATCTGACAGACGAAGGGCCTATCGTGCCGGAGTATCTAAATATGATCAGCAGATTTCACGAAAGTTCTGCCCAAAATTTATTGTCTCAATGGCGTACAGCTGAGGAGTCTGCGCTGAAAACGGACATAGCAATCCGCATTATAGTCCACAAAGCACATGGTTTGAGTCAGGATGATTTGAAAGAATTGGAAAAATATATTTCCGCAAAAATCGAGGCTAATGAAGACCTGAAAACTTTTGTCGATAATCCGGATCTCACTGATGAGGCTTCAGTAGTGGCTTTTATCTCCTGGATAAATTCTGGAGAGGAACCAACAGCCAACCCATACCTTAGCCCATTGATTATCAGTGAATTACATAAAGTAACAGATCCTTTGGATCAATATGAAATCCTAAATTCAGCGACCGAATTCAATCATGACCCTATACTTTGGTTTAACAAAATCAAAGCTGCCAGAGAAAGTGGATTGGACAATTATGCCAACGAATCCCTGGAAATACTGAAGCAATGGGTCAGCGAAGAGGAACTTGTACGCCTACAAAACTTGAACTATTGAATCCTATTAACGTTTTTTGTGAGGGAGGAAATTAACTTCCCAATCCAAACAGGTAACTTTAGCAAAACCCCAGCCATGAAGAAAATTATTGAAACCCACGAAATAAATAAAACATATAAGATGGGTGCTGAAATTATTCAAGCCCTCAAGTCTGTCTCCATTTCTGTGAACAAAGGAGAATATGTTGCTTTCATGGGACCTTCAGGATCGGGTAAATCCACATTGATGAATATCATAGGTTGCTTGGATACGCCTACTTCGGGAACTTATATTTTGAATGACAAAGACGTCTCAGACATGACTGAGAACGAACTGGCTGAAATTAGGAATAAGGAAATCGGATTTGTCTTCCAGACATTCAACCTTCTACCTAGAGCAAGCTGTCTTGAAAATGTGGCACTCCCATTGGTATATGCAGGCATGAGCAAGTCAGATCGGGAAGACATTGCATTTCAGGCACTCACCAACGTGGGACTTGGGGACAGGACCAAGCACCGCCCGAATGAGCTTTCCGGTGGTCAAAGACAGCGTGTTGCAATAGCTAGAGCGCTAGTTAATAATCCAAGTATCATTCTTGCCGATGAGCCTACAGGGAACTTGGACTCCAAAACTTCATATGATATCATGGAGCTTTTTCATGAGTTGCACTCGAAAGGGAACACCATCATCATGGTAACTCACGAAGATGACATCGCTCATTATGCTCATAGAATCGTAAGATTACGTGATGGATTGGTAGAAACGGACACAATAAACCCGAATCCTACCCGCGGAATTGCAATGCACGCCTAATCACACCTTATAATTTCAAATAGATTCTTATTTTTGTCCAAAGAGAATCAGGGCAAAAAGATGAAAATCTATACGAAGACAGGAGACGAAGGACAAACCTCACTTTTAGGTGGAACGAGAGTTCCAAAATTCGATGTTAGAATTGATGCTTATGGCACAGTGGACGAACTCAATTCGTACATTGGGATGCTTGGTGATCAGGAAGTAAACTGGATGAGAGCAGAGATACTGAAAGAAATCCAGGATAGACTATTCACCATAGGAGCAGATCTGGCTACAGATCCAGCCAAGCAAAACGTCAAAAAGCCTGATTTGCTAAAATCAGATATTGAAATGCTGGAAAAGCAAATCGATGAGATGGAAAAAGCGCTTCCCCCACTTACCTCCTTTATTCTCCCTGGAGGACATACTTCAGTTTCTTTTGGACATCTGGCCAGAACTGTCTGCAGAAGAACTGAACGGATAGTGACAGAGCTTGCCGCAATGGAACCCGTCTCCGAATTAATCATTCAATACCTGAACAGACTTTCTGATTACCTTTTTGTGCTTTGCAGAAAAATGGCACAGGAACTCAACGTAAATGAAGTAATCTGGAATCCCAGAAATAAATAATTAGCTACCTTGGCTTAGCCAGTTTAAAGGCAAAACAAATGAAGACACAACTTGCCCTACCGATAACTAAAGTTCAGAACTCTAGATTGCCGGAAACAGATTTTTCCAACTTGGTATTTGGACGCACCATCAGCGACCACATGTTTGTGGCGGATTATAAAAACGGCGAATGGACTGACCTAAGGATAGAACCTTATGGCCCACTCAGCATCAATCCTGCCAATGCAACCCTTCACTATGGCCAATCTATTTTTGAAGGAATGAAAGCATATAGAAATGATGAGGGTAAAATCCTGGTCTTTCGTGCAAATGCAAACTGGAAAAGGCTGAATGAATCAGCCGACCGTATGTGCATGCCTGAACTTCCTGAAGAGATCTTTATGGAAGGACTAGCTCAGTTGGTTGATTTAGACAGAGATTGGGTACCTAAAGCAAAAGGTGCGTCACTTTATGTGAGACCTTTTATGTTTGCTACGGATGACTACATCGGGGTAAAGCCATCCGACACCTATAAGTTTATCATACTCACTTGTCCGGTGGGCAACTACTATAGCAAGCCAGTAAGTGTAAAAGTAGAAACTACCTTCACCCGAGCTACAGAAGGAGGAACTGGTGCAGCCAAAACTGCCGGCAATTATGCAGCTTCTCTTTATCCTGCCCGCCAAGCTCAAAAGGCAGGATATGATCAGCTTCTTTGGACAGATGGTAAATCCCATAGCAAAATCGAGGAAAGCGGTACGATGAACATCATGTTTAAAATCAATGGGACTTTAATCACTGCACCTACCAATACAGGAACAATTTTGAAAGGAATCACCAGAGATTCCGTTATCCAATTGGCAAAAGATTGGAATGAGCCACTAGAAGAAAGGTTTCTGACAGTTTCAGAATTAGAAACTGCACTTCAAAATGGAACTATCGAGGAGGCTTTCGGAACAGGAACAGCAGCTACCATTGCACATGTTCAACGTATCAACGTAAATGGCAAAGATTACCTCCTTCCAAACAAATCCGATGATGCTTTCTCACATAGAGTTCTTGCAGAATTAGATGGAATCAAATATGGCAGCATAGCAGATACTCATGATTGGATAATTTCGATTTAATTTCTGCTTCAAAAGCTAGCAAAAAAGGCTGTCTATTAAAGTAGACAGCCTTTTTTTCATTCAGTAGGAACAGGATTTTGGACCTTGAGAATCTTAAGTTTCTTTAGTCCCCCTGGCAAAACCCATTCGATCTCCATTCCTTCTTGAAAGCCTATTAGCGCCACACCCAAAGGAGAAAGTATAGACAGTCTTTTCTCTGCCAAGTTCCCCAACTTTGGAAGGACCAATTGAAAATTCAAAAGTTTCCCGGATGCTACATCCTGTACTTCAAAATAAGAATTGAGACGAATGACTTGAGGTTCTAATTTGGAATCAGGAATTTTCTTAGCTAGCTCAATTTCTTTTGCAAGCAGTGAAATCTCTTTTGTTATAAGATGATGAGGAGTATTTAGGATTAATTCTTTAATCGTATTATAGTCGGATTTTGTGAGTATTGGCTTCATTTGTTTTAGAATAAAAATGTGATGTCTTGATAAAGAGGTGAGTACTTACGCTATGCAAGAGAAATAAGCTAGGCTGCTCTGGAAAATTGCCCTGCTTACGTAATCCTAATAATCACTGAGGGCTAAGAAATAAAGGCTTTATTCTTTTGACAAATCGCACAATTATCCTGTTTGGCAACTACGGCTGCAAAAGAATTAGATAAAAAGATAATTGTAGTGTAAAACATTGCTTTACTAAAGAGTTGTCTGTTTATGCTCTTTTGAGAAGATTGAACAGAAGATTGAACAATCACGAAATCGTATTTACGGATCAATGCCTACAAGGTTTACTTTTGCCAAATTGAAAAAAGACAGGTGGGTCTGACAAACCACGGCTGTTGAGCTGGTCGACATTAAGCCTCTTAATCAAATCAAGCTAACAAATGCAGGAAAATCTACTATTCGGCAAAGATTTAACAGTTTAACTAAAGAAAAATTTCAAAATTGTTTTTACTTAGTATGTATATCCGCCTTTTTACCAGAATGGTGGTAAAAGCAATGTAAGATATGTTAACCTTAAGAATTGTAGCCACTTCAGCCTGTCCCGCCAATGCGAGAGTTTTCAGTCTCCCTGTAGCTATCGAGAGGTCTATCAACTTGATAAGCAAAGAATCTAAAGTGACTGGCATCATAGCGTATAATCATCTTATTTAGTATTATGAAAAGACTTTTAGTTCTTTTGATCATTTTTACTGCCTCGCTTTCCACATTTGCGCAAGGAACAGATTTCATTCTTCTCAAAAGAGGCACAAAACAAAAATCTCAGATCAGATATTATCCTGGAGAATCAATTACATATAAGAGTAAGAAAATAGATTACTTCGTAACAGATGTAATTCAAAGTATCGATCAAAACTTCATATATCTCTCTGAAAACATCCTCTCTCCTGAGTCGATCACTGAGCTGGATATTCGTGATAAAGATCGCCGAAATGGCACCTTAAGAGCTATCAATGTGCTAATTGCAGGAGCTGGGATCATCTTGCTAGGAGCCGAGTCTATCAATAGCATTTACCACGAACAGGAATTCTCAATCAGTAAAGGTGTTGGTCTCACTTCTGGGATTTTACTAGGAACAGGACTTGCCATGCTACCTTTGCGATACAAAACATTCAAAAACACTGGCCGAAATAAGATTCAGTTGATCCAAATGAGGATGGATTAATAGAAGTTTACTGGTATAAACAGATATTTTTTCGGACTTTTGCACCCTAAATTTTAACCTAGACAGATGACTTCAGAACAACTGAAAGACTTGAAAGCCCGCACATCGGCTTTGAGGAGGTATCTTTGACTACGATCGTAAGATTGCCGAAATAGAAGACCTAGAGGCCGTATCGGCCCAGCCTGATTTTTGGAACAACCCAGAAGAGGCAGAAAAAAGCATGAAGCAGATTCAGGCACGAAAAGCTTGGACCAGTTCATTCGAATCTCTCAATAAAACCATAGAGGATCTCGACGTTTTATTTGAATTCTACAGCGCAGATGAAGTTTCTGAAGAAGAAATGAAAGCTGAGTACGTAAAAGCTGAGGCTGCCGTACAAGAGCTGGAACTCAAAAAAATGCTCTCTTCGGAAGAGGATCAGCTGAACGCAGTGCTAGAAATCAATCCGGGAGCCGGAGGAACAGAGAGTAATGACTGGGCTTCGATCCTCATGAGAATGTACATCATGTGGGGTGAGAAAAACGGTTACAAAGTGAAGGAAGTGGATATGCAGCCCGGTGAAGTAGCCGGTATCAAATCTTGTACTCTGGAGTTTGAAGGTCCGCTCGCTTATGGATTCTTGAAATCTGAGACAGGTGTTCACCGACTAGTGCGAATCTCACCTTTCGACTCTGGCGGAAGAAGGCATACCTCTTTTGCTTCGGTGTATGCCTATCCGGAAGTGGATGATTCCGTAGAAATCGAAATCAATCCTGCCGACGTGGAGTTACATACCTCACGATCTGGTGGAGCTGGCGGACAAAACGTGAACAAGGTAGAAACCAAAGTTCAGTTGACACACAAGCCAACAGGAATCGTGGTGGTGTGTCAGATCGAGCGTTCCCAACTTGCTAACAGGGAGAAAGCAATGCAAATGCTGAAATCCCGCTTGTTCCAGCTGGAATTGGAGAAGAGAAATGCGGAAATCGCAAAGATCGAATCATCTAAGATGCGGGTAGATTTTGGATCACAGATCCGTAACTATGTGCTTCATCCGTATAAGCTGGTAAAAGACAACCGAACTGGATTTGAAACCTCAGACACCCAGCATGTGCTGGACGGAGGATTAAATGAGTTTATGAAAGCTTTCCTCCTAGCGCAGAGCGAAGAGCAAGCAAGTAAAGAGTAATATTTAGGCCAGGCATTAATCCTGGCCTTTTTTCTATTATAGATTTTATGAAAACAAGCTCTTCATTTTTCTCCCTAGATTTTTCTCTCCTTTGCCTGAGCTCGTTCTTGTTTTTCTCATCCTTCAATATGATTATCCCTGAGCTACCTGCGTATTTAACATCGCTTGGAGGTGAAGACTACAAAGGATTTATCATTGCTTTATTTACACTTTCGGCAGGTCTTTCCAGACCTTTCAGTGGAAAGCTCGCAGATAAAATCGGAAGAATACCGGTAATGATGATCGGAGCAAGCGTCTGCTTTGTGGTTGGAATGCTATATCCCCTTCTCAGCTTTGTAGGAGGATTCTTATTTCTACGATTTGCACATGGATTCTCTACAGGCTTTACTCCTACTGGAGCTTCGGCTTATGTAGCAGACATCGTCCCCTACCAAAAACGTGGTGAAGCAATGGGTCTGTTTTCCCTTTTCGGATCTATGGGAATGGCAGCTGGACCAGCAATCGGCGGTTGGCTGGCCACATTATTCCCTTTAGAAACAGTCTTTTATGTTTCCGCCTTTACCGCTATATTTTCCATTTTGATTCTACTCAAACTCAAAGAAACACTACCAAACAAAGAGCGGATTTCTTTGAACATGTTCAAATTAAAGAAGGATGAAATCATAGAAAAAAGAGTGCTTGTACCTTCAGGAATTCTCTTTCTCTGCGCTTTTTCCTTTGGTGTAGTTCTTACGATCATTCCGGATTTCTCCACTCACCTAGGTATAGAGAACAAAGGGCTTTTCTTTGGGGTATTCACTCTTTCATCGCTTGGAATCAGATTGTTGGCAGGAAAAACCTCAGATCGATACGGAAGAGTGCCAGTTATGCGAGCTGCGAGCGCGACATTGGTATGCGCTATGATTTTGATAGGCCTTGCAGAAAGCAAGATTGCTTTAATGGGATCAGGGATACTTTTTGGATGTGCTGTGGGCATGTATAGCCCAACGACTGCAGCATGGGTGGTAGATTTATCACTGGATCAATTCAGGGGAAGAGCCTTAGCGACTATGTATATTGCTCTTGAGGCCGGTATTGGCATAGGTGCTCTGGTATCAGGGTTTCTCTTTGCAAATAGCGCAGACAACTTCCAATTGGTTTTTCTAAGCAGTGCTGGAATTGCAGGATTGGCGTTTGTGGGGCT
The DNA here is from genome assembly GCF_055809615.1 of Algoriphagus sp. 10J20-15. Taxonomy (NCBI): domain Bacteria; kingdom Pseudomonadati; phylum Bacteroidota; class Cytophagia; order Cytophagales; family Cyclobacteriaceae; genus Algoriphagus; species Algoriphagus sp. 10J20-15. The sequence goes on from NZ_JBVVUG010000024.1 coordinate 23,631, forward strand.
GCTTTTTGTGAGAAATAAACAGGGCGTAGCGTTGGAAGAATATATGTAGGTATTTCCCGCAGATAAACGCCGATAAAACCGCAGATTTTACGCAGATCTTAAAGGTTTTACTTAAAAATCAGCGATAATCTGCGCGCTAAAAATCAGCGATAATCTGCGGGAAAATTCCTGGAAACTCATGGAAAACTCAATTCCCCAAGTAACCTTTTGCTCTTGGAATAGCGAAAATCTCCTTTTGGCGACCATTATAATATGTCACTTTTGCCCCATCAAATAGAGCTCCCTCTTCAAGCATGATTCTCACATCTTTATTCCATTCGGGCACAAAAACTACAGCATTCAATTCTATAGCATAGCCGGTATTTGCATGAAGCGGAAAGTCACCTGCACCAGGAGTGTCACCTTGATTATCCCACATGCCTATAGTTGGGCCAGCAGAGTGCCCATAAAAACCTAATGGGTGGGTATAGATGCTTCCTCGAATCCCTTCTGCATCCAATACTTTTCGGGAAGCACGAAGAATTTCATTCCCAGTTTTACCAGCCACATAATTGGATGTCAAAATATCCTGAACTCTATTTCCCTGGGCAAAAGCTTTGCTAAGATATGCCGGAACCTCAGTCTCGCCAGCTTTCAGCACATATGCCATTTCCTGAGTATCAGTATTTAATCTGAGATAAGTAATTCCAAAATCCACATGCAGTAAATCCCCTGGTAAAATCACTGACTCAGGAGACTTGGTCGCAAAGTTTCTGTTTTGCTCATTGTTTGCAGGATCCGCACGCTGAATGTCCACAGATGGATGAAACCAAGTGTCCAGCTTCATTTCTTTAAATTCTCTCCCTATACCACCACACTACATCTTCGGTGGTCGTCACACCGGGAGTAATCACGGCCTCAGACAATCCTTCACTCACGATGGAATGAGCGATTTCTTGAATATGCTTGTATGTAGCCATCTCAGGCTCAGTTCTAGTTTCCAACCAGCGAACAGCTAGTGTCTGAGCAGAGACAACATTTGTCTGAAGATTTTGAGGCAAATATTCCAAAAACACCTGATGCTCATTTGTAGTCAACCCGTCTGCATGTCCATAATCTTTAGCGTAATTCAAGCCTATTTTCTTAGGATTTTTGGAAGAAATCAACTCCATTAAAGCCTTCCACTGATCCGGTTGAGTCTCTGGATCCCAAGCTCTTTTGAAAGATTTTCCTACATCGTATCGAGCAACAGCATACGTTTCCACTGGAGCATTAGCGGAAGGCTGATACATTACTAGGATTGTCCTCCTGCGTGCTGCATGCCAAGTGGCAGGAAGCATAGTTCGGATCACTGGATCTTCATTGTATTCCCTGGAGATCACCACCCACATATCTATTCCAGTCTCAGTCATTAATTCCGGGAGAAGATTCTCTATTCGGTATTCCAACCAACGATCTATTACCTCAGCTTGATCACGCTGGGAAAGCACGGCAAGGTTTTGTGCGAAAGCACAATTAGAAAGAATCAGTAGAGAAAAGGCAAAGAGTAGCTTTTTAGTCATATCAGATTGGATTTATCCTGAAGATAAAACAAAAAGTATAATTAGGAAGAACGATACTGTTCGAAAACGCCTAGGCTATGACAACCGGTTTATTTGCGGCAATCATACGATTACTTAGTTTATGAAAACGGTAAAAGAGTACCACAGCAGTTACAGACAGACCTATTAACAAGCCATACCAAATCCCTTTTTCGGCAAAGCCAAGTTCAAACGCCAAAAAATAACCTAAAGGAAGTCCAATAACCCAATATGCTACTAAGGTGATCAATGTAGGGAACCTCACATCTTCAAGCCCTCTCAATACGCCCAAACCTGCCACTTGCACGCCGTCAGAAAGCTGGAATAATCCCGCAATGATTAGTAATGATGCCGACAAAGCGACAACCTCCTCATTATCGATGTAAAGGGTGGGGAGATAGAATCTCATTAGGATAAAGATCAATCCGGTGATCGACATAAATACCAAAACCATCCCAAAAACCACCATTCCTGCTTCCCGCATTCCTCTAAAATTATTTCGACCAATTTGATTGCTAACACGAATCATACCTGCTGTACTCAGACCCGAAACCATCATATAGCTGACAGAAGCGAGATTAATGGCAATCTGATGTGCCGCAAGTGCATTGACACCTATCCAGCCCATCATGATGGCTGCTGCACTGAATGCACTTACTTCGAATATGTATTGAAATCCTGTTGGCACTCCTATTTTCAATATTCTGTTGAGGAGTAAAAACCTAAGTTTACCTATACCTAGTTTTAGGTTAAATACGCTGTATCTCTTCGCACGCATGACATACCAACCCATCATAAGTGGCATCAATACTCTGGAGATCAACGTTGCCAATCCAGCTCCATTTAGCCCCATTTCAGGAGCTCCAAGTTTCCCGTAAATAAATACCCAATTCAGAAATACGTTAACCAGATTACAAAAAATGGTCACATACATCGCTTGTTTAGTCTGGGAAAGTCCTTCTGCTAACTGCTTAAACGATTGAAAGATCATGAAAGGCAGAAGAGATGCTGTGATAATAAAAAGATAAGGTATAGTGAGTGTTACCACTTCCTCAGGCTGATCAAGAAAGTGTAGTCCTTGGGAAAGCCCTAGTACCACAACCGTCAAAAGAATAGCGGTAGCAATATTAATCCATAAACCATGCTGAAAAAGATGCCCGATTCGCTTGAATTTCCCTTTGCCTTCCGCTACTGACACCAAAGGAGTAATACCCATCGAAATTCCCATCCCAAACATGAGGATTACAAAAAAAATACTATTACCCAAGGAGGCTGCAGCTAGCGGTACCGCTCCCATTCGGCCAACCATCATACTATCGGCTACTCCTACCAGCACCTGACCCAGCTGGCTCAACACCACTGGAAAAGCCAAGGTAAACGTAGTCTTAAAATGATCCTTGATCGTCATATTACAAATTTAGCATTCTTGCTACTTTGAGGACTGCAGCTATACTGATTCCATCTGTGATTTCGCCTTTCATTACCATCTCCACCACTTGAGTGAAAGGCAATTTCTTTATTTTGAGAATCTCGGTTTCCTCAAATTCAGTTTCTCCTTGAGTAAGCTCTTGTGCCAAATAAACAAAACCCACTTCGTCAGTTACCGAGTTGGAAGTATGGATTTTCATAATCTCGGTCCATTTCTCAGCTGTTAATCCTGTTTCTTCCTTCAATTCCCTCTTTGCACTCTCTAGTTTATCTTCTTCCAAAGGTCCCCCACCCATAGGTATTTCCCATGCATATTCATTCAAGGTGTATCGGTATTGGCCGATCAGCCAGGTATTTCCTTCGGTATCAATAGGAATAATGCCCATTGCTCTATTCTTGAAATGAACCTTACCATATATCCCCTCTTTTCCAGCAGGATTTATGATATCATGATGCTCTACCTTAATCCAGGGATTTTCATAAATCGGATTAATCTTTTTTGTTTTCCAGGGATTTTGTTCCATTTGTTCAAAAAAAAAGGGTGACTTACGCCACCCTTTAGCTAGTAGTAAAGGCTGATTAAGCCGGAATTGGCATTACTTTAGAATCTTTGAAAGTAGACAAAATTACCATGGATTGCATGGAATCTACTTCTTTGATCTCTGACACTTTCTCAAGCATCAAATTTTGGTATGAGGTAATATCCTTTGCTATAATCTTAAGAATAAAATCTCCAGTACCGGTGATGTGGTGACACTCTATCACTTCAGGGATGATATTAATCTCCTTCATGAAAGCTTCAATATTCCCTTTATTGTGACCTATCAAGCTCACTAATACAAAAGTACTTACACCCAAGCCGATCTTCTCAGGATCTAGCTTTGCATGATAACTCTTTATGATTCCAGACTGCTCCAACTTCTTCACTCGCTCTAAGGTAGGAGCCGGAGAAAGCCCAATATCTTTTGACAATTGAGCATTCGTGATTTTGGCATTAGCCTGTAAGATTTCCAGAATCTTCCTGTCGATTTTATCGAATTTTATTCTTAAGCTATGATCCATGATCTCTTGCATTTACAAAATTTTATATCGCACAAAGTTAATATAATTGATGATTGTTTTAAACCATTCATCAGAATTTTAAAGAGGAAAATCAAAATTTTCTTAAGATTTAAGGGCCAATACACAAACAATCCTTTCAAAATCCCTTGCCTCCTTTAAAAAATTCAAATTATCTCCTGTTATTTTTTGTAAAAACGATAGCTAGTGAATTAAAGTTTATTCTTTTTGATAAAATCTCGGGCCTCTTGATGAGCGGGGTGTTTTCGCTTAGCATACTTCTTTACCTTTTTGAAATATTCTTTTGCGAGAGTCTTGTTTTGCTCCTTAGTTGCAATCTTGCCAAGTTGTAGCAATGCATGTAAATAATAACCGCTTTCCTGGGATTCAGACTCTTCTCCGTAGCTGAGTGTTTTCAGGTAATACTTCTTTGCTTCAGCGGTATTTCCCATCCGCTCATTGAATTGGGCAATATAAAATGCTGCATACCTTCCACTATTCGACTCATAACCCGTTTGCTTAGCATCAATTCTATCCAGTATTTCTTTGGATTGCTGCACGGATTCTGCCCATCTTCCTACTGCATAAAGATGGCGTGCATAAGAGCGATGGAAATACGGGTTGTCAGGAAATTTAGTATGTAAATAATCTGTAATTTGTAATGCTTTAAATGGCTCTTTTTCCTCTGAAGCATATAGCCTAAATAAAAAATACTGTGCTTCAATTCTGGTGTAAAAGGCATTATTGGCGACCTCCTCCAATTGTTGCAAACCTAGCTCTTTGTTTCCCTTTGGGAAAAGCGCCATTACAGGCCTCATCAGCGGATAATTTTCCGGTATCCATTCAGAGAAATAATTGAAAAGCGCATCTCCTAAAAGCAATTCAGGATTGAACTCTTCCTCACCTCTACTTAACTCCATGTATTTTAATGCATTCTTTCCAGCCCAAGCTGCCTTTGTCCAGCTTTTTCTCTCAGAATAAAGCCTGCCCTTAAATCCATATCCAGCTGCTAGAAAGAAAGCTGCCTCCTTATTAGTTTCATCCTCATCAAACATGGCTTGAGCCTTATTAATGGATCTATCCAGATATTTAAGTAAGATGGCATCGTATTTTTCGTTCGTCACATCTACTTCGATCCTCCACCAATATCCCAAAGCGACTAAAAATTCTGGTAAAGGATGATTGGGGTATTGAATGGCTAGCACAGCGTAATCTCTTTCTGCTGTCGCAAAATCAAAATTATACATGCTATTAATAGCCTTGGTAATTCTAAACTGCAGCCCTTTGTCCAAAAGCAAATACTTAGAAGGCGCAAAGAACATTGAATCTGCCTCAGCCTGCTGCGCCTGAGCTATGCCAAGTCCGGCAAACCAAATGCTGAGAATCATTACGATTCGTGTTGACATATATTTATTCTTTTTTAAAACTCAAAATTAGGGGTATTCCCAAACAAAATTTTAGATTTGGCCAAGATTCATCACAATTATGGCTAAAACTTTAACTCCAGAGGGACAACGTCTGAAAGAACTAATTGATTTCGACAAACGGGTTTATTTTTTTGTACTGGTTTTTTTGTTTCTGCTGATTAGGTATCTCACCAATACGCTAATTCTGGAAGCCATTCCTGATTATGATAATCTGGAAGCCAGAGGTGACTTCATGATATTTCATGTTTTCAATGCCTTAAACTACCTATGGACTCCTTTTGCATTGCTGTGGAAATTCACAATAATATCTTTCCTCTTTTGGCTTGGTGCCTTCTTAATAGGCTATAAAGTTCCCTATAAGGAACTCTGGCAGTTTGCACTTATTGCCGAAGTGGTTTTTATTTTCCCAGAGCTGATTAGGCTGCTGGTATACATTTCTCCGCAAACGGGTGTCACTTACTTAGAAATTGATGAATTCAGAGCACTTTCTATGCTGTCATTGATTGGTCCTGAAAATGTAGCTGGGCAATACCACTATGCTTTAGCTACACTCAATATCTTCGAAATCATATACGGAATTATTTGGCTCTACGGTTTTCATATGATTAGCAGGCGGCCTTTTGGGGAGTGCAGTATTGTAGTATTGATTAGTTATTACCTTCCCCTGGCTATTTGGTTAGTATGGTATATTATGGTTTACAGGAGTTAACCTATCAAACCAAAAAAGGGCCAGAGATGATCTGGCCCTTTTTTGGTTTGATTGTTTTTGATTAGAAACCTAACCCTAATGCCATTGAAGTAGGCGTAAAATTAAGGTCTGAAATTTTTGAAGCTGCACCTGACATCAGATTTACAGAGTAAACTCCAGAGGCAGACCCTACAGTAAATACCCCATAAGCCATATCTGAAGTTCCACCTATATCAAATCCATTATCATCTATCAAATCTATTCCCAATGATCCGATTGCTACGAGCACTCCATCATTTGGAGGAGACACTTGATATAACATATCATTTTGGGCATCTACTACGTAAAGGGCTGTAGAAGTAGTTCCTGCAAAGCTTTTGGTATATGCAGCTGCACTCGCCATGGGCGTACCCTGGGTTAAGACTTCCGTCCACTGCTACTACTGTCCCCAAATCTGGATGTAATCTAAGGTTTTGTCCTGTCTCGGTGATCAGGCGGATTCTATCCACTGTTGGATTAAAATCAAATCCAATAAAGGATCCCATTGCTGCTGGCATGAGCTGACTACCGATCGCAGTAACTGCCCCACTCGAAGGGTTGATACTATATAACTGACTCATATTAGATATGGCAAGTAACTGACCATTCACAGGACGGAAATCAAGTCCAACGATCATCTCTCCTGCTTTCAATCCCATCATGTCCACTGAAATCGGACTTGGATTTGTAGGGTCAAATCGGTAAAGTTTATTAGCTGAGTCGGTTGCGTAGGCAATCGGGTTAGTTTTGAAAGCAATACTTACCACTGGTTGAGTAAAAGTTCCTATCCACATAGCTTTTCCAGTGGAAAGGTCAATTGTGTATAGTCTTGATTCATCATCCTTTCTATTTACTGCCAAAGCCACAGAGTTATCAGGATTCAAATCCATATCACCTACTCCTTCAAAGTCCACACCTAGTTCACCTACTTCCTCCAATCCACCATCATTTGGAGGAACTTGCTTATAAAGTTTGTCCTGCTCAAAGTCAATATCAAATAAGGTGGTCATGGTAGTCCCTGAAAAACTATTCGAGTACGCTACAGCGCCGATTCTAGGATTCATACCTCCATTAATAGAGCCATCCGTAGCGACAACAGTGCCCAATTCTGGATGTAGACGTAAATTCTGTCCGGATTCGGTGACCAATCTTATTCTATCCACTGTAGGGTTAAAGTCTAACGAAGGATTCGCACCCTGAACTGAAGGGGTAAATGCACCAGTTCCCAGGGCAGTAGCTGCACCTGAGTTTTCATTGATATGATAGATACGACTCATGGAGCTGAGTGCATAAAGCTGACCGGTCGCTGGACGGTAATCAATTGATACAATCATTTCACCGGAACCTAATCCCGTAATAGCCAAAGAACTAGAAGGGGCGGAAAGATTTTGAGCATTGTACACCAAAATCATATTATCCGAAGTCAATGCCGTAAAACTTACTTCCGGGGCAGTGCCTGGCATCTCAACGACGGGATCCATATCATCGTCATTATCATCACATGAGGTAAAAGCCAGAGAAAAAATCATACTGGCCAGTAATACGGGGAAAATGTTTCTTTTTTTCATTAGTTGATTAGTTAGTTTCATTCATTTACGAAACCAACCAACCAACTGGATTTTACAACTAGAAAAGAAAACTTACAGCTACGTTAAATTCGATCTTTATTTCCCGCTTTTGAAATGGAATTCACTACCTCACATTGACATGAGTTCTTTGGTGATGATATAAATCCCCATTACAAGCACAAACCAACCAAACCCTTTTTTGAGTGCCTTTTCATTAATCCTTTTGGATAAGGAACTACCTATGAAAATCCCAATAATCGATAAGCCTGTAAAAATCAAAAGCATTTTCCAATCTATTGTTTGATTAGAAACATCTCCTAAAAATCCTATTAAAGATTTTGCGGCAATTATCAAGAGTGAAGTACCAACAGCCATTTTCATAGGAAGCTTTGCCAAAAGAACCAGAGCAGGAATGATCAAAAATCCGCCACCGGCACCCACTATACCTGTAATCAATCCTACTACAATTCCCTCAACTGCAATCAATGGTATATTAAATTTAATTTCGCTTTCTTCCTCATTTGTTGTATTACCATTTCCTTTGATCATAGAATAGGAAGCTGCAAGCATGATCAGGGCAAAGAAGACCATGATTCCAATACTTTTGGTAATCTCCATTCCTGCTAAGTCAAATAAAGGGTCCGGTAAAGCTGGGACAATGAATTTTCGAGTTAAGAAAACTGCGATAAATGAGGGTATAGCAAAAACTAAAGCAGTCTTGTAATTAACTAGCTGTTTTTTCATATAAGTAAATGACCCAACCAGTGAAGTACTTCCTACTACAAAAAGCGAATATGCAGTGGCTAAAACAGGGTCAATCCCCAAGATATAGACAAGTACAGGCACAGTCAATATAGACCCCCCTCCTCCAATTAGCCCCAAACTTACACCTATAACAACCGCCGCTGCATAACCAACTAAAACGATGATTTCCATAATGATTTTCTAAGATTTGATAGCACAAAAGTACCCGTGATCCCCAGAAGAAGAAGTGACAATTGTTACACTGACTTTAGAAAAGGCAAAAAACTTTGATATCCTGAGTAAGAATAATTCCAATAGCTCTAGTTGCAAAAAAAATCTGATTTCATCTGCCGTATAACTCATTTATTCCTCCACATTTGCTTAAATTATTGTTAAAAACTGAATCGCCATGAAAATAATTCTCCCGATTGATTTTTCAGAAAATTCAATTAATGCATTAGACTTTGCAATCGCACTTGCAGGGAAAAAAGATGGCGAAATAATACTCGTACATGTCATAGAAGCAGTTTTCGACTTTGCTTCCCAAGCCTCTGTTGCCATGGAAAGCATGCATCGAGATGCCCAAGCTTTGATGCAGAATACTTTAGAAAAATATAAAGGAACCAACCTGATTTTTCAAACTATTATCAAAGAAGGAACTGCTTCAATATCAATAGCCAGGATAGCAAAAGAATTAGATGCTACATTGGTGGTAATGGGAACTCAAGGTGCCAGTGGAATTAAACTTGCCCTTATTGGAAGTACTACAGTCAACCTGATCAAAGAATCATCAGTACCCGTATTAGTTGTGCCTGCAGAATCAATTGCAGCAGATATTCGAAAGGTAGCTTTGGCCTTAGAATTTGCTAGTCATGAGGAAAAATTCATAGGCTGGGTTATAGACATGAGTAGAAGATGGGACCGAGGAATAGAATTCGTTCATGTACAAACTTCCAATGATTTTGAGGAGGATCCCGGGATAAAAAATTTAGAAGATTTAATTGTCAAACAATATCCAGGCTTACCTCTTAAAATCCATACTTTTTATGCAAGAACACCCATTGAAGGATTAGATCAATTTTTGGAAGAAAACGAAAATGTAATCCTCGTAATGTGCCACCAGCACAAAAATCTATGGGAGCAAGTCTTGAGCAGAAGCCAAACTATTCAAATGGTTTTCCATTCAAAAGTCCCACTTTTAGTAATGACCTGATCACTTGCTTATCAACTCCTCGAAATCATCTCGAATGTAAATCACATTTCTACCCAACTCTATCCATTTTTTTTTCTCCAATTGCTTTAACAGCCTAGAAACGACTTCCCTCGAAGTAGTAAGCTCATTTGCAATCTCCTGATGGGTAGTATGCAGTTCATTGGTTTTAAGTTGCTTCATTTTTTTCACGATATATCCCATCAATCGCTCATCCATTCGTTTGAATGCAACCGCATCTAAAGCAACTAGCATTTCTTGAAAACGATTTTGGTAAGTATTGGACACAAAATCTTTCCATTGCTTGAAATCATTCGAGAACTGATCAATAATGGCAATAGGTATGGCAATAATTGTAGCATCTTCCTCAACTACGGCTTTGATCTCACTTGCTTTTGAAGCAGAACAGCAGGTCAAGGATAACGCACAAGTCTCACCAGCATCTAAAAAATACAGGAACAACTCTCTTCCCTCATCATCCATTCTTGAAATTTTTATAGAGCCATCCAATACTATTGGTACCATTTTCATGAATTGTCCAGGCTCCATAATTACTTTTCCAGCCTTCAACTCCATTATCTGACCCTTTTCCAATAGTTGGGCTATTAATGCTGGATCAGTAAAATTAGGTAGTGCTTCTTTCAGTTCTTCAGTAGTCATATCGTAATTAAAAGTTGGCGAAATTATAAATCTCCGCTTCTTAGCTAAGTGATAAATATCACGTTTTCTCAATCAATATAGTTCAAAAAAAAATACCTCCCAATTGACTTGAGAGGTATTTCCAATAAATGCTTCACCATTAGTTATTCACAGGTTGGGCAACAAACAAATGGAACCTTAGTGAGTGGAGATGTTCGCAAAATCCTAAAATGCCCCAAACCTCTACTCAATGGCCTCATTTCCTCTGGAGTATTAGTAGGAGGCATTTTATCCTTGTCAACGTTCTCTAAAATTTTCTCCATCAGCGGACTCTCCCTGACTTGTTGAAATTGTTCGAAGTGATCAAATATATTAGTAATGTTACCAAAAACCTCCACCACTAAGACACTGAGTGGGCTATCCTCGGGTAAACCAAACATTTTTAATCTACTTGCAATTTCTTCAGATGAAAACTTAGCTGTACCGACAGGATGAAGTTCCTTTAAATTTGCAACCAAATGTCCTTTGAGAATTAGGGAATCATTTTGAACAAAAGAAGACTTAACCTTAGTAGGAACCTTATTTGGCGCTGAAGCTATTTTCTCCAAATCTTTAAATTGTTCATACTCTTTTTTATCATCAACAATTTTTATCCCGATCTGCATTTCCTTTTCCCCCAATAATATATTCCTGAAGTCAAGTCCGTCGGCTTGAAAAACTTGAGCATATAACACTGCCCATAAGCTCGTTCTAGGTGGTTTGGAAGTAACGTTTTTACCATTCATTACCGCCTTTGCAAAAGGAGAAGTAACATACATTTGTTGCTTTCCTCTATTCAAGGTACATAATAAATTAGGAGCAGGATGCTGAATTCCTGTTACTCGAAGTGCTCTACCGAACCTAGCTTGAGCAGTCGACCAAAGGTTATCTTTCACACCGTCAAAATGAGCATGCCCTACTCTAAATTCATAAGTAAAAAACCCAAAAAGCTCTGGGCTCTCTGCATGCATACCAGGTGGAAGCGGTAAAATAAAATGTCGATCACTATCCAATGATTTAGTCATTTGCTGCATGGCTCCTATTGCTGCCATATCATCGCTCTGGCCAGGAGTGATTATTCTTGTCAGTTCGGGATCGAGATTCAATGGGCTTTCTTCTGGTGCTATCAATTGTTCTGGAGCATTATTTGAAATCAACTGATCAGGAGCATTTGCCAACATCCTACAAAAATATAAGTCATCAGGATTCTCCACCGGCTCTTCAAATTCAATCCATAAATGCCTCCTTCGCACCTCTGTGGAACTATAATCATCAGATCGATCATATGGAGAAAAGGCCAACCCTACACTTTTCATTTTAGGCATTTGCGATGGCGCAATCACTGTTGGCAAAGTTAATTCTTCAAATTCCTTTACAGGGGTTGGTACGTGATTAGGCTTGAATTTTGGTGTTAGCTTATAATTAACCCAGATTTCATCCGGAAATCGAAGTTCAACCCCATCTCTTTTTAAGATCATTTTTGGGTTCTATTGCGTCTATAAAAACAAGTCGAGTATATCCTCTGTTTATTTCCCCAAAACGATCTTCTTGAAGTGCTTCAAATGAAATAGTATGCTTAAGTTCTATTTCTCCAGCATTTTGAAGGTTTCTCCATTCACTCTCCAGGTCCCTTCTAAATTTGTACCTCTTACTGATTTGAAAAGCGTCATTCTCCAAACAATCCCAAGTCCAGTCTCTTTCCATTTTACAACTTATTCCACCAAGCCAGTGAGATTGCAACTCTGCTTTAGATGCGAAGGTCACACTGCTCCCATCCGGAGCTAAAGAATGCTGAATTCGAGAGCTACAACCAAATGCTATCCTTTCTCCCTTTGGAGCCAGTAGAGTCATACCTTTGGCTTTACAGCCTAGGGCATCAGCCAACCTATTTACAATATCTGCCTCTCCAGTTTCTGTAACTCTTTTCAGCAGGTGTGAAAAAAGATTCTTTTTAATCGTCGGAACGCTTTCGGGACGAAGGAAAATGCCCTGCAATTCAGGCACATTCCCGTATGGAAATAATAATTGACTCTCTTGAGATGGCTCCTTGTAGAAGCTTAATTGGGTCACTTTCCCATACCTACTATCATTTTCTATATTGGTATCTATAGAGCCAAAATATTCATCTGGATCATCGTCACTGCTAGCTAAACCTCGTAGAGTTACTCTAATATTTCTGCCCGTAGGTAAGATCAACTGGTCCATTTCATCTAAATCCGAATTTTTTAGATTATCTATAAAAAATGGATTAGCCTCTTCTCCAAGATTTAAAACCGGGACATCGATGAATTCTATGGGGATGTCTAATTTTTCATCAAATTCTGAGGGGAAAAAGCGTTTCGTTTGATATAATGTGATGTAGCTGTCAGAACCATTCTGACTTAGGACATTATCCATTCTAAGTGATTTCACCTCTACTCTAATATATACTTCATTAACATCAGGATCTGGTAATGCTGGTTTTATAACGTTATTGATAGCAGCCACATTCTTCAATTCTGCAATGGGGTCCCGTCCCACCTTCTGATATTTTTGAGTAAAAACTACCGCTGGATATTCCAATAATGGTCGATGTAAGGAAATCTTAGGATTAGCAGAAAAAGATGTTTCTGCAAGATCAGTAGAGTTGAAATATTCTCCCGTCTGATTAAGTAACTGACTGGGCATTTCAATCCTAAGCATACCAGGAATCACGTAACGCTTGAAGGCTACATTGGTCACAGGATTAGGCGCACTATTCAATGGCAGCTTATCCACTTTTGGCCCACCTCCGCTTATATCAGTTAAGCGAATTCTAAAGTCATAGCTTTGTCCATATCTAAGCACAGTATCAATTGGGGCCGGGATCAGCGTGGAATTAGGATCAACTTTCTTCACTTGGCTGCCTTTCAAAATAGCTCCATTTGCCTGATTATTTTTATAAATCAAAAGCGCGTCAAGATCTTCCGTAACCATGCTTTTGCCAATCCAATGTGCGTAATACATAGGCAACCAAAAATTGCTTGAATCCTTCCCTGTCAGCTTAGTAGGATAAACTTGATAAGGAAGTTCTGTTGTAGACGCAGCCAATTCCTTTCCCAAATTACTTTCGGGATTTATCTCAACTTCATTTAGACTTTCCCACATACTTCCTTCTTCCGCTTCTTTCACATCAATATGATAACCCATCACCCCCAAAGGAGCATCTAGTCTTAACCCTGAACCTATGGCTTGAACATCCGTGTTTTCTGTCAGCTGTCTTATATACCACACTAATATCTGCTCATCATCCCATCCCAATCTAATACCTGCCTCGGTTTGGGGATGAAAACCATCTCTTTTTTCCTTAATAAGATTCCCACTTTTAGGTTGATTAGCATGGACTATTTTTGCAAAACCATCATCATATAATCGGGCCTCATGAAAAACCTCATCCCAAGGTCCCAATGGAATTACTGGAGTTGGATCAGCATTTTTCTTATGAACTACAGGGAAAGTCACAGCCGCAAAAACTGGACGTTCGATGCCGGGTACCAAAGCTGGAATTCTGGCAGCGTATCGTTTTATTAATGGCCCTTCTGAGTGTTCCAAAAGTTGATCTTGAACTGAAGCATATGGATCATTTACTATATCCGCATAAATGAAGCCTCCATTTTCAAACCATGATTCCTCCAGAGGTATTGTTACCTTATACACCATCCCACAAGCTTCAGCCAATAAGGGTTGCTTAAGAATTTGGGCGAAAATCTTGCCCCAACTTATCTTATCTACGGGAGCAACAGGCTGAAAGAGGAAGCTTATCCCTTACTGCACATTCATAGCTATCATCCGTGACAGCATTGGGATGCCGAGGTTGAGTAAAATTGAAGCTTTTCCTATAAGTTTCAGGCAGATATTTTTTAACGCTCTTGGCCACCTCTATCACTGGTGGAAGTTTATCGTTGGTATTTCCTATGGTTAGGTTAAAACTCTTGGATACTTTTTCCAGCAAACTTGCCTTTTTTGTAGCTTCTGTGACGGTGACTGGAACTAACACCGGCATTCGATCTGGATTTAATGGATTTGAAATTGGAAAATCATCAGTCCCTCTGACTATCCCCAGACTGAATTGAGGCTGAAAATCAGCAAATCCAGGAACGGAATTCGGGCTTGCCAGTCCGGTATTCCAATTAACAAACGGATCCGTATTAGTTGGCACTACTAAAATATTTACAGACAAATTCTTCCCATCAAAGTGCTGAGGAAGTGCCATTACTGAAAGAAGTTTTTTAAGTTCCATGATGAAAAAGGTCTATTTAAAAATAAATATTATGTATATCTGCTTGTCTACCTGTAAAGTGGGAAAAGCAAAGTAGGATATCTTAAACTTAAGAATTGAAGCCACTTCAGCCTGTTCCGCCAATGCGGGAGTCTTTGTTCACTTGTTCTGAAAATAGCCGATGTATCTTCCAACCTGAAAAACAAAGAATCTAAGCTGACTGGCATTATTGCTGATAATCAAACTAAGAATCAAGCAATCTGTCTGCTTTCCTGCCATGTCTCCTCAAAATCAATATTGATGATAAAGCAAATGCTGATCTCAAGTCCAAAAGTGACTGACGCTGTGCATTCTGTTCTTTTTTCAGGAATAAGTCTAGTAACTGTACCACTGGCTTCAATATAAATAGTCACTGCCACCAAACCACCAACTAAACTTGCCTTACCTCTGAATAGCATAAAAGCAGTGACACTGATTAGGTCCGCACTTGCATACATTTCACATCCTACCATATAGGTGACAGACACATTACCTACAACAGGCAGTCCAACAGCTATCGTGGCTCCAAAACCAAGCTTCATAGTCAGACTTGGACCTATTTTAGTATCACATGCTACTTTTAGCTGCACCTCACCGATTGCAAAAATCGTGGCTCCACCCACGGTAACACACATCACTTCGAGCCCACCACGGAACTCAATAAATGCACCTGCGGTAGGTAAAAGTTGTTTTGGATCTGTCGTAACCTTAAGTGCCGCATTGAAATAAACCCCTAATGATAAACCAGCTTCTAATTTGAGTGGGGTCTGAGGTGAGTTGTACGCATTTTCTTCTGGCGGAAATCGTACTAAAGGAATTTCTTTAGAAGCTTCAAATTTGTATTCCCAAATCTCACCTGCATTACTCATGGCTATTTTGAGACCTTTTTGCATTACTGCGCCATAATCTCCGGTACTGAGAGATGCTAAAAGTTGTAATATATCTATCACAGGCTGTAGCTCATCACTGAACTCAATCTCTGGAGTAGGAAGACCTAGGGCAGGAAAGTCATCATCCTTAAACCCCTCATAACCTGACTCTTTACCCTTCTTAGCATCAAAATTCCCTTTAATAGTCATTAAACGTTTAAAACTACCCAAATCGACAACCATAGCCAGATTATTCAATCTACTCTTCCATGATTTAGCTGTATCGTTGGCAAAGGAGTCTATATCAAAATTCAGCTTGCTATCT
This sequence comes from Algoriphagus sp. 10J20-15, assembly GCF_055809615.1. NCBI lineage: Bacteria > Pseudomonadati > Bacteroidota > Cytophagia > Cytophagales > Cyclobacteriaceae > Algoriphagus > Algoriphagus sp. 10J20-15. The sequence continues at coordinate 39,501 of NZ_JBVVUG010000024.1, forward strand.
ACATAAGTATTTGGATTTTCTTCCTTCTTACCCGTTTGATAGTCGATATAAATTTTCAATGCTTCCATATCCACCAAATACACTTGGATTGGAGGCAGGTCAAAAGCTACCGCTTTTTTCAGAACATCATTAGCACCAGTAGATAAAAGCTCAAACCCCTGATCTATTATTGATTCCCCTTTTCTTTTTGGAGTTCAATTTTCAGCATTTCCAAAACTTTAACTCCACCATCTTCCAAACTATTCTCTTTGAAAACGCTTGCAGCCGCACCAACACCAGCTAATGCGCCACTGAATAGTACTGCTGCTTTTCCAAATTCATCAATGCCATTTCCCGCATTTGGAAAAATCCCACTCCCTGCCATTAATCGATAAGCATCTGCATAGAGCATCGGGGTTTTACTAAGACAAGCTTTTTAGTTCCATTTTCGAATGATGGCGTCAAAACAAGTGCTTTCTGGGAAGCAGTGGTTTGGAGTATCCCGAAGTTGACGGTACTTGAGTCAGGATTTCTCAATAATTCTGAAGGGCTGGCTAATCTTAATAGCTTCGTATTTACATCAGCCTGTTTTACCACGATATCTTTTACCCACTTTCCTACTCTAATCAAGGGAACAGGTATATGCGGAGGTAAAGGAGTCACATCGCCAGAACTCACATTATGCTGTACCACAGTCCAGCTACCGGTTTTTGGCAGGATTAGACTACCTCTTGAGGAAGCCACAAAAATTGGGTCTGAAGACGATTGGCTTGTAGAATGAGAGAAATCGAACCGTGAAATCCGCATTTGCTGCCCTGATTTATTGACGTCCATTATACAATTAATATCTCCACCTATAATTCCGCCCTGCAAATTCAACAGTTCTTTAAAGCGGTTAGGACTCAGAGGCACTCCTGTTGGTGCTAATTGTACATATCCCAAGATCTCTTTGGAAGGAGTTCTGTTTTTAGAATGTCCTTGTACTAAGTTTTCCAGCTCCACATCTGCATCAAACCAAACGGGTCGACATATAATGGGTAATTCTTTGTCAGTATTCTGGTTCCAAGTTTGTTCTACACCCAATATATCTATATACGTCTCATTCTTTTTTATATAATCTTTTCGTTCAAAATCAGCAATTGACGCATCTTCTTCAATATTTCTTATGTTGAACAAACCCCGTAATGTGCCCGGATGGATTTCATAAGGATCATGGTGGACCAAATTGCCATTTCTTACGAAATCATATCCGAAATCAAACTTACCATCTGTCTCAGGTTGCCATCCACTGTCTACACGATAGACGAATCCCGAACTGGTACGAAATAGGGTGATCGTCCGTACCACACGTATTCCCCAAGGATAAACCAAGCTTTTCACTTGAATCACTTCATGTCCAGTTCTACCCAGCATAACATCAAATCGAGCTTGACTTGTACTTGCGATCGCTGCAGAAGGGCTTAGCCAATTACTAAACATGCTCGCTCCGTATCCGGAAAAATCTATTGTTGAGACAGGAACTCCCTTGGGGTCTCCACTTTGGGTGGAAAATTCTGTGTTAAAAATAGTTGTTACTGAATCACCTAGTGTACTGGCATTGGTGTAGGTACCATATGCGGAAAGAATGTTATTTAATTGAAAGGTAAACCCGTCAAACATCGGTAAGTCTCTTTCTAAAGGAGGCTTTTTCCCAGCATCACCACCTATAGCTCTAATTTGTATTCCTCCTTGCAAACTATCCGGGAACTTGGGGTTGACCCCTTCCAGTCGTGGAAGCAAATCTTGATATGGACTTTTTTGTGTGAGTTGAGCTACAGCTTTTAATCCAAAAGGCAACGTAAACTGTGCCAAAAGATCTATCTTTTTTTGTCTATATTGATCTAATATAAAGGAGGTTAAAGGTATTGGAGATAGAGTTACACTTAAACTACTTGTATTGATAAGTCGTGTAGGTCCACCATCATTAAGGTAATAATTATATCCCCCAGGTGGGTCCATAGGTTGTGGAGGATTGGGAGGAGTGGTCAAATTCAATACAGGCTCCCAGGCCACCTGAGGCAATAAGAATACCCTTGCCAAATATCCCGGAACTTTCACCTGCATTCCTTCTACAGAAATCATTTGTCCATCTTGTGCTACAACGTTAGCCTCGGTTTCTGTCTTGTGGGTTGCTACCCCAGTAACTTGCCGCTGTGATATTGCTCCCACGTTCGTGCCGAGGCTCACCCCAACTTGATTTGCATTGGAACTTACATCCAGCAATGTGAAAAAATCCCAGAGAAACCTGACACTTGCTTATCATATTCAGCCTCATAGTCTGGCGTTTTTGCCTTGGTGCTTGCACTTTTGGGCACATTTGAATCGCTACTAAGTCTATAGACTACCTTTTCAGACTCTAAATCTCGTACCGCATTCATAAGCCCTCCAGCCTGAGCATCATTTGAGGTGCCAGAAGCTGGATGAGTTACTGCCTGCCCAAAATGGAAAGAAACTAGTACCTCATCATCTTTGTCGGGAATTGGTTTTTGAATAATTCGACATACCAGCCAATTTTTAATGTTTTGCAGATTGGAACCTTTTCGATTGAAGGATCTACTGAGCTCTCCGAAATTCGCCAAATAAGGATCCGGTAAGGTTGGGAGATATGCCAACATACCAAAAACCAAGTAGGTTTGGCTCTCCAAAATTCTTGTCCACTCACCATTACATTTACCAAAAACCATACAGCCATTTACCGGAGATACAGTGAATAATGCATTTTCCAGTGCTAATGCTATTGATTTGAATTCAGGCACCTTATCGAACGGTAATTTATTATCCCACAGGATATTATCATCCATTAAGAGAAGTAAATTCGACGCATCATTTCCAGCTAAAATTAAGGCAGATTCTTTGGTCTTAATTGCAACTGCATGCCCATTTACTTGCTTAGGTCTATCAACATTAACTGAGGTATTGCAAGTAGAAAAAATGAGTTCAGTCCCCTCAGACAGACAGTTATATAAGAAAGCTGTTTTTGAAAGAAATGCGACATCAATCGAGGTTCCATAGGGGTTGAGCTTATCATTCCAATGATCAAAATGCATAGCCCCGCCAGATCCATTTGCTGCCAGTGAGGTAATTGCAATTCTTCCTTCTTCTACCAAAAAGAGACTTTCATTTAACCTGATTTTTTGAGTCTCAACGTTGGCCCAACTAAACTGAATTCCTGACTCCCATTCTTCCACCATCCCTCCTATCCCAGATACTTCTAAAGGAGCATTTATATCTAAGGATGCCGCCGGAATTGCCCACCAACTCAATTTTACCTTAGCTTCGCCGGACAACTCCGCCCAATTCCCTTGCACTTTCTTAGGAGAAAAAACTTTGCCTTTTGAATCAGGTGAAAATGGGATACAAAATCGACTGAGTTGGGTGTTATAGGTAGCTGCTTTGTTCTGAAAGCCGAAAGAATTTGAATTCCCATACACGTTCCATTGAGCATCACCGGCACTAATTATCTGCCCTAAACCTGAACCCGTAAACTTGAATTTAATAGCTTCAGGGCATTGAAGCGACATCTCAGCTGCATCTCTGCCATATTTCTTCAAGCTTTTATTTCCTTTTACAGGAGGTGAATCAAGTTTTAGATCTACAGATACTTGGGTATTCATCCCTAAAAGGAGGTTATTTCCATTTAGCACTGGCTTAGCTGTCAATGAAATTGTCCCAGCTAGTATTTTTAGTCCAAAATACCGGTCCTCCGGGGCATTTGATGCAAACATTTTAGCTTTAACCCATACACTACCTGCAACCAAGGTGTAGTTTTCAGACACTTCCATTGCAGGACTATTGATTGTCTGAACTCTAGGTTTAGTGAATTTTGCTTTAAAAAATATCAAAGGTTTATTTGACCCTTGTTGCCGTAACGCAATCAGCTTTTCTACATTGTAAACATCCACGAAAACCTGTAAGCCATCGACTCTGGTTATTGGTCCGATTGTTTTATCAACTTTTGCCCCCACAGCCCATGCCGGCACACTCTTTTTCACCTGACTAGTTCGAACCGGAACTTCACGCACAAAAACTTTAGTCTCTGGCTGCGCGGTGACCTTTAGCCCACTTACTTCTTTGGAGATTTCTTCAATCTTAATTTTATCAGGCTTAGTAAGCCTGTCCTGAAAGAAAAAATCTGCAGTTTGAACAGTTAATTTTTCAGCTTGAATATCAGTCAGAGACTGGTGTTGTAAGGCTTTTGCCAGAATTGGAATCCCTTCAGTAATCGATTTTTTTTCTTTGGAGTCATTAGCCTCTAATTGACTAAATACCTCTGTAAGCAGGGACTGAATCAGGTCTTTTTCCATAATAAAAAGTGTTTAGACTTGTGAAGCCCTCTCATGATAAAAACTGTTTACTTCTGCTACCACATAAAAATCGACACCAAACAATTAAAAATTAAAAGAGCATGATCAAGTTAGAAATAAATCCAAATAATCCCTAAGACCATCCAATCTATATCATTGAATATCTACCAATTATGAAATTATTTTTAGTAATATTCACTAACCAGGATTAGGGTTAATAAAAATGAAATCTATTAAATACTTAATGCTGAGGACGCATTATCACCTATGGAATTAGCTGTACTGATGAATAACATTTAACCAGAAAAAGTTATATCCACTTGAGTCTATTGAAATAAGCATTCCAGTTCATTGGAATCTTCAGGACTACCATGTGTGCGTATTTCGCTATAACCTAGGTCAAGGGATAAGGAACCTACAATTATACTTCGCTAATAACTGATGTCAGCACTTTTCCCGGTGGTAGAATTTTTTTTCTGCTAGTTGGATTAAATTATCTTCAAGCCTAATCCTTCACAATAGATGAATTGCTATAGAGACAGGGTGAATTATACAAGAATGATTTACCGAACCTAAAGGGACCCTCAGAGCCAGAAAGGGAGCTTATCCTGCATTTTGAAATCAAAATACTCCTTTAAATTAGCAAGGAATTTATTCTGGTAATTGGGAGGCATTCGATAAAATGACCAAGGAATTTTAAAACATGACAAAAATCTTCTTTATTTTTCTTTAGATTCATTCCAAATAATTCTATTTTTGCAACCGGTCAAAAGACCTATACAAATATATGATCGTTACAGCTGATTCTATACCTGTCACCCGGGCAGCAATTATAAAAGAAATTTTAGATTCTCCATTGAAAATCAACTTGATGGAGCTTGGGTTTTTGCCTGGAAAACAATCACCCTGCATCATTCCGCTCCAATGGGAGGACCTATGGCATTCAAGCTTGATGAAACTATACTCGCCCTTAGAAAAACCGAAGCTTCACTCATTGAAGTACAATTGCTCTGAATTTCATGACCGAGTCAACAATTCCCTCCCAAGTCAAATCTCCAAAAATCGCCATCATCGGGAATCCGAATGTTGGTAAATCAACTATTTTCAATCAACTCACTGGATTAAACCAAAAAATCGGTAATTATCCTGAAGTTACTGTAGATAAAAGGACCGGTTCTATGGTGTATCATGGGTCAAACTATGAGATCATTGACCTACCCGGAACTTATAGTCTATACCCAAACTCGGAAGATGAAATCATAGCGCATCGAGTTCTGAACCAGTTGAGTGAAGAGGAGAAGCCAGATTTCGTATTAATGGTAATTGATTCCTGCCAGCTTTCTCGAGGACTATTCTTGGCTACTCAATTAATCGATTTGGGCTTAAATATGGCCTTGGTGCTAAATATGGCTGACATTGCCACCAGGAAAAATATTGCGATTAAAACCTTTGAGATTTTCAAAGCCCTAGGAGTGCCTATTTTGAGCACAGATGCCAGGGGAGAAAAAGGTTTGGACCAAATTCGTGAGTTAATTCATCAACAAAACTTTAGTAAGAAATCGTCTTTTATAACCATTGAAGAGGTAGTTCCTGGTAACATACTAAATGAAGTAAAAGAAAAATTTGAATTTTCGAACTCCTATCAGGCATATCAAATGCTTCGTTTTGGAGAAAAAGATAAAACCATTTCATTGGAAAACAGAAGTTGGATCAAGGCAAAACTTGAAGAAACCAACTTTAACCTTGAAAAAGCACAGCTCGAGGAAACCAAAATTCGATATAGAATTATCACCTCAATTGTAGAAAAAGCAGTAGTAAAAACTCCTGATGTAAAGAAGGAGTCTGGAATTGATAAAATCTTACTCCATCGAGTATTTGGTTATGTCATATTTGGAGGAATTTTATTGGTGATCTTTCAGGCGATTTTTGCTTGGGCTTCTGTGCCTATGGATTTGATAGATGGATTTTTTGCTGAGCTTGCCGGCTCTGTTTCCAGCCTACTACCTGAAGGACCTCTCTCCAGTTTAATAACTGAAGGCATAATACCGGGCATAGGGGGAGTAGTAATATTTATCCCTCAGATCGCTATGCTTTTTGGTTTTCTTGCTATTCTGGAAGATACCGGATATATGTCCAGAGTGGTATTTCTGATGGATCGTTGGATGCGTCCCTTTGGACTTCATGGCAAAGTATAGTTCCCTTAGTATCAGGCGTCGCCTGCGCTATTCCTGGGTAATGGCTGCTAGGAACATTGGCAATTGGAAGGAAAAAATCATCACCATAATGGTGACCCCATCGAGGAGTTTGGGCTGGCCAGACTCCCTGTGTACGTGATTCTAATAGGATTGGTAGTCCCTAACGAACTTGTTTTTGGTTTTGTAAACCTTCAAGCGCTTACTTTACTAGGACTTTATTTATTAGGAGTTATAGGTGTATTATTCACTGCTTTGCTTCTGAAAAACATCCTGAAAACTGAGGAGAAAAGCTTCCTTATGGTAGAGCTTCCTACTTATCGTGCCCCTCGTTGGTTAGACGTACTGATGACCATGTACAATAAGTCCAAAACTTTTGTGTTTGAGGCTGGTAAAGTTATCCTTGCGATTTCAGTAATACTTTGGGTATTGGCTTCCTATGGCCCGCCTGAGAGAATGGATTCTATCGAGCCTGAAAGCGAAGTGAAATTAGCGCAGGCAACTCCCGAGGAAATTACTGAAATCGAAAATGAGACTTCTTCCCTCCTACTTGAGAACTCTTTCATTGGGATTATGGGAAGAGCAATTGAGCCGGTAATCCGACCATTAGGATACGATTGGAAAATTGGAATCGCATTGATTGCATCATTTGCAGCACGTGAAGTGTTTGTATCAACAATTGCTACTATATATAGCATAGGGGCAGATACAGAAGATGAGCTTACTATCCGACAAAAATTGAATCAGCAAATCAATCCTATAACTGGAGATAAAGTTTATAATAAAGCCACCGCATTTTCACTGATGGTATTCTACGCATTCGCCATGCAGTGTATGAGTACGCTTGCCGTGGTGTATAGGGAAACAAAAGGCTGGGAAATGGCCGTTGATTCAGACAGTATATATGACTGCACTGGCCTATTTATCGGCCTTGCTGGTCTATCAAATTTTATCCTAATATGTGGCAGGAAATCATCGTTGGAATAGTAGTTATAGCAGCTTTGGCTTTTTTGGTAAAGAAGTATTTCTTCAAATCAAAAACTGAAGCTGGATGTGATAAATGTGCCAAACCTTGATTTTTACACTAAATAATCTCTTAATGCTAGTTTTTTGATACTTTTAGGCTCATGGGCAAAGTAGCCAAGCAGAGTATTCAAACCGCCTTTTTTTCTTACCTGGGAGAAATAGTGATAGGGTATGTCAATGTACTTTGGCTCTATCCTTATGCCTTAGATGCTTCTGAGTTAGGTGCCTTTCGCACAATCCAGGACTTAGGATTACTATTCGTTCCTTTTGCCCAGCTTGGAGTTGGACATGGGATAACTCGATTTTTCCCTCAGCTCAAATCAAATCAATCAGCTTTCCTAAGTTATGGCTTAGTCTTTTCCATGGCTGGTTTCGCATTGGTAAGCGCTATTTTTTTAGGTTTTAGGACTGAAATCATCAATCTTTTTGCGGTAAATTCCCCTGAAGTAATTGACTTTTTCGGAGTGGTTCTTTTGATCACGCTATTTGCGCTATTGAGTAGTATCCTAGACGCTTATAGTCGGTCTTATGTAAAAGTCGCAGTACCTACACTAGTTAGAGAAGTATTTCTTCGTTTACTCACAGGAATTCTCGTAGGCGCTTACCTTCTTAAATGGATCAGTTTCCAACAGGTAATGCAAGGCCTGGTGCTAGTGTATGGATTAGCTTTTTTAGGCGTATTAGTCTATTTACTTTGGCTTGGAGTACTAAAATTAGATTTCCATTGGAATACTTTTCCGAAAGGTTTTCGTACCTCTTTCATTGGCTTTAAGTCTGATCACTTTTCTTGCTACCGCAGCCTCCACCTTAATCATGAAGATAGACAGCATCATGGTGAGTTCTATGATCAGTCTTGAAGCAAATGCCATTTACACCATAGCTTTTAGTATGGCTTTGGTGATAGAATTACCTCGTAGGGCTATCTCTCAGGTGGTAATGCCTGTCATTGCAGATCATTTTGCAACTGGAAACTTGGGCGAAATCAACAAGCTGTATAAGCAGATTTCAAATCGCCAACTTTATATCTGCTTACTTCTTTTCATTGGGTTATGGGCCAACTTGGATGCATTGTATTTTTTTATTCCAAACCGGGAAATCTATGAGGCAGGAAAGCATGTGGTAGTTCTGATTGGCTTTGGAAAACTGCTTGATGTTGTATTCTCCGTCAATGGTGAAATCTTAGTTTTCTCAAAGCATTATCGGTTTAATCTGATAGCTACTATTGGAATGAGTGTTTTAATTATCGGGTTAAATTATCGGGATCCTATCTATGGAATCGACGGGGGCAGCAATGGCATCAGTGGCCGGAGGGTTTCTCTTTAATCTGGTAAAATACCTATTTCTAAAAATCAAATTAGGGTTTGATCCTTTTTCAAAGGAAACTTTAAAAATAATTTTTGTTGGTTTTATTGCTTACAGCCCAAGTTTGGCAGGTTCATTTACCCAATCTCCTATTGCAAATATTATTATAACCAGTATGGTTGTTGTTGGTTTTTATTGGTTTTGGTCAAGGATAATTGGTGTAGGAAATGATGAGTGGGAATGGATAAAAAATAAAGTAAAAAAGTCCGGATCTTAGAGTGTTGCAAACCTCCTACTTGACAAGATTTGAGCTGCCTGTTAACCGCAAACTTCCACTGTTATCCTGATTCTTAAGAATCGAGGTCCCGCAGATGCGGGATGAGGCCTGCTTTTGGGAAGGGCTTCACTCGGTAAATTTGTAATTTGTGAAGTTTGAACATGTCGGCGACCCGGACAGTACAAATATACGATTTATTACACGGCAGGTTGGCAAATCTGGAGTTTGATTCCGAGTATGTATTTAGATCATTTTCGAAAACTCTGGATCTCAACCCATTAGTTCAGAATATTATTTAAGTTTTTCAACAAACCAATTCCCCACATAGTAGCAATAAGATGAATATCAGGATAATTCGAAATTATATTTCAACAATTAACTAAAGATATACTCTCAATACTGTTAAATTTGCATCTCTAAAACCATTGGCGCATTATGTATTTGATTAAAAAAATGGTCGTTTGCCTAGATCAAACTTCACTAGACCAAACCTTGATTCAGCATGCAGCTTTTATTGCTCAGGTGAATCAAACCAAAAAATCTACTTGAAATGTGATTAAAAACCTAAGCATTCCTAAAGAGGTGCTTGAGGAATTTCCGAATTTGGTGGAAAACATGGTCAATGAAAGACAGGAAGCCATGGAATCAATGGTGAAGGAGCATTTCAATCATCCCAAAGGAATTTCTCTAAACTTTATTGTCAAAGAAGGTTCCCTGTCTAAGAAAATCTTAAAACTCGCTGAAGAAAAATCAGCCGATATGATTCTGATTGGAAGAAAGGTGCATTTGCCGGGAACAGGAGTTGCATCCACAAGATTGGCAAGAAGGGCAAGCTGCTCACTGTTAATTGTCCCTGAAGGATCCGTCACTAAAATGAAGCGCTTGCTCGTTCCAAGTGATTTCTCAGATTACTCAAAAGATGCTTTGGAAGAAGCAATCATGATAGCAGAAAAACACGGTGGACTTGAGATTGTATGTCAGAACGTCTTTACTGTACCTTCTGGATATCATTATACTGGCAAAAGCTACGAGGAATTCACGCAAATCATGCGATTGCATGCCGAAATTAATTACAAGAAATTTATTCGTAAAATAGACACCAAGGGAAACAAAATCATTCCTGTCTATACTCAGGACGTCAACGATGATCCTGTAGAGGAAATCGTAGCAAAAGCTAAAGAAATAGATGCGGATGGGATTATTATTGGTGCCAAAGGTAGAACTGCTGCCACAGCCCTTTTCATTGGAAGTATGGCAGAAAGACTGATTCAGTACAATGACAGCATACCACTACTGGTAACACGACCAAAAGGTAAAAATGCCGGGATTTTAGACTACATACTAGAGATTTAATTACATCTAATAAATGATTTTTTCTCGCTGAAAACCAAGCCTTAAACCTCAACTTTTACTGGCTTACTAAACCCTTTCATGTAAATTTGGTCTAACAGGCGAATGAATATAAACGGTGACCAGGAAATCCTTCAGCTCATACAAGATCCCATAACTAGGGACCTGGGGTTCAGGCAGCTAATCCAGGCTTACCAAAAACGAGTATATCATGTGATCAGAAGAATGGTTTTGATTCATGAAGATGCAGATGATATCACCCAAAATACCTTCATTAAGGCACATCAATACATAGACAAGTTTCAAGGACAATCAAGCCTGTTTACTTGGCTGTATAGAATTGCTACCAATGAATCGTTGACCTTCTTAGAAAAGAAGAAAAAAAGATATTTCTTCTCTATTGAAGATCATCAGGAAAAAATGGAATCTTACATAGATCAACCTGGTAATATCGACGGAGATGAAATACAACGCCTACTCCAGAAAGCGTTGCTAACCCTTCCCGACAAGCAAAGACTAGTATTTCATTTGAAATACCAAGACGAACTTACCTATGAAGAAATGTCTGAAATTACAGGCACCAGTATAGGAGCGCTAAAGGCCAGCTATCATCATGCTGTGAAAAAAATCGAACATTCCTTAACATTAGAATAAACTATTGACACTCTACCCAGTCTAAATATATACCATGCAAAAAATTCCAAAAATAAAGGATTTTAAGGCACCCGATAATTACTTCGATAGCCTCCCGGATAATATAATGGATAGAATCAAACCTAATCGATCTATCAATTGGATGAAATACGCGGCTGTGGGCGCAGTCCTTGTCGTGAGCTTAGGAGTTTGGCAATTCAATTCCTCGAATTCCCAGTTAGAAACTTTTTCTATGGATGAAGAAGTTAATCTATATATAGAAAGTCAATTTTGGACAGCAGAAGATGTGCTCAGTATGGTCGACAATCCCGAAGAAATTTTAGATCAGATTATTGCGGAGGAGATGTTATATGAAGTGGATAACATAGACGAAACTGATCAAAACTGGTATTAAGCTTATAAAACTACGGACTTACAAATGATTGTAAGTGTTCCGAAAACAACACTAAGAGGGATGATTAATCACCCTGAGAATCTTCCTCTGAAAATAAAAAATAAACACATGAAAAATTTTATAATAATAGTACTCATGTTTTTCCTAGCTGTAGGATCTACCTATGGCCAGCGTCAAGGAGAAAGATATGATCGTGAAAAATTAGAAGCTGCAAGAGTTGCTTTTATCACTACTAGATTGGACCTAAAGCCAGAACAGGCTCAGAAATTTTGGCCTATCTACAATGTCTTCAATGAGTCCCGTGAAAAAAGTCTCAGAGAAATGTCAGAATTAGGTAAAACAAGAGATATTGACCTGTCAGAAGCAGATGCCAAAGCAAGACTAGCCAGAAAATTCGAGATTGAGCGAAAAATGATTGTTGACGAAGAGAAGTTCGTAAAAGACTTATCCAGCGTAATCACATACATACAATCAAATTATTCAACTAAACGGATTGTCCAGAGAATTTGCCAGACACATTTATCAACGGCAAAAGAATGATGATAAAAAATAAAAAAAGCGGCTTATGCCGCTTTTTTATTTTTTATTTTTTCAATAGATCTCTAATTTCTTCTAGTAAAACCTCAGACTTAGGTGGTGCTGGTGGTGGAGGTGCCGGTGCAGCTTCTTCCTTCTTTTTCATACTATTAATTGCCTTTACAGCCATAAATATCACAAATGCAACGATTATAAAATCTACCACATTTTGGATAAAGATACCATACGTCAATAAAACTGGGCCTAGCTCTTCTCCAGCTGGGCCTACGCTACTTTCCTTGAGCACGATGGCCAAGTCAGTAAATTCTACTCCTCCCAGCAATACTCCGATTGGAGGCATTACGATGTCCTCTGACAAAAGACGCTACGATCTTGCCAAACGCACCGCCTATAATCACGGCAACTGCCAGATCGACCACATTGCCTTTGACAGCAAATTCTTTAAACTCTTTAAGTAATCCCATACGATTTTGGTTAATGGTTATATTATTTATTGAATATTTTAAAAAATATTTACCAATCCAAGGAATGAACGGTTACTAAGTCATTTTAATTAGTAAAAAGTGCAGTTCATAGCTCATATTCCAACTAGGAAGCGAACTCTGGCGCCGTTTTTTTCCTTAACATTGCAAGCTTAATTACTCAATAAAAATGCAGGCACCTAAAGCCAAAAAAATAGCCCATTTATTAGAAACACATGGGCATCAACGCATCGATAATTATTATTGGATGCGAGATAGAGAAAACCCAGAGGTAATAGAATATTTAAATGCTGAGAATGATTACCTGAAATCAAGTTTAAAATCTACAGAAAAATTTCAGGAAGAGCTTTTTCAGGAAATGAAAAGTAGAATAAAGGAAGATGACGAAAGTGTTCCTTACTTCAAATCCGGCTATTACTGGTACATCAAATATGAGACTGGAGGAGAATATCCACTGTATTGCCGCAAAAAAGGGAATTTGGATGCGCCGGAAGAGGTATTCTTAAATGTTAATTTACTTGCAGAAGGCAAGGCATACTACCTTGTTGGGGGAACTGCAGCCACTCTCAGATCTTAAAACTCTGGCTTTTGCTAGTGATCAAGTGGGCAGAAGAATCTATGAGATTCACTTCAAAAACCTTGAAACTGGAGAGATCCTCCCAGATAATATCCCAGCTATCACGGGTAATTTTGCCTGGGCAAGCAGATAATCAAACGCTGTTTTACTCCAAACAAGACCCTGACACACTTCGCTCCTATCAGATCTATTCACATAGACTTGGAACTCCTACAGCTGAGGACAGACTTATTTATGAAGAAAAAAGATGAGGAATTTTCATGCGTAGTTCATAAGACTAAGTCTGAAAAATATATCCTTATCCATTCTGAAAGCACGATTTCTTCAGAAATAAGATTTTTGGATTCTGCTGATCCAACAAGCGAATTCAGATTACTTCAAGCCAGAATTCCATATGTGGAATATGCTGCTGATCACTATCAGGACCACTTCTGGATTAGAACAAATCATAAAGCACAGAACTTCAAGTTAGTCAAAACGCCAATAGCAAGCCCTAGGATAGAAAATTGGGAGGAGGGAATTTGAACATCGAGAAACCGTTTTATTAGAAGACTTTGATATTTTCTCCCATTTCCCTGGCTGTACAAGAAAGAACTAAAGGACTTTGTAAAATCAATATTAAACCTTGGGATGGAACGTCTGGGTGATTCCTTAGAGTTTGACGATGAAACTTACACTGCCTGAGAATAGTACTAACCCCTGCGAGTTTGAGACTTCAATTCTCCGATTCGGTTACAATTCCCTTGTAACTCCAGCCAGTACCTTTGATTACCACATGGTGACTAAAGAGAAAACTTTGCTGAAGCAACAAGAAATCATTGGTGGCTATGATAGCACACAATACACCTCAGCTCGAATCTGGGCAAAAGCTGAAGATGGCGTAATGGTGCCCATTTCCTTGGTGTATAAAATTCGACAAATTCTCTCCGGATGGTAACAATCCACTTTTGCTGTATTCCTATGGCTCCTACGGTTATAGCATGGATGCATATTTTTCCAGCAGTAGGCTAAGTTTGCTGGATAGAGGCTTTGTATTCGCAATCGCACATATACGTGGCGGAGAAGACCTTGGCCGTATGTGGTATGAAGATGGAAAAATGCTGAAAAAAGCGAAATACATTCACCGATTACATCACATGTGCCGAACACCTTATCTCCCAGAAATACACTTCAGCATCCCATTTATACGGTATGGGAGGAAGTGCTGGAGGATTGTTAATGGGAGCTGTAATGAATATGAGGCCTGATTTATTCAATGGACTAATCGCAGCAGTTCCTTTTGTGGATGTAGTAACTACCATGCTGGATGAAAGTATCCCTTTGACCACGGGAGAATTTCAAGAATGGGGTAACCCAAAGAACAAAGATTATTACGAATATATGCTTTCTTATTCTCCATACGATAATGTAGAGGCTAAAGAATATCCGAATTTATTGATTACCTCTGGCCTTCATGATAGTCAGGTGCAATATTGGGAACCTACTAAGTGGGTGGCAAAATTAAGGGATATGAAAACAGACTCTAAGTTGCTTTTCTTACATACTAATATGGATGCAGGACATGGGGGCGCTTCAGGAAGATTTAATTCCCTCAAAGAAATGGCACTGGAATACACTTTCCTACTATACCTTGAGAATAGAATCCCAAGTAAATATTAAGTCACCTTTAAATAATTTCCACCAGTCAAGTAGGGAAATATTTTTTCCTAACTTTGACACGAACCTATTATACTAACACTCTATGAAAATAGCACTCATAGCCCACGACGGTAAAAAAGCCGACATGGTACATTTTTTAAGTGGATTCCGCGAAAGACTGCAGAAGGCAGATGTGGATTTAGTAGCTACAGGCACTACCGGCTCTCATATTGAAAAAGCTGGTTTTGAAGTTGAAAAATTACTTTCCGGACCCTACGGAGGTGATGCTCAAATTGCCGCTTTGGCTGCTCAAAAAGAGTTAGCAATGGTTGTTTTCTTCAGAGATCCACTTGACAAACATCCGCACGAACCAGATGTGCAAATGCTAATGAGGATATGTGACGTACATAATATCCCTTTGGCAACCAACCCGGCTTCGGCCGACCTAATGTTTAAGGCCTTCACTCAAACCTAAAAAATGGAACCTAAAACCATTAAAAAAATTGGCGTATTAACTTCTGGAGGCGATTCTCCTGTAATGAATGCTGCAATCCGAGCTGTAGTAAGAGCAGGATTTTACTACGATATAGAAATGTATGGAATCTACCGCGGTTACGAAGGGATGATTTCTAATGACATTAAAAAATTAGAGTCAAAGCACATTACTCATGTACTTGAGCGAGGTGGAACTTTCCTGAAGTCTGCAAGAAGTGCTGAATTCCGTACACCAGAAGGAAGACAAAAAGCCTATAATAATCTAAAAAGCCATGGCATTGATGCTTTGGTAGTTATTGGCGGGGATGGCTCTCTGACTGGAGCTCATTTATTCTATAAAGAATTTGGGATACCAGCTATTGGGCTACCAGGAACGATAGACAATGACCTTTCCGGCACAGATTCCACCATTGGATTTGACACAGCTTGTAACACGGCTATTGAGGCCATTGACAAGATCCGCGACACTGCAACTTCACATGACAGGCTTTTCTTCGTGGAAGTAATGGGAAGAGACGCAGGATTTATTGCTATCAATGCTGGTATTGGAAGTGCGGCAGCCGCTATCTTGATCCCAGAGAAGAAAATGCCTATTGAGCATTTGGTAGACAAATTAAGGATAAGAACCAAAGCCAAAAAAGCATCCAATATTGTGATCGTAGCTGAAGGTGGAAAAAGCGGTGGTGCAACAGAAATTGCTGCACTAGTTTCAAAACACCTTCCTTACTATGACATCAAGGTGACTATTCTAGGGCATTTGCAAAGGGGTGAGCTCTCCAAGTTCCTATGACCGTCTCCTAGCTTCCAAACTTGGTGTATCCGCAATTGAAGGATTGTTGCAAGGGAAATATGATGTGATGGCAGGGCTGATCAATAATAAGGTTGTTTACACGCCTATCAAAAAAGCAATCGTAGATGACAAATCAGTAGACGAAGATGATTTCCGAGTAGCTAAAATTTTATCTACTTAATTATTCTTAAATATCTTAAAATTCATAAGTCCAAGGTTGAGTCCTTGGACTTTTTGCTTTAGCTTAATCTCAATTTTAATCTACTCTTTAATAGCAGTTCAATGAAGCGACATTTTCTAATTGCTCTTATTCTTTTAATCTCAAATAAGATTCTAGCCCAAACTCCACTAACCTATTTAAATTCTCAAGGCGAAAAGCACCTGGCAGGTGAATTTGATCTGAATATTTTAAGAACTGATACTGCATTCCAAAGCTGGTATGCGGAGAGCGAAAAATTATTTCAACTATCGGGGAAAAATACAGATTGGAAAAAGAATTTGGAAGATACGGAAGTGGAGATTTTTATTGGTACATGGTGTGGAGACAGCAAACGCTGGGTTCCACAGTTCGTGAAACTTTGGAATGAGCTAGGGTTAAGTGAAGACCAACTCAAATTCACTGCCTTATATGACGGAGAAGAGCAGTATAAGCAAGGTCCAAATGGAGAGGAAAAAGGAATGCTAATCCATCGAGTACCGACTTTTATCTTCAAGGAAAATGATCAGGAGTATTCCCGGATTGTTGAATTCCCCGTGAATGATTTGGAAACTGATTTAGCCCAAATCGCACTTGGCTATGCCTCAGAGCCTAATTACCGTGCTGCGACTTACCTTCTGGAATTATTTGATTCGGAACCTCTAGATTCTATTTACAGAAATGTCCAATCTCATTTCAACCAAGTGTATCAACGGGTTGGCAAAGAGAAGGAGCTGAATACCCTTGGTTATTTATTCGAGACTTCGGATCGATTGCCTCAGGCATTACTCACCTATGAAATCAACTCGGTGATCTTCCCTTATTCTCCACGCGTATTAAATAGTTATGCAGAAGCATTAACAAAAAATAACCAAAAGGATCGCGCTATTGAGGTTTTTAAAAGAGTAGTTGCATTAGAACCAACCCTCGAAAGTGCCATAGCAAAATTGAAAGAATTAGAAGAAGAAGTAAAAGAAAACGAAAACTAGCAAGAAAGTCTGATCAATAGAAAAGGCTTTCTTGCTAGTTGAATAGCCTACTTCATCAAAAAGACACTGGAGTTTTTACCCAATTTAATTTGGTCTCCTGCTTTTTCAACAACTCCCAGAGAAAAAATTTCTTGCTCAAAACCTTCAGGAGAATTAATGGAGATTTCTTTTTTACCAAGATTATGCAAAACAAAAACTTCTTGCTCACCAAGATTTCTCAAGTAAGCCATTACTGATTTCGGGTAAGTATTTATTGGCAACTCAAGTGATCCAACTGCCAACGCGGGATTGGTATTTCTAAGGTAAATCAACTCTTTGTAATGATTGAAGTAGCTAGTTGGATCATCTTTTTGCAAAGCCAATGGAGTAACCGTTTTGTCTGTTGAATACATTGGCTCTATCCAGGTAGCACGTCCTGTATCTTTGTCTGTTACATCCCAAAGGAAAGGTTCACGAATTTGCTCATCGGGCTTTAACCCTAACATGCCAATTTCTTCTCCATAATATAAGTAAGGGGCTCCCGGCATGGTCATAAGAATAGCTATTGCTTGTTTATATTTTTCCGGATCAGAACCAAGTTCATTGAGTAATCTTGGTTGGTCATGATTTGAAGATATTGTCGCATCAATAAAATCTGAAGTAATGCTCTGATAGAAATCCAGCACCTCCTTTTCTTTATTGACCAATAACATCCCATCCATTTTATTCAATGATTCAATCAAGGTGTAATGAAAATCAAAATTGAATAAAGCTGGTAATCCTGGTAAAAATGGTGCTACAACTTCCTTCTTATCATAAACTTCGCCCACTAAATAGACATCCGGGTTGATTTTGGTCATTTCAGCTCTAAATTCTTTCCAAAATTCATGGTTATCGCCCGCCCTGTCATCAGGGTAAATATGCTTTGCAGCATCCAACCTAAAGCCATCGACTCCTATTTCTTCAAGCCAAAATTTCCCTATATCAAAAATTTCCTGCCTAACCTTTGAGTTGTCAAAATTCAAATCTGGCATCCCTCCAATAAAAAAACCGTAATAATAATCCTCCCCAATACCTGGGTCATGCCATTGAGTGATATTATCTGAATCTAGGGTGATGACTTTTTTCTCAATAAAATCCGCAATTGTGTCCTTTTGAGCCCATACGTAATAATCTCTGTAAGGATTATCCCTACCCTTCTTGGATTCCTGAAACCAAGGATGATCGCTACTGCTATGGTTTATGATTAAATCAATTACAATTTTAATATCCCTTTGATGTGCCTCATCCAAAAGCTTTTTAAAATCATCCATAGTTCCATAGTCTGGATGTATTGCTTTATAATCTGTTACATCATATTTGTGATAGCTCGGAGAAGGCATTATCGGCATAAACCAAATAGCATTGGCACCCAATTCCGATACATAGTCAAGTTTTTCAGTCACTCCATTTATATCCCCTATCCCATCTCCATCAGAATCATTGAAAGACTGTACAAATATCTCGTAGGTCACACCCGCTTTCGGCCAGTAATTTTCGACAGAAGTGGAGGTCTTTGGATTACAGGCAGACATTAAGGCTAATCCCATAAGAACTGATGCTATTTTGGATTTTTTCATAGGAATTGGAGAAAAAAAAAGTCACTTTATTTAAAAGTGACTTTTTCGTTGATTGTTTGTATTAATTTCTATTTACTGCATTCAGCATATCGAAAGCCAATTCAAGTCTTTTTACGAAGTTCTCTTCGCCTTTACGCAACCAATTTCTTGGATCGTAATATTTCTTGTTAGGACTATCAGCTCCATCAGGATTACCTAATTGAGTCTGAAGATATGCCTCATTCTTTTTGTAATTATTCAATATACCTTCCCAGAATGCCCATTGCATATCTGTATCGATATTCATTTTGATAGAGCCATAGCTATTTGCTTCCCTAATTTCTTCAACTGTAGATCCAGATCCACCGTGGAATACGAAGTTCAATGGCTTACCTGTCAAACCGTGCTTCTCTTTGATGAAATCCTGAGAATTCTTCAAGATGATTGGCTTCAAACTTACGTTTCCTGGCTTGTACACACCATGTACGTTACCGAAAGCCGCAGCGATTGTGAAAAGATCTCCTATTTCTTTTAGGTGCTCATAAGCATAAGCTACTTCTTCAGGCTGGGTGTAAAGCTTAGATGAATCAATATCCGTGTTATCTACACCATCTTCTTCTCCACCAGTAACTCCCAATTCGATTTCAATTGCCATTTCAAGCTTTTCAAACTCCTTGAAATAGTTACAGGAAATCTCAACATTTTCTTCTAAAGGCTCTTCAGAAAGATCTAGCATATGTGAGCTATACAAAGGTCTTTTATGTGTTGCGTAGTAAGCTTTACCAGCATCCAAGAGTCCGTCTATCCATGGCAATAATTTCTTAGCAGCATGATCTGTATGCAAAATAACAGGAACACCGTATGCCTCTGCCATCAAGTGTACGTGATGTGCTCCGGAGATACCACCAGCGATACTAGCTTGTTGCTTATCATTCGCCAAGGATTTTCCAGCAAAAAATTGGGCTCCCCCATTTGAAAATTGAATGATTACTGGCGAGTTCAATTTCTTTGCAGTCTCTAGAACAGCGTTTACCGAGTTGGTATTGATTACGTTCACTGCAGGCATAGCAAACTCATTCTCTTTAGCATATGCATAAAGATCTCTAAGCTCTTCACCGTATTTTACTCCAGGTTTGAATTTCATAGGTATTAGATTTGATTAATTCTTAATAAAGCGCTTAAACAGCACTCTTTTCGTGTCGAATGCTTCAAAGATATAAATCCCTGCCTGAATATTCGTAACATCTATTTCTAAAATTTCATCACCTGCAGGTGTCATACCATCAAACAAAACCCTTCCAGTCATATCAATAACACGATAATTTGATCCGGTCATGTCTATAGGGAGCTGAATCATTAATCGCCCATTAGTAGGGACAGGATAGATTTTGAATGCAGAATCAGGAATAGATTTTTCAGGGATAGCCGTCACAAAATCTTCCTGTAAAATTCCTGCAGTAGGCTTTTCAAGTTTTTTATCTGTGAATAGATAAAATTCACTAGGTCTTAACGTGAATTTCATAGTTGTGCTACTCACAGTTAACTCCTCTCCTGTAAAGTAATTATACCAAGTTCCTGTTTTAGGGAAACTTAGATTCACGTTTCCAGCACTACTCAATCCAAAATTACCAAACAGTACCACATCCATGGCTTCGCTTTCTAAGATGATAGATTTGAGACTGCCGTTTAAATTAAGGGTGGTTTTGTCAGGGTTATTAAAGACTTGATGTTCCGATTTGAGTTTGATCATTGCCTGATAAAGCTGAAATAATCGCTCCCGCTGAGGATTAGTCAGGTATTGCCATTTGGTAGGTTTAATGCCTAGACGATCGTCATTAAGTTCCTGATCATATCCAAATTCCCCAAATTGCCAGATCATCTTGGGCCCGGGAATACTAAAGTAAAAAGCAGTTAATAATTGGTTTCTATTAACGGCATTTTCCAATTGTTTAAGATTTATAGGAGAAGTGGCTCCATAATTTAAGCTTTCCCACATTACTCTTTCTTCATCGTGACTTTCTTGATAGGCGACCAAATTGGGTTCATTCCAACCTCGAGATTTATAGTATGCCCAATTGAAATCTTTCTCCTGACCTTTGGCCATTTCACGGAAATCAAAATTCATATTTCCCCAAAACATCATTCCATAGTCAGCCAATTCCTTTTCCTCAGTATTATCAGCCAAATGTTCCAAAATCACATAAGCATCAGGATGATTTGCTTTGATTTTGTCATAAATATGCTTCCAAATCATGATGCGCGAAGCGTCGTATTGAGACCATTTACCCACATCCGCACCAGAAACTACCTGTGTAAACCCCTTACTTAAATCGAACCGAAAACCATCAATTTTATATTCACTCAGCCAATAATTATTTACAGAATCGACAAATGCTCGGGTATAGCTGCTTTCATGGTTGAAATCATATCCCACATTGAAGGGATGTGTTGCGTTCCTATTAAACCATGGATTTTCAGGAGTCGGTGATCCAAATTCTCCGTCATTATATAGTCTGACCAATGGGTTTTGCCCAAAAGCATGATTCAAAACCATATCCATGATGATCACCATACCTTTTCCATGGGCCGCATCAATAAGGCTTTTCAGGTCATTTTTAGTACCGTAATATTTATCCGGAGCAAAGAAAAAAGAAGGGTTGTAACCCCATGAGAGGTTACCTTCAAACTCCCCTATTGGCATTAACTCGATTGCATTTACACCAAGTTCTTGTAGATAATCCAGCCCTTCCTCTACCGCAGCATAGGACCTCCTATCGTCAAAATCCCTCACCAATAGCTCATAGATTACTAGCTCTTCAGGATCAGGTTTTTCATAGGTTAAATTTTTCCAATTGTACTTGTCTTGCCCAGTTTGAAAGTAAGTCGCTTGATATTGGGTTTTCCCTGTAGGGTATGCTTTCAAACCTGGATACCTTCCCTGACTTATTATTTCCTGATCATGATCTGGGTCTGAAATTTTATCTGCATAGGGATCACCAATTCGTATTTCATCATCTACCAAGTATTGAAAAATATATTCCTTCTTTGGCGTAAGACCAGTAATAATTAACCAAAAGATCTCACCATCTGGAGTTCGATTCATTTGGTAATCTGAAGACCTTGCCCAGTCATTAAAATCTCCAATCACATTGACCATCTTCTTTCCCGGCGCGTTCAAAGCCAAAAGAACTTCTGTATCCGATAGGTAATTAATGCCTAATCTGTTTCCAGGAGGTAATGGAGCAATAGGTGTAGCTGCGAAAACCTCAATATCCACCGTTTCGGAATCTTGATTTGACCCATTGCTTGCTTCTGCTACTAATTTGTATAAACCTGCCTGAGTAGCTGCATAATTATAGGATAGTGATTGAACCCCAGTTGCATTTGCTACCTGCACGCCATCGAGCTGAAGTGATATATCAGCTAAGCCCTCAGTGGTTGCTACTTTGAATGTATAGGTATCTCCCTCCTCTAATGCTATAGCAGAACTAACTGGTGATGTGAAAACTACCTGAAATCCTTGAGAAAGGTCAACGAAAATATCTCCACCGCTACTGCTTTTCCCTTCTCTACTGCCATCTCCATTTCTAAAAACCAATCCCAAACGGTAAATAGTTAATCCATTTGGATTATCAAAAAATGTATTAGGCGTCAGGTCAAAAGTATAAAGGTTTGACTGCCCTTCAACTTTAGTCATTTTCGCATTTGCATCGGTAGTACCCCATTCAAAAGGAACGATTGACCAAGTTGTGGATTCTCCACTTTCAGTAACTGCTCCAATATGAATATAAACATCACACCCACAATCCTTAAGCCCAGCTGTACCTTTGCTGGCATCATAGATGATAGTCACCTTTTTATCAGCATTTGGGAAAATAGGCTCAGTAGTAACCTGAGCAAAAGCTCCAGAATAGGAAAATAATAGAATGAAGAAGATAGATGATAAAAGGGCAGTTTTCATGGGTTTTTGTTACTGAAAACCGACTTTGGCATAGATACACCAAAGTCGGTCTAATTAAGGTTTTAGCTTTTGCTGAAATCCTAGTTAATTCTTAGTCATGGTATATGATACTTCTCCTGTAACATTGAAGTTCAACGTAACAGTATAGTTTCCAGCTTCAGCAACAATGATATTGTCGCCGTCTTTTACCATAGCTCCATCTTTTGGTCCTAAGTTAAAATCCCAAGATTGGTTTGCTCTGAATTTGAATGCACCTTTCTTTAAATCAGTAGTGATAGTTAGGATATTTAGATCTTTGTTGAAATTCATTGGGGTCTCCACATCCCATCCACCTACGGTAGCATCGCCTATGATTCCCCAAAGTTTTGGATCGGAAAGAGTGTACGTTTTAGTAGCCAGATCCACTGTAACTTCAATTGTACCAAATTTGGTTACTTTAATATTTGCTGCATCAGCTTCTGCATCTAATTTACCGTCAGCACCTGTATCACCATAGTTTTTACCATCTACCCAGTCAGGTTCCTCGTTAAACTTGAACTCCCCACTTCCACCTAGAATATGGATAAATCCAGTAAACGTCTTATTAAATGCTACGGACTTTAACGTGGTGTTTAAATTCCCTGGATCCACCCCTGCAGTCTCCAGGGACATATAGTAGCGGAAAGGCAACAAAAGTATCATACGGAGTGACAGACAAAACAACCGTTTCTCCATAAATCGGTGATAAAGGCTGGTTGATGGATGATTTCACTCTAAATTCTACCTCAGCGACTTGATTTACAGTGAGTCCTTTGGCGATTAATTCATCATTCAAAGCCTCTGTTTGAACCTCAATCAGATTAGTTTTTGAAGTTCCAAGTTCTACCGCATCCTCGAAATTTGCCCCAGCCAGATCCATTTCCAAGGAATAGGTTACTTCTCCGACCTTAGCAAACTCAGCCATAGTAACTGAGAATACGATCAATTCCTCCGAGTTATCCGCACTTAGCACGAGGGCAGATCCATTTGCAGGATCTGCTACTTGAGATCCTGTCTGCTCAATAATAGGAGGCATTTCATACTTTTCGCAGGACCATAGTACCGGCAACAAAGCTAAAGCCCATGTGATTTGCTTAATTTTTTTCATTTTTTAGGTTTGTTAATTGACAGTATTCTTGAATTAATTAAAACACATGCAGAAATAATCTATTTTTAATATTCAGGTTTTTAAAGTAGTCCTGAGAATTATTCTGTACTGTTTAGAAATTTTAAATGAAAGAAAATTAAGACACAAGAAGGCCATTGCTCATTAACTAAAACTTTTTTGAGCAAACGTTTGCGGTTACGTTTGCATAAAAAAATAATTTTAAAAACTAAATAGATAAAGGCCTAAATCGGAAGTTTTAACTTCAAAATTCAATAGATTGCTTCTTCCAGAAATCAAATATTATTGAATACAATATAATCTTGGAATAGTTTAATTATATGAAATTAGGTCGAGCAACCATAAAGGACATAGCAAAGGCACTTAACCTTTCTGCTTCTACCATCTCTCGGGCACTAAAAGATTATCCAGGGATTAGCGATGAGACAAAACGGAAGGTTAAAGAAGTTGCTGAGGAAATGAATTACCGCCCGAATGCAATTGCACTTTCGTTGAGAAAAAGCAGATCATTTACAATCGGGGTGATTATTCCTGAGGTAGTTCATTTTTTCTTTTCTTCAGTGGTCAGTGGTATCGAGGAAGTCGCGCATTCTCGAGGCTATAATGTTATTCTAGTTCAATCCAATGAAAAATTGGACCGTGAGATTTCTAGTATTGAGACTATGCTATCAAATCAAATTGATGGCGTATTAGTGAGTTTTTCTAAAGAGACTAAAACCTTCAACCACTTCACTAAAGTTTTGGATCAGGGGTTTCCCATTGTGTTTTTTGACCGAGCACCAGAAATACCGGGTGCCATCAATGTCACTGTAGATGATTACCAAGGAGCCTTCGATGCTACAACTCATTTAATCAGTCAGGGATATAAAAACATAATCCATTTAGGAGGTCCTAAACTTTTGAAAATCAGCACAGAAAGGGAAAGAGGTTATAAAGATGCACTTACACATAATGGATTAGATTTTAAGTCTGAGTATGTTATCCCATGTCCAATTGGCACTGTTGAGGAAAGTCAGCAAATAGTAGCAGAGCTATTTTCGAATATGACTGTCCGTCCTGACGCATTTTTTGCCTGCAATGATGTAGGTGCTGTGGGAGCGATGATGGCCTGTAGAGAAATCGGTTTAAAGATTCCTGTTGATGTGGGTGTTGTTGGTTTCAGTGATTGGCAATTTTGTTCCATGCTGGAGCCAAAACTATCTTCAGTTGCACAACCAGGAGCATTGATGGGAGCCAAAGCCACGGAGATTCTAATAGACATTATTGAGAAAAAAATTGACCCGGAATCCATGGAAAATTCATTGATTTTGAAAACAAAGTTGATGGCAAGGGATTCTTCGAAAAGATTTTAAGAAAAAAGATCAGATTTTTTAGTAAAAAAGTGCAAACGTTTGAATAGGTCTAATTTTCATCCTAGGGCACAATAGTTTTTTACTCCTTGTTTGAATTGTTCATTTTCAAGGACTTTCGATTTTTTTATGATTGAGTTTTGGTTCTAATTTAGATCCGCTTTTAAAGCTAAAGTGAAAAAAATTTATGTCCCAAAATTTCCAATCATCCCCCGCGACTTCTTCTAATTCCAGGTATAGACCTATCGGTCAAATAGAAAAATGGCAGCAAAATGATAATGGTATTACTGCAGAAAGTGCTAATGCCCGTATCAAAATCAGTCTGGTAAAAGATGGAATAATAAGAGTTCAGTCTACACAAAACAAGTCCTTCGATTCCAATCCCTATACGGTGCTATCTGATGAAAATTCTGTGGAATTCTCAATTGAAGAAAAAGATGATAAAATCCATCTGAAATCAGCCTTGATACATTTTCAGATTGAACTCAACAATGGGATTTGTTCATTTTTTGATTCAAACGGCACTTTATTAAACAAGGATGATTCCTTGGGAATCTCCTGGATTGGCACCGAAGTAACTTGCTATAAGGAAGTTCAGCCAAACGAAAAATTCATAGGACTTGGGGAAAAAACAGGCAACCTAAACAGATTTGGAAATGCCTACGTCAACTGGAACACTGATTATTTTGCATACGGCATAAGCGATGATCCATTATACATGAGTATCCCATTTTATATAGGAACGCATGAAAAGGGATCGTATGGGATATACTTTGACAATACGCACAAATCAGTTTTTAACTTCGGTGCTTCTTCGGACCGTTTCGCCTACTTCAATGCAGAGGATGGGGATATGGATTATTATTTCATTCATGCTCCTTCAGTAGCGGAAATAATATCAAATTACACTTCTTTGACTGGGCGAATGAAAATGCCTCCCAAATGGGCTTTAGGTTTCCAACAATGCCGCTATTCCTATTATCCGGATAAGGAAGTTTACGCTGTCGCAAATACTTTTCGGGACAAAAACATGCCAGCTGATGTAATCTACCTAGACATTCACCACATGGAGAAATACAAGGTATTTACCTTTGATGGAGAAAAATTCCCCGACCCAAAAAGTATGATTGCTAAATTGAAAGAGCGAGGGTTTAGAGTTGTTGTCATTATGGATCCAGGTATCAAAACAGAAAAAGGATACCTCCCATTTGATGAGGGAAAATCCAAAGGATTATTCGTCAAATATCCTGATAATAAAGATTACATAGCTCAAGTATGGCCTGGGTCGTGTGCATTCCCAGATTTCACTAAGGAGGAAACCAGAAAATGGTGGGGAGA
This sequence comes from Algoriphagus sp. 10J20-15, assembly GCF_055809615.1. Classification (NCBI taxonomy): domain Bacteria; kingdom Pseudomonadati; phylum Bacteroidota; class Cytophagia; order Cytophagales; family Cyclobacteriaceae; genus Algoriphagus; species Algoriphagus sp. 10J20-15. Next base: position 66,091 of record NZ_JBVVUG010000024.1, read on the forward strand.
AAAAATGGAGTTTTACACCGATGCGGGTGTGGATGGATTTTGGGCAGACATGAACGAACCTGCATCCTGGGGACAATTTACTCCCAACCTCATCGAATTTGATTTAGATGGAAACCCTGCTTCTCATCGCAAAGCAAGAAATGTCTATGGAATGCAAATGGCAAGAGCTGTCCAAGAAGGTGCTCTTTTGCAAAATCCTAATAAAAGGCCTTTTGTATTAACTCGATCAGGCTTTGCTGGAGTACAAAGATTTGCGGCTGCGTGGACTGGCGACAATCAGTCCAGTGAAGAACATATGCTTGCAGGTGTACGGCTGATCAATAGTCTAGGATTAAGTGGGGTTTCATTTTCCGGCTTTGATATTGGTGGCTTTGCTGGAGAAGCGAGCAAGTCTCTTTTTGCCAGATGGATGAGCATCGGAGCATTTACTCCTTTATACAGGGCTCACTCCATGATCAATACAAAAGATGCTGAACCTTGGTCCTTTGGAGAAGAAGTAGAAGAGATTTCCAGGAATTACATGAAGCTGAGGTATAACTTGATTCCTACGATTTATAGTAAAATGTACGAGTCCACACGAAATGGGCTACCAATTTCATCAAGTTTGGCAATTTCAAACGTACAAGACCCAAAAATATACGAGTCGGCATTCCAAAATCAATACCTATTCTGCGATACTTTTCTGGTAGCTCCAGTAGAAAGCACCAAAGCAATCACAAAGGTTTACCTTCCAGAATCAGAGTGGTATTATTTATTTTCTGATGATTTGCATAAAGGAAACACTACAATTTACCAGGATTGTCCTTTAGCATATTTACCAGTTTACGTCAAAGGAGGAAGTATTTTCACCTGTCAATCCGATTTGCAGTACACTGGTGAAAGTCACAATGGAATTCTTTATGTTCATGTTTATGCTGGAAAAGAAAATGGGACATTTCTTCATTATGAGGACGATGGAGAAAGTTGGGATTTTGAGGATGGAAGATATCATTCCAGGAGTTTTGCTTATAATTCTTCCCAAGGCTCATTGGCTATGGGGGAAACTAGTGGAGAATTCCAAACTGCCTATACTATGATGAAAATCTATTTCCATGGCTTCCATAATGAGGAAGTGGAAATAAATGGTTGCTCTGAAAAGTTAAATTTTGAAGATTTTTCCTTTGTGGGAAAATTATCTGAATTTGATCCTCTTCCAGATCATGAAAATAGATTTTTCGAAATAAAGAACCTTGCCCACCTGACAATTCCATATCCTGAAAATGAATTGATAATCAAAGGATTAAAAATTAAAAAGTAAGGTTTTACATTAACCCAAAATGACCCTAACAAAAAAGAAATTAAGCTTCTGGCAAATCTGGAACATGAGTTTTGGATTTCTGGGAATACAATTTGGTTTTGCCCTGCAGGGCGGTTTCATGTCACGTATTTTTCAAACCTTAGGAGCCGACAAAGATGCCATTCCATTTCTATGGATAGCAGCACCACTGACTGGTCTATTGGTTCAGCCCATCGTAGGATACTTAAGTGATCACACGTGGCATCCTAAGTTTGGCAGACGGAAACCGTTTTTCTTTGTAGGTGCTGTACTCAGCACAGTGGCACTATTCTTCGCTCCTTATTCATCTGCACTCTGGATGGCTGCTGGCGCACTTTGGATTTTAGATGCCTCTATCAATATTAGCATGGAGCCATTCAGAGCCTTGGTAGCTGATAAACTTCCCGAATCTCAGCGATCCTATGGATTTGTAGTGCAAACTTTGATTATAGGCATTGGAACATGGATTGCATCCAACCTGCCCTGGTTTATGACTCAATTGGGAGTTCCTAATACTGCAGCATCTGGGGTAGTTCCTGATTCAGTAAAATACGCTTTTGCTGTGGGTGCATTGGTGTTATTTTCTTCAATCCTATATACCATATTAAAAACAGAAGAATATCCGCCTGAGGACATGGATGAATTCGAAGCTGAGAAAAACCAAGGGTTCTTTAAAGGCTTGTCAGAAATCATTAAAAATATATCGTCCATGCCCACGGTAATGAAGCAGCTCGGATTGGTACAGTTTTTCTCCTGGTTCTGCTTTTTTTACAATGTGGAGTTTTGCTACTCCAGCCATCACCGAGCATATCTTTGGAGCTACAGATACTACCAGTGTGGCCTACAATAATGCCGCAGATAAAGTAGGAAATTACTTAGGTACATATGGGTTAGTCTCCATGATTTATGCTTTGGTACTCGCCTTTTTTACTAGTAAGTATAAAATCAACAGGAAACTTCTTCATTTGGGAAGTTTGATTGCAGGAGGTTTAGGATTCATTTTGATATACTTCATTCAAGAGTCCTGGATGCTTCATATTTGCTTTTCTTTGGTCGGGATAGCTTGGGCAAGTATTTTATCTATGCCTTATGCGATGCTCTCTAGCTCTGTTGACCCTAAAAAAATGGGGGTTTTCATGGGGATTTTTAACATGTTTATAGTCATTCCCCAAATTGTTGCAGCCCTAGGAGGAGTTAATTTCCTTTACAAATTGATCTTTGGGGAAGCCGTAATTAACACCATGCTATTAGCTGGAACTTTATTAATTCTGGCCGGACTAAGCAACTTATTTATTACTGATAAGCAGGCTACACATGATTAATTTTCTTAATATATGACAAGCAGTTGTTGAGTAAAAAATTGGTTTTCTATTTTTGTCAAATTACTTTACCTGATTTATGAAAACCCTTAGAATCACCGGAGTTCCAGAGCATTTTAATTTCCCTTGGAAAAAAGTAGTTGCCAAACAGCCTTTTGAGAAGGAAGGTGTTAGGCTTGAGTGGAACGACGAATCAAGAGGTTCCGGACAGATGAATAAAGATCTAAGAGAGGATAAGTGTGATATTGCCATCGTGTTGACAGAGAGCTTTCTCAAAGATTTCGAAGCAAGAAACCCATCTAAAATGATAGGCTTCCATGTCCAATCACCATTGAATTGGGGCATTCACATTTCAGGTGGTTCTTCTGTAACTTCTTTGGAAGAGATCAAAGAACACGATTTTCTCATCAGCCGAATCGGTTCGGGATCGCAATTGATGAGCTATGTATTGGCAAAACGTGAAGCTTGGGATCCTAATCAGCTAAATTTCAAAATAGTTAACAATCTACCTGGAGCGCTGGAAGAGATGACTCCAGAGAAACCAGAAATGTTTCTCTGGGAAAAATACACGACTAAACCTTGGGTCGAATCAAAACAAATGAAGCGAATTGGAGAAGTACCTAGCCCTTGGCCTTGTTTCGCAATCATTGCAACTAATAAAGCCTTAGCAGAATTTGGGGAGTTAATAGTTAACTTAAGAGACATTGTTTATGCGGAATCCAAAAGCCTCCAGACCAGTTCCTCTGCCATTGCGGATATCGCAAAAAACTATGAACTAAATCCTAATGATGTGAAGGAATGGTTTGCTCAAACATCCTGGGCTACTAATCCTGAAATCTCAAAAAGTAAGCTAATCGATGCGATGAAAATAATGAAAGAATTAGGGATTATTACCGAAGAACTCCGACTTGAGGATTTTCTTACTAGTGAACACCTTTTAATTGTTGATTAAAAGGTTACTGGCAGGTAGTTTCACACCTACCTGTGTTCCTTCACCAGGTTGGCTAATAATAAATAATTCACCATCATTCATACGAGTAAATTCCTTGCAAATCTGCAACCCTAAACCAGATCCTTTTTCCATTTTGGTACCTAATTTAGAATCCGAAATCACATAATCGGTAGAGAGCAATTCATTTATCTGAGCTTCGTCCATACCTATTCCTTGATCTTTTACATACCAAGTAATCAAGCCATTATTTGCTTCCCCTGAAAGCTGAATAGTATCCCCTGGCTTAGAATACTTTACTGCATTATTTAGGATATTCCTGATCACAATTTCGATCAAATCCCGATCCGCATAAACCAGTATATCTTTGAATGAAGAGGTGAATTCCACCTCCAGAGACTTCTCCCTTAGTTTGGGGCTGATTAGTTTAATGTTATCACAAACAAGCTGATACAAGTCAAAATCCACCTTTTGAAGTTTAAAACCTTCCATTTGAGCTAGAGACCATTTTAGGGTATTATTAAGGGTAAAATACACCGTATCCACATCCACTTTTAAATGTTGAATAAGTTCATCAAATTCCTCTTGACTCAAATGGCCCAATATCAATGAGTCAACAATAGACTTCACTTGACCAACCGGCCCTCTTAGGTCATGCCCAATTATAGAAAAGAGCTTGTTTTTAGTCTGATTGATTTCTTGGAGTTGAATAGATTTAGTTTCCAAATCTTCATTCTGCTTTCGTATTTGCTGCTTTTGAAGAAGCAAGCTTGTATTGTATTTCTTGATATTTCTGTTTAGATAAAATAGCCAAACCATCAGTGCTAAAATCAGTACAGAACCTCCACTAACTAAGAAGATTATTTTTCGGTTTAAAGCCAATCTAGTGGCTTGATTCTCATTCTGCGCTACTAATAGTTCTAGTTCAGATTGCTCCAAGTCATCCTGAAACATCCCCTGCATTAAGGCCAGCCTATCCCTGCTTGACTTATTTACTATGGAATCATTCAAGGTGATAAACTTGGATTGTTGCTCATAGGCATTTTTATAATCCCCAATTTGCCGATAGTAGTTTGCTAATGATTTATGACTTTTTGATAACTCGTCAATTAGGCCATTCTGCCCAGACACCTCAATTCCTCTAAGCAATACTTCTCTGGCCTTTTCATACTTACCATTCAAAAGATACGTGTCTCCAAGCCTGTAAAACAAGCTTGCTTGTAAAGTGAAGATGCCTTGGGATATTCCATTTTGTAGCGCCTTCTCGTATATCTTCTCAGCTGAATCCAACTGATTTCTAGAAAAGTAAATATCCCCTAAGACACGATTTGAAAAAGAAAGCAAATATGGCGACCCTGCACTTCTATTTGCCTCAATTGCGATATTTGTATAAGCTAAAGCTGAGTCCAGTTCATTGATTCTTAAAAAGTTGAGAGCAACATTATTAAGACTTCGAATCATAGTATAGAGATCTCCTACTGTATCACTGATTTCATAGGCCTTCTTAAATTGAACTATAGCCATAGAATAGTTTTGCTGTTCATAATAAAGCGCTCCCATACTATTCAATACTCTAGCTGCTTCTGCCAAATTATTTGCATCTACAGCTAATTTATAAGCTTCCTTGGAGTAATTGAATGATTTCTGCCACTGTCCTCTACGGTAAAATATCCAGCCTAAATTCTCTTTGGCTTTAGCTTCTTCAGATGGGTTATTGAAGGATTTTGCTAGTTTCTCAGCTTCGGTAGCATAGGTAAAAGCTTCTTCTTGCTTTATTTCTCGCAGGTAAAATGACAATTCATTCAAAATAGTCAACCTTTCCTCTCCTTTTGTGGTAGGAAGTATCTGCTTCAGGCTGTCAATAGCCTGACTTTGGGCCGCAGCATTAAAGGATATGCTGAGTAGAAAAAGAAAGAATAAAATTCGCTTCAAGAAGTCAGTTCTATTTTAAAAATTAAAAAAACAAAAACAACTAGTTAAAAAACAAAAATAACCAGTTAAAAAACAAAGAGACAGGAATTTAAAAAATCATCCTTGGATTACTTTTTTAAATCATCCCAATCCCAATCTTTATTTAGTTGTGTAATTGCATGATGGGCTGTCAAATCATATTGGCATGGAACTATGGAAACGAAATTATTGGCAATGGCCCATTCGTCATTATCCTCGCCTTTATCAAAATTCACAAAATTTCCAGCTAACCATAAATACTTTCTACCATTCGGATCAAAACGTTCGTCAAACTCCTCCTGCCATTTAGCATCAGCTTGACGACAAATTTTCACCCCTTTGATAGCTTCATTTTGCTTCGGCGGAAAGTTTACATTAAGTGCAATCCCATTTGTCATTCCTTTTTTAAGTACCTGACGGGTTATTTTCTCCACCCATTCTTCTATATGAGAGAATTCAGCCTTTGAGGAAAAATCACATAAACTAAAACCAATCGAAGGATAACCTTCCATTGCCCCTTCAATTGCCGCAGACATAGTGCCAGAGTAAAGAACAGATATCGAGGTGTTTGAGCCATGATTTATCCCACTCACGATTAAATCTGGACTTCTATCCTTCATCACATAATGCTTCGCCAATTTCACGCAATCTGCAGGAGTACCACTTGACTTGTAAGCTTTTACTCCATCGAAAATATCTACCTCTTCTAATCGTAAAGTTTCTCCTATGGTAATGGCGTGCCCCATACCTGATTGGGGACTATCTGGTGCTACTACCACCACATCTCCCAATTTCTTCATTACAGATACGAGAACACGAATCCCTTTCGAGGTGATTCCATCATCATTCGAGACGAGAATTAATGGTTTGGACATTTAATTTTGATTCAATTCGTTGTAATAGGCTGTGATACGCAGTAAATCTCCTCTTTTATCATAGTCTAAGCGATTTTTGCGCATAAAAAGAGATATTTGGTCATCATGACCTGGCAGCATTTCAAACAGATCTTTCTTTTTCAAGCTGTACTGTTCAATCTTACCATTTTTCAAAAAATAGTAATTAAAAGCTAACTTTTGACCCACCATCATTGACGGGGGACCATAATAAGGGTTCATGCCATATCCCCCCATCATTCCATAGTTCCCCATTCCTCTAGAATCAGTAGCTACGTACTCTCTGCATAGTAAGGCAAGTTCTTCCCCTTGTGTCAGCACTTCAAAGAATATAGGAGTGGCATAATCGTTCTCAAAAGCATAAGGCAAGCTGTAGAATTTACGTACACCACCATACACTTCATCAAAAAACTCAAAATAGGTGACATTCGTCGATGTAAATGTCTCAATAGTTTGGTCTTGCAACTGAACTACGTTGTTATCCAAATCATACTTGATTTTTCCTCCATATACCTGTCCATCTGTGGTATAGATATTCCCTTTGTGCCATAATTGTGAAGGGAATTGGTTCTGTGCAAAAGCAGCAGCTATACTCAAAAATAGTATGCTAAGGGAGAATATTACTTTTTTCGCGGTTTCCATCATGTCTGAGTTTACGGAATATTACGTGGCAGGTTAATTCTCAATACCAGATATTGACAAATATCAATACAAGAAAATCAATTTACTTTAAAATATTGTGCCCCATTTTATCCCGCTTAGTCTGAAGATATTTTTCATTATGCACATTTGGACTTATTTCTATAGGAACTTGCTCTACGATTTGCAGACCATAGCCTAGGAGACCCACTCTCTTTTGAGGGTTGTTGGATATCAGACGTAATTTACTCACATCCAGATCACGTAATATCTGAGCTCCTACCCCATAGTCTCTGCTATCTGAAGGAAGACCAAGCGCTAGATTCGCCTGAACGGTGTCCATGCCTTCTTCCTGTAATTTATATGCTTTCAACTTATTAATTAAACCAATCCCTCTTCCTTCCTGATTCATATAAAGAATAACACCTTTTCCTTCTTTCTGAACCATCTGCATGGCAGCATGTAATTGGGGACCACAATCACATCTGCAGGAACCGAAAATATCACCCGTCATACAAGAAGAATGCACTCGAACCAATACCGGCTCATCCTTATCCCATTTGCCCTTTACCAACGCTAGATGTAGCTCTTGAGTATTGGTTTGACGAAATGCAATTAATTCAAAATCTCCAAAATCTGTAGGAAGCTCTACCCCAATCTCACGCTTGATGAGAGACTCATGCTTCAATCTATAGGCAATTAAATCCTTGATAGAAATTAGCTTTAGATTAAATTTCTTAGCTACCTCTACCAAATCTGGGAGTCGGGCCATAGTCCCGTCCTCATTCATTATTTCCACCAAAACACCTGCTGGGGAAAATCCAGCCAAACGCGCTAAATCAATTGCTGCTTCAGTATGTCCTGCCCTTCTTAATACCCCACCTCTTTTAGCTTTGAGGGGAAAAATATGACCAGGCTTTCCTAATTCGCTCGGGTCTATAGAATCATCTACGAGTGCTTTGATTGTATTGGCTCTATCCGCCGCAGAAATACCTGTAGTACACCCATGACCGATCAGGTCAACGGAGACCGTAAAAGGAGTTTCATAAGCAGCGGTATTATTCCCTACCATTAACTCGAGACCAAGCTTTTCACAACGATCTTCTATAAGAGGAGCACATATAAGCCCACGCCCATGAGTCGCCATGAAATTGATGATTTCTGGAGTTACTGTGTCCGCAGCACACACGAAATCACCCTCATTTTCTCTATCCTCATCATCTACTACGACAATTACTTCTCCGTTTTTGATAGCTACTATAGCATCTTCAATCGGGTCCAGAATATATTTTTCCACGAAATTTGTGTTTGAATTAGTATTAAGAAAAGCAAATTTACACGCTTTCAAATCTTAAACAGGAAGAAGCCAAATAAAGTTTGGTTTACCCAATTACTATTCCCAGCTCTTTGTCAATTTCAAGCTGTACTTTTTTGAGCTCAAAATAAATCACCTGAAACTCATGAACTTTATCGTCATCTAGCTGCTCAGATTCCGCATTTTTTATTTTCTCCTTAGCCTCTTCCATTAGCTTTTGCACCATCTTGCGCTTCAACCTCAGGATGGATTTAAACCCAGTGATTGTCAGATCATCGGATTCAGTATTGATTATAATCTGATGCGTATCTGCCCAATGATGCGAAACTTCATGGCGAACTGTAATTAAATCTATTACCTCTAGTTGTATTTCCTTATCACCCAAGCCTATAAAATATTCTGAGGTGGGAATTTCTCCCTGAAGTAGGCTATTTCTATACAGGTCTAGAATCCGATTATAAATAGGAGTAGTAAAATCGAGATCTTCAGTCTCAGAAAGTAGGTATTGACACAAGTGCATTTCTTCATCTCCTAATTTCTGCCAACCATAATTCACTAGAATGCGAATCATCTCACGTTCCTGAATTCTTAGAATTTCTGAGAAAGTCGTGGCAGTTTCGTCAGGAATTAATTCATTAACTGCCTGCTCGGCAAAAGCCTCGTCCTTCTGACTGTAATAATTATCCTTCTGGCTCTTTAACAGTGTTTTGTTTAGCTCCGCATGAATAATATCTTCCTCTATTCCCAATAGCCCGGAAGCTTCCTTAGCATAAACGGAGCGAATAATCGGATCAGGAATTTTCCCGATACTTAATACAACTTCCCGGATTACCTCAGCTTTACGGATAGGATTTTTGGTAAATTCTTCCTTGTATAGACCTATTTTAAACCCAATAAAATCACGGCTATTGTTCTCGAGATAATCTTGAAACGCCTGGGAACCGACTTTTCTGGAATAACTGTCTGGATCTTCTCCATCAGGAAAAACTACTGCTTTCACATTCAACCCACCTTCCAGCAATAGATCTATACCTCGAAGTGAAGCTTTGATCCCGGCAGCATCACCATCGTAGAGCACAGTCACCTGATCGGTAAATCTCTTGATCAATTTGATCTGACCATCGGTCAGTGAAGTTCCCGAAGAAGCCACTACATTCTCTATCCCCGAAAGATGGAGGCTCACTACATCCGTATAGCCTTCCACCAGATAGCAATTGTCTTTTTCTCGTATTGCTTTTTTCGCCTGAAACATCCCATAGAGCACATCGCTCTTATGATAAACTGGTGTCTCTGGAGAGTTGATGTATTTGGGTTGATTTTTGTCTTTGGTAAGGATTCGTGCACCGAAGCCAAGGGGTTTACCGCTAATGTTGTGAATTGCGAAAATCACACGATTCCTAAAGCGATCGTAAACTCGGGATGCATCTCCTTCTTTCTGCAGAATCAAACCTGCTTTTAGCAGAATTTCCTCCTTAAAACCAGCTGACTTGGCAGCATTAAGCAAATTATCCCAACCGTCAAGTGCATAACCTAGGTCAAACTTCTCTATGATAGCTGGAGTAAACCCCCTCTCCTTGAAATAACTTAAGCCAATGGATTTCCCTTCTGCTGTTTGTAAGTTTTCCACAAAAAAATCTCTAGCAAAACCTAAAGCAATGAGTAAGCTTTCCCGCTCATTTTGAGCTTCATTCTGCTCAGGAGTACGGGTTTCATCTTCCTCTACCTCGATTCCATACCGCCCGGCTATGTGTTTAATTGCCTCTTGAAAACCAATGCCTTCAATATCCATTATGAATTGGATTGGATCGCCGGCTTTGCCACACCCAAAGCACTTATAGATTTGCTTTGCAGGAGAAATAGAAAATGAAGGTGTCTTTTCTCCATGGAACGGACAGTTGGCCCAGAGATTCTGACCTTTCTTTTTCATAGGTAAATAGTCACCGATCACCTCTTCGATGTCCATGCGTTCTTTGACCTTGTCCGTTGTAAGTTTACTTATGCCCATAGGAAAATGAATGAAGCAAAGTTAATTGCTGAATCTAAAAAATGAGAACTTTCTAAGGTTTCATCTAGTTCAGAAGTAATATAGATTTAATTCATACTTTATTTAGAAGCCATTAAGCTCTAAATTGCGCAAAATTACAATATTCAATTCATGGAGTTAACTAAGGATAATATCCTGAAAACGCTTTCCCGGGTACAAGATCCAGATCTGAAGAAGGATTTGGTCACGTTGGGGATGATACAAAAGATAGAAATCAACGGTAAAAACGTCAGCTTTAATGTAGTTCTCACTACGCCAGCCTGCCCTCTCAAAGAAGTAATCAAAAATAATTGCTTGGAAGTACTGAAAGAGGACTTTGGTTCTGAGCCTAAGTGGGACTTATTTATGACTTCTCAGGTAACTACCATCAGAGATGCTGCACCCGTTTTACCTCAAGTTAAAAACATCATAGCCATTGCCTCTGGTAAAGGAGGAGTAGGTAAATCCACCACAGCTGTAAATTTAGCGGTATCCCTAGCTAAAACCGGAGCAAAAGTTGGATTGATAGATGCAGATATATCGGGTCCTTCGATTCCTACTATGTTTAATGTGGAAGCGGAGCAACCAGCAGTAAAAAAAGTAGGTGAAAAGAATATTATCGTTCCTATAGAGCAATATGGAGTCAAATTGATGTCTATTGGTTTTCTGACACCTGTGGACAGTGCCGTGGTATGGAGAGGCCCTATGGCGAGTTCTGCGTTAAAGCAATTTATTTCAGACGTAGAATGGGGAGAATTGGATTATTTATTGATTGACCTACCTCCAGGAACTTCGGATATTCACCTCACCATGGTACAAACAGTACCGGTTACCGGTGCGGTTATAGTAACAACGCCCCAAAAGGTCGCTTTGGCAGATGCTAACAAGGGATTGTCGATGTTTAGACAGCCACAAATTAACGTACCCATCTTAGGTGTTATTGAAAATATGGCTTATTTTACACCCGAAGAATTACCTGAAAATAAGTATTACTTATTTGGTAAAGAGGGAGGAAAAAGATTAGCTGAGAAATACGATGTGCCGTTTTTGGGAGAAATACCAATCGTACAAAGTATTAGGGAAAGTGGTGATTCAGGATATCCAGCTGTTTTGAAAAAAGGAATCACCCAAGAATCATATATGACATTAGCTGAAGAAATAGCTAGACAAATTGCCATAAGAAATGCATCTCAGGATAAAACTGCAGTGGTAGAAATTAAAGCTTAATGAACATGCAACCAGAACTTAAAGAACAAATAGAATTTGCATTAGATACAATTCGACCATATCTGGAGGCAGATGGCGGAAATGTGAGGATAGTAGAACTGACCGACGACATGGTTTTAAAATTAGAGTTGTTAGGTTCATGTGGCTCATGCCCCATGTCTACTATGACCCTTAAGGCCGGAGTAGAAGAAGCTATCAAACGTGCAATCCCAGAAATCATTCGAGTAGAAGCCGTAAACCTAACAGTTGCTTAATTATTATAGTAATGAAAAAAGGTTTTCGGGTTATTGACAAAGCCAGTATGCTCCTACTCGGAGCGTTTTTTGTGTTTTCATCAGGCTTTGCGCAGCAATTCAAAACCTTTGACATCACTGATCAACTAAACCAGTCTAATTCTCATACCCATAGAGAAAAGTGCGGTCATACGATTTTAGAACAAAAAATGGAAAAGGAATTGGGCTATTTCGGCTCAAAACCATTTTTTGAAAGCTGGATAAATGACAGGATAGAAGACTATAAAAGTAGACCTCAAACCCTATCCAGAATAAGCGATGATCCTATTCTTATCCCAGTGGTAGTTCATGTAATCCACAATGGTGAGAGTATGGGACAAGGGACCAATGTTCCTCTTTCTCAGATTGAGGAGCAAATAAGGATATTGAATGAGGATTTTCAAAGATTAAATGCTGATGCAGTAAATACACCAGCTATTTTCGCCCCTGTCGCTGGCCAAATCAATATTGAATTCATATTAGCCAAGCAAGACCCATCAGGATTACCTACAAGTGGAATCACCCGTACGGTAGGCTCAAAATCTTCCTATGATCCGAATACTGACGCCACCACCATAGGCCAGTTGATCCAATGGAATCCAGCTGAATACATGAATATGTATGTGATTCCCTTGGTTAGTCCATACATCGGTTATTCTTCATTTCCAATTTCTGATCTACCTGGTCTCAATGGCACACCAAATTCTGCGATTACTGACGGCGTAGTCATAGATTATAGATATTTTGGTATTGGTGGAAGTGCAGTATCCTCGTCAAGAGGCCGAACTGCCACTCACGAAGTAGGTCATTTTTTTGGCCTGCGTCATATCTGGGGTGATGGTGGATGTGGAGTAGATGATTTCGTGGATGATACGCCTCCTCAGGACAATTCCAATTCCGCCTGCAGTGCCAACGCTTCGCGATTCAGCTGCGATACACAGGACATGATCCAAAATTACATGGATTATACCCCAGATGCTTGCATGAATCTATTCACTCAAGGCCAAGTGGAAAGATTTGAAGTTGTACTTGCAAATAGCCCTAGAAGAGTAACGCTACTGAATAACCGAGCCACTCAGGATCCACAACTCGCTGAAAATGATTTAGCAATAGCAAGTGTTTTGGAACCAGGCGAATTTGAGTGTGACCCACTTATCAATCCTTCTATAGAGGTTCTAAATGCAGGGAAAAACATCTTGACTTCAGGAAGAATTGAGCTTCGAAGAAATGGGACGATTCTGGAATCCAAAAGAGTTACTTTCAATCTAGCTACCGGAGAGAAATTTTTAGTGAATTTTAATCAATTCACACTTCTCCCAAATTCAAACACGATTGAATTTAGAATTACCCAGACCAATGATGTCCCTGATATCATCACTGAAAATAACAGCAGAATTATTACCCCTGAACTGGAGCAACCTGTCAATCTCCCTTACACTAATAATTTAAGTACCTTTCCTTCCCCTTGGTCTGTTTCCAATCCTGATGAACTCACGACTTGGGAAAAAAGAACCTTAACAATTTCGGGTGAGACACAAGATTTGGTTTACATTAGGCATTACGAATATGAAGCTCCAGGGCAATTAGATTACTATATCTCTCCGATTATTAATCTAACTCAATTTCCAAATGCACAACTTGTATTTGAACTAGCTTATGCACCTTACGACCAGGCTGGATTTACCGATGGATTAATAGTAGCGGTATCCCAAGATTGTGGTAATACATTTGATATTGCAAATGCCCCTTACGATAAAAATGATGCGCAATTACAAACCGCTCCAGCCACTCTAGATGAATTTATCCCGAACAATAACACGCAATTCAGAACTGAAATAGTCAATCTATCAGGCTATGCAGATCTAGGCTCAATCAGGCTAGCTTTTATCTCAGAGAATGCGTACGGAAACAACATCTACATTAAAAACATCAGGATACTTCCTAGCGAAGAATTTAAGTATAAATTAAATATCTCAGATATTAAATCCCCTACGCCTATTTCAGATGGTACTAGTGAATCTGATACTGTTACTTTAATTAACAGCGGGACTGTTCCTGTATCTACCTTCTTATTTTCAAGTTCAGTAAACGATGCTCCTGCACAAACTTATTTGGCCAGTGGCAGCACATTTTCACCATCTGAGTCCATCGATATTTCTATTCCAAATAGGACTACTGTGGGAAAAAGTAAAGTTAAGTTTGTAGTATCACAACCAAACTTTGATCAAAATGGAAATAACTCTGACAGCACGGAGTTGTACGTGATAGAAGATGATTCCACCATACCAGTGCCCTGGAGACAAAATTTCAATAGCTCAGCAGCATTAACTCCGTGGCAGACAATTAACCCTGAATCAAATGATGAAGGGTGGATTATTGCTTCGGCTTCATCTACCGAAGGGCCAAATAATGTAGTACGCGCTACTACCAAAAAACAGGACGACTCCTACTGGCTAGGAACACCAATTTTTGACTTATCGGCTAGTAGACAAGCAAGTATATTCTTTGACCTTGCGGCGGGTGTAAATGGTGCCAATACAAGGCTGAAACTATTGGCTAGTTCCAATGGTGGAAATACCTATTCGGAAGTCTGGTCTGCCAGTGGATCTTCACTTTCTACAGTTTCATCTGGAGAAGCAAATCCTAACAGTCCAGGCGATTACGTTCGTAAATTTGTCAATTTGAGTGATTTTGCGGGGTCAGGAAAAACCCAAACAAGGCTTGCGTTTGTATTAGAAAATGGATTGGAGACTGATCCACCTATCTACTTAGATAATATAGAATTATTCTTGAATGCTAATCCTGAGCCGGTAGTGCCTGCGATAGGAATGTCCGTTCTGTACCCAAATCCAGCACGAGATGTATTCAATATTTCGTTTAATTTGAATGATTTGGAAGATGTAACCATTCAAGTCATCTCAAGTACAGGTGCATTGGTTCAAGAAATTGTCTACCCAGGGCACACTTAATCAGACTTATTCTTTTAGCACTCAACTTTTTTCTAAGGGTGTGTTTATTGTCAATATATCGAGTAATACGATTAGAGAAACACGAAGATTAATCATTAATTAAGCAAAAATAAGCTGAAGAAATCCTCTTCGGCTTATTTTTTGCCTGAGGGATAAAACAGTTTTAGAATAATTCTTCGTTGTGAGGATTGAATTTCCCGCTTATCTTTAACTATTAAAATTTCTCAAGTATTACATTCCACTTTCCTTTTGAAAAAGATATTAATTAACCTCCTAGTGATCATAGGGATTTCAGTATTACTGGGTTTCCTTTTTTTGAAAGTTTATCTACCCATGTACACCAACCATGGTGAATCAGTCTCTGTTCCGGATTTGTCCGGCTATACATTCGATGAAGGCGTAGATATTCTCGATAGAGCTGGTCTTCAATATGAAGTGTCGCTAGACTCAGGATTCAACACAGATCTCAAGACTTTTGCAATTTTGAAGCAAATCCCAGAGCCAAACGCTCAGGTAAAAAGTGGTAAAACCGTTTACCTGACGCTGAACGCCCGAAATGCTCCTATGCTAAAAATGCCAAACTTAGTAAATACTCAGCTAAAAAACGTACAGGAGATATTGGCAAACATGGGATTGGAAAGAGGAGATATCAGGTATGTACCAGATATCGGTATCAATGTGGTTTTGGAGCAAAAATACCGTGGAGTAAATGTGCCTGAAGGATTCGAAATCCCTAAAGGCGCAAAAATTGACTTGGTTGTTGGAGATGGAATGGGTAATCAAATCCTGGCTGTTCCTGATCTAAAAGGAATGGACGAGGTAGATGCTGAGTTCTTAATATTGGGTTCTAGCTTAAGGGTAGGTAATAAGTATTATCTTGATACCGACTCCGTGGGGGCAGGCAAAGTATTGCGGCAAAATCCTGAAGCAACTAGGCAGGTGAAAACTGGAGAATTGATTGATCTTTGGATTGCGAAAGATAACTTGTAGGCTACATGCTAAAAATCCACCACATTTTTCGGATGACAGGGCTTCTTGTAGGCTTTTTCATATCGACTTTGGCTTTTGGCCAATTGGTGGAGATTGCACCTATCCAGCATTCTAAAATAAAATCCCAGGAATTTTCTGACCTTAACTGGAGAACCACTGCAGGGAATACCCTCCCTTTTTGGGATGATTTTTCCCAAGGGATAGACACACTGAAATGGACAGTTTCAGGCGCATCATATACTGAAACTATAGGCTTAAATCCACCATCTATTGGGATGATTCTTTTTGATGGGGTAGATGCAAACGGCAATCCATACTCATTAGCACAACGTGATCAGGGAGAAACGGACTACCTAACCTCAAAATCATTTGACCTTAGTACGCTAAGTGCACCAGATAGTGAAAGTCTGTATTTAAGTTTTTTTTGGCAAGCAGCAGGCAGAGCAGAACTTCCAGATGAAAGTGATCAGCTAATCTTGCAAATTCTTGACCCAGCAGGAAGCTGGATCACCATCTGGAGTCAACTTGGTGGAGTGTCACTGGATACTGAAGTCTTCACACAAGAGATAGTCAAAATTCTACCTTCTTGGCAACACGCCAATTTTCAGTTTAGATTTTTCTCAGAGGGCAGGCAATCAGGCCCCTTTGATAGTTGGATAATAGATTACATCTACCTCAATGATGGGAGAACAAGTTCTGATCTCGACTATAAGGACAGAAGCTTAACCAAGACAAATGAACTTAGAATTGATGAATTCGGCGCCTACCCATTTGTGCTCTTAGAAAGCAATCAAAACGATCTTTGGAGTACAGTGAAAAACACATTCTACAATCTGGAAAATCGCTTTCGTGCCATGGAGTATTCTATCGTGATCAGAGATTCTTCCACTAAGAGTAGTACGCCCATAAATCTAAATACTCCTTTCAACCCGGTACCGAATGCTCTAGAGAGAAGAGATTTTGAAAGTAGGAACTTTGATGAAATTCCAATTCCAGAGAATAAAACGACTTTGGAAATTATCTCTGCCATTACCTCTGGCGATGAATTACTTTATGAAGTTTCGGCAGGAGATACCACCTATTTCCCCACTGTAAATTATGAGCTAAACGATACTGTAAAGACATTTTTCCCACTCTTAGACTACTTTGCCTATGACAATGGTTCTGCTGATTACGCAGCTGGAATTAATCAGAGATCCGGTCAATTAGCTGTGAAATACTTTACGCCTCAAGAGGTATATCTGAAAGGAATTTCTATAAATTTCAGTAACCCAAAACAAGCAAATCAAGCCGTAGATATAAATGTATGGACGGATCTCGATAAAGACCCAATCCTCACAAAGGAGGATTTAATTGCGGTAAAGGAAGCTGGTCAAGAGTTTTTATATTATTCTCTTGACACGAATATCAAGGTTGATGGAGACTTTTACATTGGCTTTACGCAATTCACCAACGACTTTATCCATGTAGGTCTAGATAAGGTTAATGACAACGGCGATAAGCTTTATTACAACGTTGTGGGGGCTTGGGTTCAAAATGAGGAAGTGCAGGGTTCGCTGATGATCAGGCCGCATATTAGTCTGGAAGCACCATTTGAAGAGGTAGTCGCACCTGAGGGTAATATTAGGATTTATCCTAATCCGGTAGAGACCCTACTCAATTTGGAAGGGGAATTTAGTGAAGCTAGAGTCTTTGATTCCTATGGGAGAGAAATTTTTCTTGAGCGTCAATTTTCACCCAAAGGAGAAATCGTTAATTTTAACGGACAGCGTCCGGGAATTTATGTACTAAACTTGGTAACCGGAGCTGGAATGCAATCATATAGAATTTTAGTCAAATAATAATATGGAAGATATAACAGTAGAAGACCTCAAATCCAGATTGGATAACAACGAAAAATTCATGTTTCTTGATGTTCGCGAAGAATGGGAATACGAGGATGATAATTTGGGCGCAAAAAATATCCCATTAGCGGATTTACCCTCTAGACTTGACGAATTGGAAGCATACAAAGACTCTGAAATAGTAGTTCACTGTAGATCAGGAGCCAGAAGTATGAATGCTAAGAAATTTTTGGAGTCCAAAGGTTTTTCAAAAGTTCGAAACACCACCGGAGGAATTTTAGCTTACAGAAATCTTTAAAACCAACTCCCTTCGGGGAGTTTTTTTATTTGAAAATAAATGGCTCGGGAGAAAAACATAGGATGAATACCACTATGGCTACCACACCTACTATTTTTCTGTTGGTATCTAACTCGCGGAAACCCGATACTTCTGGATGACGCAAACCCATAATTCTCCCTAGTAAAAAGCCATAAAATAACCATCCCTGATATCCATGAAGCTCAGGATTGATGAAGGCCAATGCATACTGAAACGCAGCTATCCCCAAAGCAAGTGTGACCCTATTCTTTAAACTTAAGCCTGACTTGGTGAAACAAATAAAGAGGAATCCCAAGTAAAGAGGAATCCATAGCATCAAATCCTCAATAGGAGAATAAGGACTAATAATGCCGATTCCTGCGTATCCTATAAATAAAATATAGGCAACTAAAGAAATCTCTTTGTGGCGTCTCGGAAAAAGACCAAATATCACATGCCCACCATCCAACTGCCCTATCGGTAGTAAATTTAAAGCTGTGAAAAACAAAGCAAGAAATCCAGCAAATAAATAAGGGTAATGTATCACCTCCGCCATAGGTGGCATACGATCTGGATCTGCAAATACCTCTCCCAATCCCCAGAAAAGCAGGTTATTACCCAACTCAAAATCTAATACTCCTTCTTCATAACCTTGAAAATTAGGATCAGAATATTCTGGATGTATGGAATAAATAAAATCAGGTTCAGGAAGTGTAGCAAAACCATAAATAAGCACGATAAGCGCAATCAAAAAACCTGCAAGAGGTCCAGCAACGCCTATATCGAAAAACTTTTTTCGACTGTTTACAAAGCCCTTCATCTGGATTACTGCTCCAAAGGTACCAATAGTGGGTATTCCAATAAATCCTAACCATCCAGGTATAAAATAAGGCAGGGTGCATTTCACTTTGTGGTATATAGCAATAAAAAAATGTCCTAACTCGTGAATTAGTAAAATTCCAATAAAGGGAATGGAGAAAGCCATGGATTTCCAAAAATACTCCCAGGTCAGGAAGCTATCATCCAAACCAAGCACCGATTTACCATAAACCCATTCTGCTCCTGCGAGTGTAGTAGCAATCAGAGTAACTAGAAATAGAATTCCGTGACGGAGGTATTCTTTTTTGCTATACATTCTTAAAATAATCGAAAATCACTTCAGGTCCTGTCACATGTACAGCCTGAATACCTACTTTTTTAGCACCTTCCACGTTGGCAATTAAATCATCAAAAAAGACCACACGGTCTCCCGATGTTCCTAGTCCACCAGCATCTTTTCATAGATTTCTGCAGAAGGTTTAGCTAGTCCCATTTCATGACTTAAAAACACCCAATCAAAAATTGGATCAAAATTTTGTAGGCTATGATCATTCTGTAAAATTCTATTTACAGCATTAATATGGATCAAATTTGTATTGCTTAATACACCAACCTGAAATTTTTCTCTCAATTTTGAAATTAATTCAAGCCTTTCTGAAGGAATTTTTAGCAGTAAACTGTTCCACAATTCATCTACTTTTTCATCCTTCCACTCCTGATTAAAATACGCTTTTACAGCTTGCCGAAACTCAGCCGAATTGATTCTACCTACCTCATAATCCTTGTGAAAATCAGTTAGATAAAAGCCCTCTACTTTGTGATGGAACTCAGAAGAAACTTCCTCTTTGATACGATTTATTGCCTTCTGATAATCTATATCTATGATGACATTTCCTAAATCAAAAATCAAAAAGTCTGCATCAGGTGCATTTTTCATTCGAAATATGGGTTGTGTATTTGCATTCAAATATGTAACATTGCACACCCAAAACCAAGGTTTAAGGCGAATACGAGCCAAAACTGAAGTTAATTTCGGGCCTATAGCTCATTCGGTTAGAGCAACTGACTCATAATCAGTAGGTGCCTGGTTCGATCCCAGGTGGGCCCACAAGCCATTCGTTAATTCGGATGGCTTTTTTTTATCTATAGCCATAAGTTGCTGCTAGATACTTTTAGCACTACACTTCATAATTTCTATACTGGGATTACTCAAGATATACCTGGATCAGGGATTCTTACTCATAATCAACTCTTCGGTGCCAGCCATCGTTTTACAGCTAAAATTTCAGATTTGGAGCTATTTCTATTACTAGGCGCTGGTTTATCTGCTCATGCAAGCAGAATGTTTTTGAGTACCAAAAAAAATCTAAAGCACGAAGTTTATTAAAGAGCTAAAGGAAAACATGAATGAGACAATGTTCTTTTCGAATGATCCAATCAATCGATAATTTCATTTCTATAAAGGATCTTGGACCAATCGATTTTGAATTTACAAGTGTTCAAAACAACTACAGACTTGGAACCATAAATCCTGAAGTCCTTTTCAGGTGATTACAATCCCAAGTCTGTACTTATAAATTTTTAAGTTAGTTTACTTCCAACAAGATTAATTCCCTAAATAGGCTTTTACTGCCGCTGCACGTTGAGCAGCATGTGATTTTAGTGTGCTTACTGCTGATTGAAAATCAGCACTGCTATTTAAGAAAGTATATCCGCGTGTTTCCGTGGTCGCATAGGGTTCAATCAGCGTAGCATATTCTGTGTAAACAGCCTGTATTTCACTCGTGCTAAACACGCCATTGATTACCTCTTCCACATAGGTATCATACTTCCCTTTATAGACAGGATCGGCATACAAATACCCTATAAGTGGCCACTGAGTGGAAGAAAGACCTGAAAAATTCAAAGGTAAAGATCCTCCCATGTTTCCAGTTTGTAAGGCCTCGTTATTGTCCCAAGGAATCCAGTTCAGAAGTTTTGTGTCTGGATTATTATACAAGAAGTAATTGTGAGTCATCCTTCCATAGGTATCCCAGTTTTGGATGACCGTATTCGCTGCTAAGTACTTTAAGAATACATCTGTATCCAAAACAGTCTCCAAATTGGCTCTCCACGCAGCAGGGTCACTAGTCCGGTTGCTGGCATGCAAAGCAGAGAATAGATTCTGAATATCGGACCAATCGGCATCATCCTCATTGGTTTCTTTCACAAAAACAGATTCAGTAAATGAGCCTTCAGCAAAACTTGCCCCAATACCATCCGGCTGATACAGATTCCCATCATTATCCGAAAACTGCGTGTCAATCAGCGTATCATCCACTTCTTCGACCATGGTGTATAATCCAAAATAAACTGGACCACTACCATTATCTACATAAACTCTATAAAATGCAGTATGCGAACTAGCTAATCCTGCATTTCTAAAAATATCCGCAGCCACCTTTTCACGAAGCATGGATTTATCATTGAAGTTATTTTTAAGACTTAGTTTTTTGAATCCGAAAAAGCGCTGATTTTTAATCTGAGGGTAGTTGTCTTCAAATTCATCAAAATCAAGTTTGAAAGAGCAGTTTCATATTCCCAGACTTCCAAGTTGAGGATAGACTGGAATTGCCTTTAAATCGAAGGCCTACTCGATACCATTCCTGCCCTTCGTAAAAAACCTCTGCTGGAACAAAAACAGGATTCTCCTCTGCAAATGAAGCACCTCCGCCAGATCCTCCTCCTACTCCAAAGTTCCCATATAGACTAGTCATATCGTCCAGCATTGCTTGCCAGCGGGCGGAAGTGACTACAATGTCTATTCGCTTTACGACCTTATCCTCAAAGACCTCTGCAAAATTTGGATCCGCATCGTTGCTGTGGGTTGCCACTCCCCAGTCTGTCGGCTCAAAATCTCCATCTGAATAATCTTCTTCAATAATTTCCTCCGGGGTAATGCTATCTACTTCACTGCAGGCTATGAAGAGGGAAAGTAAAATGATGGATAAGAGTAATTTTTTCATAAGTGATAGTTTTTAATGGTGATTTGAAGTTGGTTCAATTATATATCTGTGATTTTTTGAAAACGTCCTAGGATGTATGACCTTACTTAAAACTCAGGCTTGACTATTCACCTTTTGGAGTTTCTATGAATGTGGAAATTAGGATTGAGACAGGATAGATGCCTTTTGAAAATTAGGTTTACCTATATTCTTATGGTAAATAAACCCTCCCATCACGGCGGTGATTATTACCATTGCGACCAAAAAAGGGACAACTAGTAACTTAAACTTTTTCGATATCTCGGGGTTTAGAGATATAGACGCGGCTTCTGAGTGAATCCCTCGGGTTGGTTACTTTTTTTCTTGTTTAAGTTAAAAAATTGAGGGGAAGGAATTTATTGTAAGATTATCCGCAATGAGGCCAGAAACCTTAGACTAATTTCCTATCTAAATGAAAAACAGACACTTAGGCTACACTTAGTACGAGTGACCGGCGATCGAAATGTCCTCAATTCTTAAGTTTGACAAATCTCACATTGCTTTTGCCTCCTTACTAGTAGAAAGCGTATATACCTATTTATCTTAGATCTGATCGGAATGAAAGGATTGCCACAAAAAACTGATGCCGCCTCATCAGTGAATGGACTCTCATATCGTCTGTAATAGAAAAGAGGCTGTCTCTCTATGAAACAGCCTCCTATCACTTTATAGTATCTAAAAATACCGATTACTTATCTATTCCTAGGCGGCATATTAGGTTGTTTTTGATCTGAGACCAAAACCCTCAACACATCTGCTATAATCTCATCAAAGTGTGCAAGCTGACTTTCATTACAAAGCAATTTCAAATCTTTAAAATGTTGGTATGTAACCGTGATTTTGTCTCCTTCAAGGCTTTCTATTTGTGCTAAAACCTCCTTCTCACCAGCTGAATCATTTGTTTTCAGATTATCGAAATATTCCTTCACCATCTTCCTTTGCTCAGCTTCCAGCTTTGCCACCTTCTTGCTATGATCTAGTGCTAATTCAAAATATTTCTTCTTTTGTTCCTCATTCAGGTCTAGCTTTTCTGAGATTTTCTCCATCAATCCGCCCTCATTTGGAGGAGGCATTTTCGGTCCTCGCAACATCATGAAGATCAATACTCCATTAATCACCAGCATCAGGATCAATCCTATCTTATAAAGGTTTGTATTATTCATTGCTGTAAATATTAAAATCAGAAATTAAAACCGAATAAGAATCGTTAGAAATTGAAGTTGCAGTAGTTTGATCATAGTTCAAGATAAAAAACAGATTACCTCCTACAATCGCAGTGACGCAAGCCGCCACAGCAAGCCACCTCAGAGGAGTTACCTGCTTTTGCTTTTGTAACTTAATCTGTTGCTCGATTTTACGAAATGCACCAGCAGGAACTTCAGAGCGCTCTGCTCCCTTCATGCTTGACAATATTTCATCTTTCCAGTTTTCCATTTAGTATTAAGACGGATTTTTTGGTGAATTCCCTCGCTCGGGAAAATGTTTTTCTAAAGCAACTTTTAAATTAGCCTTTGCCCGCTGCAACAGAGACTCCACGGCTTTGCGTGTAGTCTGCAAAATATCGGCTACTTCCTGCTGTGAAAGATCTTCAATTTGGGTAAGGATAAATACCGTTTTCTGCTTCTCCGACAATTCGTCTATGACGCGAAAAAGTATCCTGGCGTTCTCTTGGTTTTCCAATTTGACGCCAGGATGTATAAAGTCAACAGACTCGTACTTGATCTCAGCAGAGTCTTTCTTATAGAGGGAAGAAAATATACCGAATCGCTTTGTGCTGTTCTTTTTCCTAAGAAAATCCAAGGCCTTGTTTACAGAAATCCTATAAATCCAAGTACTCACAGAAGAGTCAGCTCGAAATGTCTTTGCTGTATTATAAACTGTCATAAAAACATCCTGAAGCAATTCTTCAGCATCCTCTGCATTTTTCGTATAGCTGAGAAGCGTATTATAAACTTTGGGAGAATAGTGGTCATAAAGCATTTTGAAAGCCAAATCATTGCCTTCAATTAGTTGCCGGATCCACAAACTATCCTCTCGTGTCATTCTTTTGATTTACTTGAAAACAAAGTGTTCAAAATCTGATCACTTATAATTGACCAATATATCAGCAATTTTTTGAAGATCTGGCTCTGAGATCTCTGTAACCGGAGCCAACGGGAAAATTTGTTGACCAGGACGGGAGATAAATGCAGCTCTCCAATTCGCCCACATCGCACCGGCAACATCCCAACCATGTGCGGCTATGAGCATACATTCTTCAGGTTTTACACCCACTTTTTCAGCAGCCCAAGTGTAGGTCTCTGAAAAGGGCTTGAATTTCCCTACATCTTCCACACTCAGTCTTTCGTCGAAGAATTCCAACAAACCGGCATATTCAAATTGCTTTTTTACGCCTTCATTGGAAGAATTAGTAAAGGACACCAACTTGTATCCAGCGGCTTTTAATTGACCCAAAGCAGCTTTGACCTCTGGATGTGCAGGCAAAGAACTGATAGATTTGCCAATGGTCTCTCTTGCATCAGCTTCAGAAATAGCTATTCCGTTGTTTGCGGCAACCATCTGCAAGGCAGCAGCTCCCACATAACCAAAATGCTCGTATTGCCCGCCTGCAGAAACTACAAGAGAATACTGAAGCATGGTAGTAAACCAAAGCGGCATCAAATCCTCTCTCCCACCAAGTGCTGCACTCACCTGCTTTTTCATCGCAGTAAGATCAAGGAGTGTTTCGTTTACATCAAAAAACAAAACCTTTGGTCGAGTGGCATTGGTTAATATGGTATTTTCGGTTGAGTTTGTCATAGCAAAATTTGGTAAAATCATTCCTCCAGCCCCTACTATTCCTATATTTTTAATAAAAGCCCTTCTTGTGTCAAACATGTGTTGAATTTTTTGTTGGTGATGATTTGTATAAGTATAGGTTAAAGAAAACTAGAATTAAGTAAGCAATTGGAATTAAGGGTGGCTTAATCCCCAAAGGCAAAACTGCAGCAGGAACATTTGGATGAAGATGCACATAACTAGCCACCAACATCATGAGAATGACTGTCATATTTGCCAGGTAAAAGGTAGTTTCTCTCATCCTTAATTTTAATTTATTGCCATAAAATGCCAGATAAATTAAAACCAATCCTACTGTAAGTTGGCTAAATTTGACCAAAAACTGCATCTGATCTGGAAAAGGGATAGCACTTAAAACCAATTGCTGATTGACCAAAGTTTTGAAAGGCTCCATAAACTTACCCACTCCTGGCAATAGCACAATTACCCCTAAAATACCACTTAAAATTCTAACTGATTTCTTCATTGATAAGTCTTAATGAAACAAGAACAAATCCGAAAATTTGCTCTTGTCCTAATGTGATTAATTAGCTGTTTCAGGGTTCCAAGCGTACTTTTCAAATGGTTTATCCACAGGTGTTTCAGCAAGGTGATTTGTATAATTACTGATTATTTTCTGAGATAAGCCAAGTATAATCTCAAGCAAGTGGCGCTCGTCATAACCTGCAGCGTAGAATGCTGCAACCTCCTCATCTAATAGATTACCTCGCTTGCGAACCATCGCCAAAGTTGTTTCGTGCAGCACCTGAAGCTTCGAGTTTGGCAAAGCCGTCCCTTCTCTTAGAGCTTCGGTAATTGCGTCATCCACTTTCATCATTTTCGCTATTCCCGTATGTGCCGGAACACAATAATGACACTCATGCTCCACATTAATCGTTTGCCACACTACGGTTAATTCCTCGTTATTAAATGAGGAATTGACGAAAAGTTCATGAATTTTTTGATAGGCTTCCAATAGGCCCGGAGCTCCTGCTAGTACCCCGTGAAGACCTGGAATGTATCCATTCTTTTTTTGGGAATTTTCTAAAAACACCTTGCTCTCTTGAGGTGCTGAAACTAAATCATGAATCGTTAATTTACTCATAGTAAGTTGGTTTAGTTAAAATATCTAAACGAATGTTTAGATATTAGGCAAATAAATTATTGCTATAGAATTTTAAATATGTTTTCAATAAAAACTGACAATTGATCTTTCCTAAAGACCCTTGAAGCTGACCCTAGCCCATATAGAGAGATAATTAGATAATCAGCATACTCCTCAATTTTACTCCTATTCAAGCCTGCTTCCTGACCAAGGTTGTTCACAAACAACTCTTTGATCTCTACAATAAAATGTTGAAGCTGCATTAAGATCTCCGGATCTGCATCCTTTCCCAGTTCATTGGAAGTATTGGTGACTAGGCAACCTTTGCAAGACTCATTTTCTTTGGAAAACTCGAGAAAAGCATAGAAATATTCCTTGATACCCTGTATCCCATTATTGGAAGATTGAAGCACGGTAGTAATGACCGAAAGCTTCTTTTTATAGCATTTAATACTTTCCAGAAACAGGCCATTTTTACTTCCAAAACTCGAGTAAATGGAAAACTTATTGATCCCCATTTCCTTTTCAAGCATCTGCATAGACGTAGTCTCATAGCCATTTCTCCAGAAAAGGCTCATCGCTTTTTCAATTACTTCCTCTTCGCTATAATTCTTACTTCTTGCCATTTTAATGAATAAGTACACAAACCTAACCAATCGTTTAGATTAAAACAATTAATCCCGGAATATTTAAATGGTATTGCTCAATCTACCAAGAACGCTGTATTGAAAAATTGAGTCTCACCTTTATGAAAACTAGCGTAGTCATCGATGATATCATACTCCTACAGTAATGGTAAGAAAAAAGCTGCCTCTTAAATGAGGCAGCTTTTTCAATAAACCCACAGCCAATTATTATTCCTTTCTTGGAGGGCCTTGTCTTTCCTGCATTTTCTTAAACTTTGCAGCTTGATCTTCAGTGAGCGTCTTAAGGAGGGCATCATTCATCTCTTTGCGAGTCTCTCCTGCTTTCTTTCTATCCTTCTCTACGGAACTGTATTTCTTCATTATGGTCTCCCACTCTTTCACTTGCTCCTCACTCAACTTAAGTTCAGTTGTAGCTTTTTTAAGCATTTCCTCCTGAGAAGGTGGGCCCTGACGCTCCTGACCTTGACGAGGTTGACCTTGGGCAAAGCCAAAAATGGTGAATCCCATCATACAAATTCCTAATACTAACTTTTTCATTTTTTTTTGGTTTAATTTGAAATTCTACGTGTTTTTAAGTGTTTTAATATCTGATATGAGCTGAAGTACAGATGTTTTATTTAGCCCATTATAAATCCCTCGGATATGACGATCCCTATCGATTAGGAGAAAATTTTCCGTATGAAGAAATTCATCTGGATCCTTTAACAAACCGAGATCCTCCTCCACGAAATATTGATTTCTGGCGAGTTCGTAGATCTGCTCTCTTGCTCCCGTAAGCAAATGCCATTTTCCTGATTCTACTCCATGCTCATCAGCATATTCTTTCAAAATAGGCACCTGATCAAACTCAGGTGTAACGGAATGTGACAGTAAAGTCACCTGATCGTCATGTTTAAAAGCTTCCTGTACCAAAGCCATATTTGCAGTCATTTTAGGGCAGATTCCCGGACAAGTCGTGAAAAAGAAATCCACCACGAATATCTTTCCTTTCAAATCTTGATCTGAGATAGTATCCCCAAGCTGGTTCTGAAAATTAAATGCTGGTATCTGATGAAAATCACTTGGTAAATCATCTTCACTTTCGTACCACACTGGTGTGAACGTGGCATCCTGATAATATGGGAGTTGCTCCACACTAGTCGTTTCAGCAAACGCTGTGATTCCTGCTTGATTTTCACTGGTCTTTTCTGCACAGGCAGCTAGGAGTATAACCAGAAATAGGTTAAGATATCTAGTCATTGTAAACCACCGTTTCATCGTCTAATTCGAAGCAAAGATTGGCACGTTTTAGACCATAAATACGTCCATTCTTCGCCTGATAATTCACGTAGATTTTACCATTTTCTCTCTCAGGCTCGTTGCATCCCCACCTCTTTTCCATCCACTAAATTCATTTCTTTAAACTTGACCCCCGAACTATACCACTGCTGTTGAAGTCCATGAGATTTTCCTGCGAGAAAGTTACCTGAGGAGCGCAGGTTTTTATTGCTCCACCATGATTTTACAGAACCATTTAATTTATTGTCATTGTAATGAGCTTCAAATGCTATACTGCCGTCTTCAAACCATTTCTGAAGTAATCCATTTCTCTTTCCATTGACATATTCTGTACGCTTAGCCAATACCCCATTAGCATAATAGCTCATTCCAGCTCCAGAGAAAGGTATCTTACCTAGATACATCAAACCTTCATTAGGGTGAAGAATTAGCTTTCTCGTGAACTTCCAGCGCTTCAACTTCAGCAAAATCTTGATCCAAACTACCGTCTTTGCTCATAAATTGCTGGTAGGTAAGTAGCATCGTCAAGAATAAGAATAGATTAATTAATTGCATTGGGAGAACCTTGATAATCGCCTGGGAATAAGATATAATACTTATTTAGGTACAATTCATTTTGAACATGGTAGTGATATTCTTCCTGGGTGTTATACTTAGTGATAGAAGTATGTCCACCTGACGCATCTAGATCGGCTGGGTAGCTATCCGTAGACGTACATTTCCTCCCATAAAGAAAAGCCATCTGAGATAATTCCTATCAAATTATCATCATCATCTGAGAATGAAACTGGTTCTAAATGATAATGGTAACTCTGAGGTCCTGTGTGAGCACCATTGAAATCAAGGGAACCGGCAGCTCCGTCTAATGGGACATTTGGACCTTCTTTATCATTATAAATCACAGACCCACTCACTGCAATACCTATCGCTCCTAATCCAGTGGATGTACTAGAGAACGATTTGGTAGGTATTGCTGGCACTCTTAAAGTATAGCTTCCATTAAAGTCATCTATGTTGCCTGGAGCCATAAAGAAAAAAGAAGTCACTGTAGGCTCGACAAAAAGTGGATGATCAGTAGCCGCTGCTGGGGTAATGTGACCGTTATTGTTCCTTTCATTTGTACTTGACCAATAAGGAGAAGTGTGATTTGGCAATCCATTGGTTTCTATGATTACCTCATTTCCATCCAGCATGATTGTAGTATTACTTGAATCAAATGCGGAGAAAGCTAGGGGTAATTCAGTCAGTGTCGCCTCTGGCTCTAAATCATTGTCACCATCGTTGGCACAGGAGATCCAAGTGACCGCCACAAGCAATAAAGGGAAAAAGCTAAGTTTGAATAGTCGCATTGCTATAGTTGTTTTGTTATCACTATAGACGCGGATTCCTTATCGATCCCTCGTTGTCCTCATAGATTTTTTTTATGACAAAAGTCCCCCCACTCATTTTCAGCAGCTCGCACTAAATCAATTAGTTGATTCTCAATACAAAAATCTATAATGACCTATCACTTACCCGTCAACTATACAGCAGCAATTCTTTTTTGAGGCTCTCCTCATGGGTAAAAAAATAGCGCTTTAGAACGCATAAAATCCAGCAATTGATCAGTAACATCCACATTTGCTATCCCAACCAGTTTTTTCAAATTATTTATCTATTTCTAAAATCTAAACTCATGTTTCAACTCGTAAATACTTGAGTTATCCCAAGCAAATTCCCTTTAGCAGAAAGAGGGAATCAGCTATCTATGCCCAAAAGAAATCGTAAATAAATTCCCCGAATTGAGACATTTACAAGAACAAAATACTGATTATTCAATCCGACTAAATCCGATTAATATTTTAACCACTGATTTACAGATACTTATATTAATTTCAAATTCCCTAGAACACAGGCCTGAAGTTTGAGCGTAGAACACACTGTAGATCGAATAAACAAAGTCGTTAGCATATTGGCCTATTAATTCTTAAAAATACGTCACAAGCATTGACAGCAAATTCATACTAAAAGACAATTTAAACCTAACCTAAAAAGGGGTGTTGGACTTTTCAACATCTCATTATGAAGAGTAAAAGCTTAATCACCCAAATTTTGCAATTGCTCGCAAATTTTAACTAATGAAATACCCTCAAGATTTTCAACTATCCTATCCCAAATTGGGATCTGGAGTGGACTTTATTGACAGTTACGAACAGTTAATCTCCATTTTACGCGATTTAGAAAAATACGAATTAGAATTTTCGCTCGACAATTCATTGCCTTTGATTGAAGGAGATTTGAACAATGTTCTGAAAGTTTTAAAAAAATTTATTTCTGAAACAATTTCCCAATTCAAAAGTAAACGAGGTACGGCTTTCGTAGTTTTTAAGAAGGATTGTGATTCCTCATTTATCTCCTATCTAGTAGAAAACAAATTCTTTGGTGACAATGGAAATGTGGAATCTAATCTCGTTGATACGATCACCAAATTTCATTATGCTATCTGTAAAGAACCACTTATGGACAATGAGAGCATAAAAACTGTTTCCCTTCAGACTCAAAAGGAAGGATGGTTTGAAAATGATTCTAGAAAGAATCTTTTAAACTAGGGTCCAGGTTCTTATCTGAATGCTTTTCCAGCGAAATGGATCACAGCATTTTCGAAAACAAAAAAAAGGTCAGCTAATACTAACTGACTTTTTTTGGTAATAAAATCATTCTATTTACAACTACCCAATAAGTACTTTTACTAAACCAGCCTATAATTCTTCCTCATCAATATTCAATTATTTTAAACTCAGTCCTTCTGTTTTCTTGATGCTGCTCATCTGTACATGTTACATTGTCACTACAAGAATTAAGGAGTTTTTCCTCGCCAAATCCAATAGCTGTAAGCCTGCTCGAATCAATTCCTGATTCTATCAAGTACGCTATAGCAGCCTTAGCTCTATTGTCTGATAGCTTAAGATTATAAGCGTTTGTTCCTCGAGAATCTGTGTGCGAATACAATTCAATCTTTATAGTTGGGTTTTCTTTGAGAATTTTTATCAGCTTGTTCAGCTCTGGCTTCGCGTCCTCACGGATATCCCATTTGTCAAAATCATAATAAATATTTTCAAGTGTATATGTCTTCCCAACTTGGATTTGCTCTAGATAGATATTTCTTACGAGGACGGAATCTTGGATTTCAGTAGCCTCCGGAATCATCACATCTCCTGTGCTTCCAGTAAGATAGCCTGTCTTTTTCCCTTCCAAATGAACTGTCTGATCGAACTTGACTTTAAACCTAAAGGACCCATCTTCCTCAGAAACATACGTATTCTCTAAATGATCTTGCTCATTATAAAGTGAGACCACAGCATCGGGGAGATTCATCCCGCTCTCTTTATCGATCACCTGTCCTTTGATTACTAAATCCTTTTTCACAATCAAATCAGCGAAATAAAGATCATCCAAGCCTCTTCCTCCTACCCTATCAGATGAAAAAACAGCCTTATTATCATTCCCTAGCACCAGCGATAATCCAAAATCATCCCGGTTTGAATTGATAGGACTTCCTAGATTCTCGGGCTCAGCGTAATCACCATTTACAAAGGCAGCTTTAAAAACATCTAATCCACCGAGCCCTGCATGTCCAGAGCTAGAAAAGTATAACACCCCATTCTGATCAACAAAAGGGGTTCTCTCATCTCCATTGGTATTGATTACAGAACCAAGGTTCACTGGTCTGAGCCATACTCCATTATCCCACTCAGTGTAATACAAATCAGCTTTTCCTCTGCCCCCAGGCATATCAGAGGAAAAATACAATCTGGACTGAGACGGATCATAAAAAGGATCAGAGACAGAATACGAGAAAGGATCATTAAATGAAAACGGAGTAAAGGAATCCAAAGTCACATCTCCCGTATCCAGGGCGAAATATAACTCAGGAAATAAGGTGTAGTTCCTAGCAGTTCCGGAATCAGATTTTTTGAATTTTTGTGCTTGGGTTAACGTCAGAAATAAATTTTCTCCTACCTCATACATAGGCCCCACATGCAAATCACTTTCAAGGTTCTCGGTCTGCTTTGGATCTCCTAGAGCTGAATTCTCCTCATCATCCCAGTCCAACTCATACATTTTCAAAAAGCCATTTCCAGTCCAACCATACACATCGCTTTTCAACGCATTATTTGGATCAACTCTGGCTTTCTTTGAAATCAATCTATCAGAAGTAAAATGAAGTACTGAGTTTTCAGTAATCATAGGGCCAAACTCTGAAAAGGGTGAATTTGCATTAGAAATTGGCACAACTGCAGCCTCTGAGGACTTATTTAGGAAGGATTTACCTCCTAGTGCAGTTTTCCAAATCAACTCCAAGTCTGACCTACTTTTAGATGGGTCAAGTTTCGCCAACACATCTGCAGCCTCAGTATACTTGGAATTTGCAATTAATGTCTCGGCATAAGGCTTTAAATCCTCTGTTTCAAGTTCATCATCCCTGTCTAGTCTAGTGTACCACTCTTCAGCTTGTTCGAAATCCCTAGTTTTAAAATAAGCCTGAGCCAACCCCCGGGCTGTCTCAGGCAAGGGTGATCTATTCCAACTTTCCAAATACTTATCAATTCCCACGGAATAGTTTAGATTTTCCGCCTGCTTTTTCCCCTCCAGATAACTTTTATAAGCAGCTGGTTTACAACTCACAAAACATAAAATCAGGAAACAGAATATGTAAATGACTTTGTTCATCAGAATAGGGTTAATTAAAAGAATCTTGGAGAAACCAAGCGTACACGCTTAGGAGGGAATAAGAAAGCAATTGAAATATCGTGGGTAGAAAAACTACCTACAGAAAATCCAGAAATCGTATGGTCATAAGCATACCCCAAGCGTAAACTTTCCCGGATCTGCACCTGTACCATACCAATCAAAGCAGTGGACTTTTGCAGACCTTCCTGAATTTCTCTTCCAGGCATATCAATCCCGAACCTATAGCCAGCCCCCAGCCATACCGCATCATTTATAATCAAGGCAGCATTGGCATCCAATCGAGCAGGAGCCTTGAAATCATCCATGTACATCACAGAAGGCACAAAGGATAAATTGTAATTTATATCAAAGTGATATCCTCCTGTCAGATAAAGGTGGGGTGTTGGCTGAACCATCACATCACCTTTGTCAAAATCCACAACTGAGGAAAGCATCTGGTCAGCTGCAACACCTATATAATATGACTCATCATAGAGAAATAAGCCAAGTTTTAGGTCTGGATACGTAATTCTTTCCCTACTCAATGGAATGGAAGGATCATTATCCATATCAGGGTTCAACATGGATCCATCCAGCTGGGAATTGACTACACCAGCTCCTACGCCAAAACTCAAAAACTTAGTATCACTCAGCCTCAGATGGTAAGCCAAATTACCATAGGCTGATACTGTCCTTTGAGCGCCCAACTTATCAGTGAGGAATTGCCCGCCAACCCCTAATTGAGAATCTGCTAAGTAAGTATCCCCAGCAACGGCGAAGGTTTCGGGACTTCCCGTGACACCTGTCCATTGCTTTCTATAATAAGATTGCAGATACAATTGCTGTTTGTAACCTGCATAAGCAGGATTAATAAAAACAGGATTAAAAATGTATTGGCTGTACTGAGGCACCTGCTGCCCAAAGCTATGGCTAAGGGACAGAAGAATGCATCCAGCGATCAGAGTAATTACCTTAAATAGTTTCATCTTGCTTACTTAATTATAGTTACGTAACCTGTCATTGTATGACTTACACCCTGACTGTCTGTTAATTGGAATTGGTAGAAGTAGGTACCACCATTCAGGTTATCTCCGTCCCAGTCATTTTGATAGTTGTCCATTCTGTAAACTTCTACACCCCATCGGTTGACTATCAGAAGTTCATTTTGCTGGAAGAACTCTTGCAGACCTTTGATCACCCAAGCGTCATTGATTCCATCACCGTTAGGCGTAAAGACATTTGGAATCTCAAATTCTATCTGCTCATGAGATACAGTGTCCGAGTTATCAGTTGGCTCCAATTCATCATCTGTCGAAACAGCTGTTGCTGTATTTGAAACCGTTCCTTCAGCTATCGCTTTTACACGTATGGTTATTGTTTCCACAGCCTGAGGATCTATAGACAATATGCTCCATGTCAGGGTCCTATTTTCCAAGTTGAAGGAAACGGTACCAGATGAAACGTCAGCACCTATGTATTCTACAGAAGGCGCTAAAACGTCAGTTACAACTACCTCATTTCCTACATTGTCAGAATTATTTGTCAGCGTGATTTTGTATTCAAAGATTGAGTTTAGCTGAATCAGACTTCCTGAAACTTCTTTATCTAAGATTAGGTCCACTTGGTTAGTAATAACCATAGGGTCAGTTCCAAATGATACATCAGGGAAGTTTCTGCCAGTATAAACACCCAATTACTAATTGGCCCTTTATCTTCCATCGTCATCAACTTTATT
Source organism: Algoriphagus sp. 10J20-15 (assembly GCF_055809615.1). Lineage (NCBI taxonomy): Bacteria > Pseudomonadati > Bacteroidota > Cytophagia > Cytophagales > Cyclobacteriaceae > Algoriphagus > Algoriphagus sp. 10J20-15. Next base: position 100,228 of record NZ_JBVVUG010000024.1, read on the forward strand.
TTCACTTCAATAGATGCTCCAGCTTCAAGTGAGTCCATCATCCAAACCACTGCATTATCAGAAATCTCACCCTCTGGACTAACTTCCATTGCCATGGTACCTGCAGGTAGAGAATCCACAACCAATAGATCATAAGCCATTACATCTCCTGTATTCTCAATTAGAATTGTATAATCGATCATTTGCCCTACTATAACAGTCTGTACATCGGTCCACTTAATAACCGATATCGATGTCTGTTTTTCCTCATCTTCAATTACTAAGACACCATCCCCTGGATCAGATTCAACAGGATCACCAACAGATGTTTCAGAGTCTACCACAGCGATGTTAAATATCACCTCATTCGGGATTGCTCCATCATTCACAGTGGTGGTTAATAGAAGGTCTATACTTTCCCCGGAAGCCAAGGATGGGATCATCCATGTCACAGTACCATTTTCAACTTCACTTTCCATGTTAGAACTACTGAAAGTCAAGCCTTGTGGTAATTCATCTATGACAGTTACCTGCTCTTGGGTAATGTCTGAAGTGTTGGTTACCGTAATGGTATAATTTACTTCATCACCAATATAAGCTTCAGTCACATTTGGAGTTTTCACAATCGTAAAGGATTGAGGATCCCCTACTTCTATAACTTCAGGATCAGATGGGATTGGATTATCAGGATCGCCTTCCGGAACTGCATAGGCTGTGTTCGCTATTTCACTGCCTATTGTGGCATCTTCACTTAGTGTCACTTTGAGTTCCAAAGAAATCGATGACCCACCAGCCAATTCAGGTATGCTCCATGTTACCAATTGACCATTCGCTGTACCACCTTGAGAGGCACTAACAAAACTTAGGTCATTTTCCAAAGTATCCCTGATGACCAAACCAGACAAGCTGTTTTGACCAGAATTCGAAACCGTAATAGTGTAAGTAAACTCCTCACCAGGAACTACTTTGTCTTTGGAGGATACTTTCGAAATTGATACATTTTCATCCCTAGTTACTCTCACTACTGCTGGCTGAGAAGGTCCTGAATTTTCTCTAACATTTCTAAGCCAGAATATTGCTACGTTTTCGATATCAGTGCCAGCAGGCAGGCTTTCATCGATTTCCACGGTGAGAGTTAGCTCCATCAGTGCACCAGCTTCCAAAGGTGGCATCATCCATATTACTTCACCATTCTCCACAAAGCCACCATTACTTGCACTATTGAAATTTAGTCCTTCATGTAGCATATCTGTTACCATGTACATAGGCGAAATACTTTCTCCAGTATTTGTTACAGTGATTGTGTAAGTCAGATCAGATCCCGCTAGTGCTGTATTCTGATTTGCTACTTTATTGATTACCAAATTGAAATCACTTCTCACTCTTACCACTTCAGGATCTGACTCTATAGGAGATTCAGGCACATCCGGACTATTAACTTTTGCTGTGTTAGAAATTAAGGTTCCTGGAGAAAGGTTTCCAGCGGCCATCACGACTATCTCAACCTCAATTGTTTCTCCGCTAGCTAGTGTAGGAATGGTCCATGTGACTACTCCATTTTCGACTGAACCACCATTTGATGCAGAAATAAAGCTTACACCTTCTGGTAATTCATCAGTCACCAGAACAGAGGTGACCTGGGCGTTACCGGTATTGGAGATAGCTATGGTATAGACAATATCACCTCCTGGAAGAACAGATTCAACGTCTGCATTTTTAATAATCACTAAACTTCCATTATTCTCTACAGTCACTACTTCAGGATCAGATTCTTTAGGTGAATCCGGATCATCAGGGCTCGATACTATCGCCACGTTGGAGATTTGAGTTCCTGCGTCAACATCAGCATCCACCTTCACAGTCAGTGTCAGCTCAATGCTTGCTCCTGCTGCCAAAGTTGGAATTGTCCAACTGATTGTTCCTGCATTGTTTACTCCGCTGTTATCAGCTGAGATAAAGCTCAGGCCAGTTGCCAATGCATCGGTGATCGTCAGATCAGTCGCATCACTTTGACCGGAATTCGTTACAGAAATCGTGTAGCTGAATTCACCTCCCGCAAGAACTGTTGCAGCACTTGCAGTCTTGGTGATCATCAAGTCCACGTCTTTCTCTACAGTCACTACTTCAGGATCAGATTCTTTAGGTGAATCCGGATCATCAGGGCTCGATACTATTGCCACGTTGGAGATTTGAGTTCCCGCGTCAACATCAGCATCCACCATCACAGACAGCGTCAGCTCAATGCTTGCTCCAGCTGCCAAAGTTGGAACCGTCCAACTGATTGTTCCTGCATTGTTCACTCCGCTGTTGTCCGCAGAAATAAAGCTCAGGCCATTTGCCAAGGCATCAGTGATCGTAAGATCAGTCGCATCACTTTGACCGGAATTCGTTACAGAAATCGTGTAGCTGAATTCACCTCCCGCAAGAACTGTTGCAGCACTTGCAGTCTTGGTGATCATCAAGTCCACGTCTTTCTCCACAGTCACTACTTCAGGATCAGATTCTTTAGGTGAATCCGGATCGTCTGGACTGGATACTATCGCTACGTTGGAGATTTGAGTACCATTTGAGACATCCGCATCCACCATTACAGTCAGCATCAGCTCAATGCTCGCTCCTGCTGCCAAAGTTGGAATTGTCCAAGTGATTGTTCCTGCATTGTTCACTCCGCTGTTACCAGCTGAGATAAAGCTCAGGCCAGTTGCCAAGGCATCGGTGATCGTAAGATCAGTAGCATCACTTTGACCGGAATTCGTTACAGAAATCGTGTAGCTGAATTCACCTCCCGCAAGAACTGTTGCAAGCACTTGCAGTCTTGGTGATCATCAAGTCCACGTCTTTCTCCACAGTCACTACTTCAGGATCAGATTCTTTAGGTGAATCCGGATCGTCTGGACTGGATACTATCGCTACGTTGGAGATTTGAGTACCATTTGAGACATCCGCATCCACCATTACAGTCAGCATCAGCTGAATGCTCGCTCCTGCTGCCAAAGTTGGAATTGTCCAAGTGATTGTTCCTGCATTGTTCACTCCGCTGTTACCAGCTGAGATAAAGCTCAGGCCAGTTGCCAAGGCATCGGTGATCGTAAGATCAGTAGCATCACTTTGACCGGAATTCATTACAGAAATCGTGTAGCTGAATTCACCTCCCGCAAGAACTGTGGAAGCACTTGCAGTCTTGGTGATCATCAAGTCCACGTCTTTTTCTACAGTCACTACCTCAGGATCAGATTCCTTCGGTGAATCCGGATCATCAGGGCTCGATACTATCGCCACGTTGGAGATTTGAGTTCCCGCGTCAACATCAGCATCAACCATCACAGTCAGTGTCAAGTCGATGCTCGCACCTGCTGCCAAAGTTGGAACTGTCCAACTGATTGTTCCTGCATTGTTCACTCCGCCGTTGTCCGCAGAGATAAAGCTCAGGCCAGTTGCCGAGGCATCGGTGATCGTCAGATCAGTCGCATCACTTTGACCGGAATTCATTACAGAAATCGTGTAGCTTAATTCACCTCCCGCAAGAACTGTGGAAGCACTTGCAGTCTTGGTGATCATCAAGTCCACGTCTTTCTCTACCGTCACTACCTCAGGATCAGATTCTTTAGGTGAATCCGGATCGTCTGGACTGGAAACTATCGCTACGTTGGAGATTTGAGTACCATTTGAGACATCAGCATCCACCATTACAGTCAGCATCAGCTCAATGCTTGCTCCTGCTGCCAAAGTTGGAATTGTCCAAGTGATTGTTCCTGCATTATTCACTCCGCTGTTGTCCGCAGAGATAAAGCTCAGGCCAGTTGCCAATGCATCAGTGATCGTCAGATCAGTAGCATCACTTTGACCGGAATTCATTACAGAAATCGTGTAGCTGAATTCACCTCCCGCAAGAACTGTTGCAGCACTTGCAGTCTTGGTGATCATCAAGTCCACGTCTTTTTCTACAGTCACTACCTCAGGATCAGATTCTTTAGGTGAATCCGGATCATCAGGACTCGATACTATCGCCACGTTGGAGATTTTAGTTCCCGCGTCAACATCAGCATCAACCATCACAGACAGCGTCAGCTCAATGCTTGCTCCTGCTGCCAACGTTGGAATTGTCCAAGTGATTGTTCCTGCATTATTCACTCCGCTGTTGTCCGCAGAGATAAAGCTCAAGCCAGTTGCCAAGGCATCAGTGATCGTAAGATCAGTCGCATCACTTTGACCGGAATTCATTACAGAAATCGTGTAGCTGAATTCACCTCCCGCAAGAACTGTGGAAGCACTTGCAGTCTTGGTGATCATCAAGTCCACGTCTTTCTCTACCGTCACTACCTCAGGATCAGATTCTTTCGGTGAATCCGGATCGTCTGGACTGGAAACTATCGCTACGTTGGAGATTTGAGTTCCCGCGTCAACATCAGCATCAACCATCACAGTCAGTGTCAAGTCGATGCTCGCTCCTGCTCCCAAAGTTGGAACTGTCCAAGTGATTGTTCCTGCATTGTTCACTCCGCTGTTATCAGCTGAGATAAAGCTCAAGCCAGTTGCCAATGCATCAATGATCGTAAGATCAGTAGCATCACTTTGACCGGAATTCGTTACAGCAATCGTGTAGCTGAATTCACCTCCCGCAAGAACTGTTGCAGCACTTGCAGTCTTGGTGATGATCAAGTCCACGTCTTTTTCTACAGTCACTACCTCAGGATCAGATTCTTTAGGTGAATCCGGATCATCAGGGCTCGATACTATCGCCACGTTGGAGATTTGAGTTCCTGCGTCAACATCAGCATTCACCATCACAGTAAGTTTCAAGTCGATGCTTGCTCCTGCTGCCAACGTTGGAATTGTCCAACTGATTGTTCCTGCATTGTTCACTCCGCTGTTATCAGCTGAGATAAAGCTCAGGCCAGTTGCCAATGCATCGGTGATCGTCAGATCAGTCGCATCACTTTGACCGGAATTCGTTACAGAAATCGTGTAGCTGAATTCACCTCCCGCAAGAACTGTTGCAAGCACTTGCAGTCTTGGTGATCATCAAGTCCACGTCTTTCTCTATCGTCACTACTTCAGGATCAGATTCTTTAGGTGAATCCGGATCGTCTGGACTGGAAACTATCGCTACGTTGGAGATTTGAGTTCCGGAAGCAAGATTTGATGCAGTGGATACCCACAAAGTAATATCAACTATCGAATTTGCAGCAATCGTAGGAATGGTCCAAATAACTACCCCTGCTTCAAATTGACCAGAATTACTGGAAGCAACATACATTAATCTCGCATCCAATTCATCTGTTATCGTTACATCAGTTATTTCAGTATTATTAGTGTTAGTAATTGAGATGGTGTAGGTGAATGTATCTCCTGCATAAACTATCTCATTCTCTGCAAATTTCTGTATAGTTAATCCATCACCAGTATTACAATCTGTTAAGAAGACCATTACCGGAGTTCTCAATACACTTTCACAATTGGTAGTTGGATCAGTTTGGGAAGCAAAATAAGTTGCCCCATCTGCCAAAGGAATGGTTGGATCCAATGGAGAAATACTGTTTTCCGTGGCGTACCAAAGTATTCCTTCACCTTCAATTTCAATCGAGCTCAATGTAGCATTATCAGTAGTACAGAAGCTTTGATTTGGATTGTTGGTAATAGGTGCCTCTGTGATATTCACAGTCACCGTAACTTCCGCTGCATCACCTGGAGCATTCTCGCAAACCCCATCACCTGAAACGGTTACATAATAAGTCGTCGTTGTCGCAGGGCTGACAGTCAGATCCGTGATCTCAGTGGTCAGATCCTGACTGGTGTAGAATCTGAATACAGGATTGGTCACCGTGCTGCTGCTAGCAGATAACGTGAAGCTATCTCCTTCACAGATCGTGTCGCCCATTGCCTGAATATCCGTAGCTGTTGCACTTGGATTGACCGTCACCGTAACTTCCGCTGCATCACCTGGAGCGTTTTCACAAACCCCATCACCTGAAACGGTTACATAATAAGTCGTCGTTGTCGCAGGGCTGACAGTCAGATCCGTGATCTCAGTGGTCAGATCCTGACTGGTGTAGAATCTGAATACAGGATTGGTCACCGCGCTACTGGTAGCAGAAAGCGTGAAGCTATCTCCTTCGCAGATCGTGTCGCCCATTGCCTGAATATCCGTAGCTGTTGCACTTGGATTGACAGTCACCGTAACTTCCGCGTGCATCACCTGGAGCATTCTCGCAAACCCCATCACCTGAAACGGTTACATAATAAGTCGTCGTTGTCGCAGGGCTGACAGTCAGATCCGTGATCTCAGTGGTCAGATCCTGACTGGTGTAGAATCTGAATACAGGATTGGTCACCGTGCTGCTGCTAGCAGATAACGTGAAGCTATCTCCTTCACAGATCGTGTCGCCCATTGCCTGAATATCCGTGGCTGTTGCACTTGGATTGACCGTCACAGTTACTTCAGCAGCATCACCAGGAGCGTTTTCACAAACTCCATCTCCAGATACAGTTACATAGTAAGTCGTCGTGGTCGCAGGGCTGACAGTCAGATCCGTGATCTCAGTGGTCAGATCCTGACTGGTGTAGAATCTGAATATTGGATTGGTCACCGTGCTGCTGGTAGCAGAAAGCGTGAAGCTATCTCCTTCACAGATCGTGTCGCCCATTGCCTGAATATCCGTAGCTGTTGCACTTGGATTAACAGTCACCGTAACTTCCGCTGCATCACCTGGAGCGTTTTCACAAACCCCATCACCTGAAACGGTTACATAATAAGTCGTCGTTGTCGCAGGGCTGACAGTCAGATCCGTGATCTCAGTGGTCAGATCCTGACTGGTGTAGAATCTGAATACAGGATTGGTCACCGCGCTACTGGTAGCAGAAAGCGTGAAGCTATCTCCTTCGCAGATCGTGTCGCCCATTGCCTGAATATCCGTAGCTGTTGCACTTGGATTGACAGTCACCGTAACTTCCGCTGCATCACCTGGAGCATTCTCGCAAACCCCATCACCTGAAACGGTTACATAATAAGTCGTCGTTGTCGCAGGGCTGACAGTCAGATCCGTGATCTCAGTGGTCAGATCCTGACTGGTGTAGAATCTGAATACAGGATTGGTCACCGTGCTGCTGCTAGCAGATAACGTGAAGCTATCTCCTTCACAGATCGTGTCGCCCATTGCCTGAATATCCGTGGCTGTTGCACTTGGATTGACCGTCACAGTTACTTCAGCAGCATCACCAGGAGCGTTTTCACAAACTCCATCTCCAGATACAGTTACATAGTAAGTCGTCGTGGTCGCAGGGCTGACAGTCAGATCCGTGATCTCAGTGGTCAGATCCTGACTGGTGTAGAATCTGAATATTGGATTGGTCACCGTGCTGCTGGTAGCAGAAAGCGTGAAGCTATCTCCTTCACAGATCGTGTCGCCCATTGCCTGAATATCCGTAGCTGTTGCACTTGGATTAACAGTCACCGTAACTTCCGCTGCATCACCTGGAGCGTTTTCACAAACCCCATCACCTGAAACGGTTACATAATAAGTCGTCGTTGTCGCAGGGCTGACAGTCAGATCCGTGATCTCAGTGGTCAGATCCTGACTGGTGTAGAATCTGAATACAGGATTGGTCACCGCGCTACTGGTAGCAGAAAGCGTGAAGCTATCTCCTTCGCAGATCGTGTCGCCCATTGCCTGAATATCCGTAGCTGTTGCACTTGGATTGACAGTCACCGTAACTTCCGCTGCATCACCTGGAGCATTCTCGCAAACCCCATCACCTGAAACGGTTACATAATAAGTCGTCGTTGTCGCAGGGCTGACAGTCAGATCCGTGATCTCAGTGGTCAGATCCTGACTGGTGTAGAATCTGAATACAGGATTGGTCACCGTGCTGCTGCTAGCAGATAACGTGAAGCTATCTCCTTCACAGATCGTGTCGCCCATTGCCTGAATATCCGTGGCTGTTGCACTTGGATTGACCGTCACAGTTACTTCAGCAGCATCACCAGGAGCGTTTTCACAAACTCCATCTCCAGATACAGTTACATAGTAAGTCGTCGTTGCCGCAGGGCTGACAGTCAGATCCGTGATCTCAGTGGTCAGATCCTGACTGGTGTAGAATCTGAATACAGGATTGGTCACCGTGCTGCTGGTAGCAGATAGCGTGAAGCTATCTCCTTCGCAGATCGTGTCGCCCATTGCCTGAATATCCGTGGCTGTTGCACTTGGATTTACAGTCACCGTAACTTCCGCTGCATCACCTGGAGCGTTTTCACAAACCCCATCACCTGAAACGGTTACATAATAAGTCGTCGTTGTCGCAGGGCTGACAGTCAGATCCGTGATCTCAGTGGTCAGATCCTGACTGGTGTAGAATCTGAATACAGGATTGGTCACCGCGCTACTGGTAGCAGAAAGCGTGAAGCTATCTCCTTCGCAGATCGTGTCGCCCATTGCCTGAATATCCGTAGCTGTTGCACTTGGATTGACAGTCACCGTAACTTCCGCTGCATCGCCTGGAGCATTCTCACAAACGCCATCACCTGAAACGGTTACATAATAAGTCGTTGTTGTCGCAGGGCTGACACTCAGATCCGTGATCTCAGTGGTCAGATCCTGACTGGTGTAGAATCTGAATATTGGATTGGTCACCGCGCTACTGGTAGCAGAAAGCGTGAAGCTATCTCCTTCACAGATCGTGTCACCCATTGCCTGAATATCCGTAGCTGTTGCACTTGGATTGACAGTCACCGTAACTTCCGCTGCATCGCCAGGAGCGTTTTCACAGACTCCATCACCTGAAACGGTTACATAATAAGTCGTCGTTGCCGCAGGGCTGACAGTCAGATCCGTGATCTCAGTGGTCAGATCCTGACTGGTGTAGAATCTGAATACAGGATTCGTCACCGTGCTGCTGGTAGCAGATAGCGCGAAGCTATCTCCTTCGCAGATCGTGTCGCCCATTGCCTGAATATCCGTGGCTGTTGCACTTGGATTTACAGTCACCGTAACTTCCGCTGCATCACCTGGAGCATTCTCGCAAACCCCATCACCTGAAACGGTTACATAATAAGTCGTCGTTGTCGCAGGGCTGACAGTCAGATCCGTGATCTCAGTGGTCAGATCCTGACTGGTGTAGAATCTGAATACAGGATTGGTCACCGTGCTGCTGCTAGCAGATAACGTGAAGCTATCTCCTTCACAGATCGTGTCGCCCATTGCCTGAATATCCGTGGCTGTTGCACTTGGATTGACCGTCACAGTTACTTCAGCAGCATCACCAGGAGCGTTTACACAAACTCCATCTCCAGATACAGTTACATAGTAAGTCGTCGTGGTCGCAGGGCTGACAGTCAGATCCGTGATCTCAGTGGTCAGATCCTGACTGGTGTAGAATCTGAATATTGGATTGGTCACCGTGCTGCTGGTAGCAGAAAGCGTGAAGCTATCTCCTTCACAGATCGTGTCACCCATTGCCTGAATATCCGTAGCTGTTGCACTTGGATTGACCGTCACAGTAACTTCCGCTGCATCGCCAGGAGCATTTTCACAGACTCCATCACCTGAAACGGTTAAATAATAAGTCGTTGTTGTCGCAGGGCTGACAGTCAGATCCGTGATCTCAGTGGTCAGATCCTGACTGGTGTAGAATCTGAATACAGGATTGGTCACCGTGCTGCTGCTAGCAGATAACGTGAAGCTATCTCCTTCACAGATCGTGTCGCCCATTGCCTGAATATCCGTGGCTGTTGCACTTGGATTGACCGTCACAGTTACTTCAGCAGCATCACCAGGAGCGTTTTCACAAACTCCATCTCCAGATACAGTTACATAGTAAGTCGTCGTGGTCGCAGGGCTGACAGTCAGATCCGTGATCTCAGTGGTCAGATCCTGACTGGTGTAGAATCTGAATATTGGATTGGTCACCGTGCTGCTGGTAGCAGAAAGCGTGAAGCTATCTCCTTCACAGATCGTGTCGCCCATTGCCTGAATATCCGTAGCTGTTGCACTTGGATTAACAGTCACCGTAACTTCCGCTGCATCACCTGGAGCATTCTCGCAAACCCCATCACCTGAAACGGTTACATAATAAGTCGTCGTTGTCGCAGGGCTGACAGTCAGATCCGTGATCTCAGTGGTCAGATCCTGACTGGTGTAGAATCTGAATATTGGATTGGTCACCGTGCTGCTGGTAGCAGAAAGCGTGAAGCTATCTCCTTCACAGATCGTGTCGCCCATTGCCTGAATATCCGTAGCTGTTGCACTTGGATTAACAGTCACCGTAACTTCCGCTGCGTCGCCCGGAGCATTCTCACATACTCCATCTCCGCTTACTGTTACATAGTAAGTAGTCGTTGTTGCAGGGCTGACAGTCAGGTCCGTGATCTCAGCGGTCAGGTCCTCATCTGGTGATAGAATCTGAATACCGGATTGGTTACCGTGTTGCTGGTAGCAGATAGCGTGAAGCTATCTCCTTCACAGATCGTGTCGCCTGATGTCTGAATGTCAGCTGCGCTTGCGCCTGGATTGACCTTTACCTCTACAGGAATTCTTATAGGATCCTCACATCCACCGCGTACAACAGCAATGAAGTAAGTCTTGATGCCGGCCGGGGTCAATGCCGGAGTGGTATAACTATTTCCGGAAGCCAACAGGCTTCCTGCTGTCTCTGCGTCATACCATCTTAGGCTCGTGCCTGCTGCAGGTGTTGCTGAAAGTGTGGCAGTTTCTCCAACACATACCTCGGCACCTTCGGTGATTGCTGATGGAGCAGGGTAATTGATTTCTGCCTGATAAATCCTCCATCCACTTTCTAAGGCTCCAAGCAATGGTCTATAGTCAATTCTGACCCGATCAAATGATCCACTTGCTACAAATCTCACTTCTCCTTTGCTATTACCTCCAAGCAGAGACAAACTAACCAAATTATTATCAACTACTCCACCATCCCCATTGGCAGCAGCACCATTATAGGATTCAAAAGAAAGTCCACTTAATACACCAAGGTCAAGCAAAGAACCACCTGTTCCCAAAGTAATCACAATTGTATCCCCAGCTGCGCCGGTCTGGTTGAAAATCAGTTCCTGCCAAACTCCTCCCGTAACTGCAACCGGTGCTACAAATCTTGAATATGTATTAATGTTACCATCAACCGCATTCGCAGGGTTTTCAACACTACATAGTACACAAATGGCATATGTACCGTTATTCTGCGCATTCGCTACCGTACACTCTCCATCTGTCGTCACTGGATCAACAGTAACTGTTACAGCCGTAGTGTCAATTGACAAACAACCTGTAACTGTATTCCTGGTCTCCGGCATAATAAGTATAGACTCCAGCTGAAAGTATTCCAGTATTGTACGAATCTCCTGTTGCTAATTCTGCTCCATCTTCTGCATACCAAACAATTTCCACATCTGCTGGCATAGGATCAATGGAAGCGGTAAGCACAGTTCCAAATCCTTCTGAAATTGTAATATCAGAACTTGTAGATGGCACATCTGGAAGCTCGTTTACGGTGATTGAGGTAGTTGCAGACAGGTGTGCTGAAACAATAACCTTCTGCTACCACCGTCACATAATAAGTGGTCGAGGCTGTAGGACTCACTTCATAATCAGCTCCTGCGAAATACGCTCCTGTCAAACTTGCATCCAGATACCATCTGAATTCAGGATTTGGAATACTGATTCCGTTTAGACTCGCATGCAAAATGGTGGATTCTCCAACACAGATTGCACTTTGATCAGCTGTCAGGGTAATATCACCGGCATCTATCACCATACAATCAGTTGGCATGGAATGCTGAGCTGTCTCTGATGCATTTCCGCCAACTTCATCTGTATAAAATGCCTCTGCATTATTTACGATTGGATCTGAACCTGTTACAGCATCTACTTGAACGGTAAAAGTAAACTCCTGCATGGCGCCAACCGCCAAGGAAGCAATATCAAAAGTCAGAGTTCCAGTACCTGCAGTTCCCCCACCGTTATCAACAACTGTTGTATTTGCCGGGATCTGATCTACAACTGAGATATCAGCAAGTAACTTATTGCCAGTATTTGTGACTGTCAAAGTATAAGTAATGATATCCCCAACAATAGCCTTCCCATCAGAATCAGCATTATTACTCAAACCAATTTTATCAAATTCAATCGCATGAACAGGCGTAACATCCAACACTGTCCCAGGATCAGCTGCCGTATCCGGTTCGGTAGGATTGCTGTTGTCCAGCGGAGGATAGGATTCAATTGGAGCTGGTAAATCTGCGGAATTGGCAACTGCAATATTGATGATTTCATCTATTCCAGTAAGGTCAGCATCTACTGTTGCAGTGAATGAACCTACAGTGGAAGTAGCTCCTACTGCCAATCCAGGCAATGAGAAGTTAACCTCATTTCCCACTAAAGCACCTCCGGAAACGTACGTAATTCCAGTTGGTAGTGCATCTGAAATAGACACATCTGTCAAGTCTTGATTTCCGGTATTTCTAATAAATATGGTATAGTTCAAGGTCTCGCCACCGCTTACGGCTGTGACATTGGCATCGCCATCTACTGTAACTGCTTTCCAGAGTTCTGCTGAGAAAATAGCGTCAACCGGAATTTCTGTTCCAGTATCTCCACTCTCATCCGGATCGGTTGGGTTTTCATTGTCCAATGCCGGATATGTTTCAACTCCTGGATCTTCCGGAAGGGATTTAACCAGGGCTACATTGGAAACAAATTCTACATCGGTCAGATTTTCATCCACCAATACAGTGAAACTTACTGTGACTGTTTCTCCTGGAGCAATATTCAGATTTTCAAAAGTGACAACGCCCCCATTTTCAACACCACCACTTACATAAGTAGTATTAGCAGGAATAGCATCAGTAATCAGGTAATCTGTCATAGGAACAGTCCCTGTATTTCTCACATGGATAGTATACACTATTGTTTCACCACCTGAAACTGAAGTCAATGAAGGATTTCCATCTATGACATAGCTTTCCCAAGCCTGGAAATCAGGAGTTTCACAATCCTGAAGAATATAATACAAGCGAACGTTCGGTACAGCAGTGACTGAAACCAATGATCTTAAGCGAATTGCTACTTCATCAACAGCCACACCTGGGGAAATACGGATTTCTTCATTGGCTCCGTTGTTGAATAAATCAACCAGATTCACATTCCCTAGAACTGCATTTTCCAGAGTCTCATCATAAACCTCTACCCCATCTAAGTATCCAACTACATCGATTCTTCCAAAGACATCTGCATCCAATACACCAGCCCCAACTCCAAGTTTGATTTTAAATGCCCCTCCTGCAGGAATCGTCTGTCTAAACTGTATGTTCTGCTGGATAGAACCGGCTACTCCTAGGGTGCCTAAGCTGATTTCGGAATAATCGTCATTGTTATTATTATCAAGAGCGCGTTCCGCATTGGTAACTCCATAGCTACCAATTGAACCTGCATCAACCGTAATCCCAGAACCATCAAAAGATGTAGTAAACCCTGTTGCACAAGCTTCCGCACCTGTATCGTAGCAAAAACCATAGATATTGATGCTGTTGTCTTCACCGAACAATCCTCCGGCAGTATGATCTTCCACAGTTATGCTATTGTAAGCTGCATTTGGCGTAATAGCCAAATAGTATCTTCCAAGTGCATCCTGAACGATTTTCACCTGATCATTAAATCCGGCAAAACTATTATCACTGCTTGCAGTGAAAAGTGGCGTCCCGCCCGTGTCATTTGCAGAAACTGTGAAGTAATGATCTCCAAGGACAACGGTATTCAACAAATCGCTCAATATTCCACCTACACTACCACCAAGTAGCGCATCCAGTAAGCTTGCATCAGTATCTATTCTCATGTATGATGTAGTACCTGCAGGTACTACTACACCGTCTCCGTATCCAAGAGTTACATGCCCGGAGTATGCTCCAATTCCGGTTAATAATGCGCCTCCGCTGGAATTGATGGTAGCGAAACTGTTAAAGTTTCCGTCAAAAAGATTGGCAAGATTATCTGCAAAAGACGCATCAATCAATTCCTCTGCACAGACTGGGCTTAAATATGGAGGATCAGCCACATCAGGATCTGGACATCCGTCGGAAATCCGGCTGATTCCATACAATCTGATCGGTGCACTGGTATTTATTGCGGCAATGGACTGAAGCCCAAAACTCACCCGATCATACACCACTCCCGGTTCGATCAAAAGCTCCTGAATTCCGCCTGAATTAAGAAGCCCCAATAGATCCAGGTTATTTATCAGAGGCATCCTGAAGTGATTCATTGTAAACTTCATCGTTGCCATTGTAAAGAATCAAACGGTATGAACCTGCAAGATCCAAATTCAAAATTCCCGGTTCGTCAAGTTGCACTCTGATTCGTAGCGCGTCCGTGTTCTGAGATTTTGTTTTGAAATAAATGTTTTGATAGACAGTTGCCCCTATTCCAGCAATTCCAAGATTGATTGTGGAATAATTTGAACTGTTTCCGTCAATGGCATTTTGAGGGTTAAACACGCCTCCTTTTGTGATATCCAATAGATCAACAGCAATACCAGAACCGTCAAAATCAGTAAAAGTAGCTTGTTCACATAGATCAAATTCAGTCTCTCTACACATGCTGAAGACGTGCATGGTAGCCGTGTTATCCAATCCAATTAGTGCAGCTAAGTAGTGGTCAATTCTTACTGATTGATAGGCTTGATCTGCAGTAAAGGCGATGTAGAATCTGCCTGATTCATCCTGAACTACGCGAACATCCTGATTACCAAAACCTGTGGCGCTACTAGCTGTATAAATATCCGTTCCACCGGCAGTTTTTGGTGTGACGGTGAAGTAGTGATCACCAAGTGCCACTGACCCCAATAGATCCGCCAAATCTGAACCTAAACTTCCACCTAACAAGGCATTCAACTCGTCATTTTCAAATTCTATCCGAACATAGGATGTTTCGCCCGCGGCTACTGGAGCAGCATACCTCAACTCGATATGGCTACTATAGGCCCCTAGTCCCAATGCCGTACCTGTACTTGCAGATAATACCGCATAGGAATCATTGTTCCCATCCACTGCATTGAGTGGGAAATTGGTATTTGCCCAGTCCACTACTTCGGCAGCACAATCTGAAGTGTTAAATGGAGGAATAGTCTCAGGTGGCGCAGTCAGCTCTGGATCTGGACATGCTGCACTGAATCTTTCTATGCTGAAAATTTTCACTGGATTCTGAATCACATTGGCACTCACCACAGATTCGATCCCTACAGCAACTCTATCAAAAGACAACATCTGGGCCAAAAGGAAGATTAATTGTTCCTCCGCTTTGGAGTAATCCCAATAAGTCCAATCCTGATATCAAGCCATCCCGAAGACCCTGAGAGTACACTTCTGTATCTCCATCAAAAGCTTTGATAACTATGCTTCCTAAAATTTCTGCGGTCAACAGATTTCCACCTTCCATCGCCAGTTTGACTCTGAAGTGATCTTCAGGAGCTGATGAAGAATGGAAATTCACAAACTGGTAAACGCTGGATCCAAGTCCCGCTGCTCCAATACTTACCTCTGAAGCAGTTGCCGGATCACCGTCAATAGCAAATCCTGCATTAACTACCCCTGCTGCTCCTAATCCAAGAAGATCCAGGCTGATACCTTCCGATTCCGAATACGTAGCAAATGCCTGCTCACATGGCTCAAAACCTGTTGAAGTACACACATGATAAACATTCATGCTCCGCACTTCACCCAGCCCTGCAATTGCACCAAGTGATTCTGTAATTCTTATACTGGTATAAGCACTCTCAGGAGTTACTTCTACATAGTAATGATTGTTCTTATCCTGAACTATTTTGACTGGTTGATTGAAAAAACCATTGTTACTTGAGCTTTCAAAAACCTGCGATCCGTTATTCTTAACCTCTACCGTGAAGTAGTGACTGCCAAAAAGAACATTGTCTACTACTCCGCCCAGAAGCTCTCCGGCAGTTCCATCAAGTAAGCCTAACAATACTTCCTCGTCAAAATCTATTCTCACATACGAAGAGGTACCTGCAGCCCGGGAATCAAATCCCAACTCTACAAATCCCTCATAATCTCCCACTCCCAATGCAATACCGGAACTGGCGCTGAGGGTAGTATAGGTATCGTTATTTCCATCAACAGTATTGAGTGGGAAATTGGCATTTTCAAAAGCCAATACCGTAGCATCACAGCTGCTATTGCTGAGCATTGGCTCTGTTGCGGTAGGCAAAGGAATCGGATCAGGATCTGGACAGGCAGCCCCGAAACGCTGCACATCATATAATCTGATTGGAGAATTGGAAAGGGCATTTAAGGAAACAACGGAGGTGTATCCTACCGTAACTCTGTCAAAAGCTACTCCTGGACCAAAAGGAAGGGTAACTGTACTTCCACTTTGAAGCAGACCAAGCACATCCAATCCATTGATCAATCCTCCGGATAGCTTTTGGATAAAGACTAAATTAGATCCGTTATAAGCACGTACTTCTATTCCACCAATTAAATCAGCTGTCAAAACACCTGCATTGGCAACACCCAATTTCACCTTGAAATAGTCTTCCGGCGCAGATGGAGTTTCGTAATAAACTGACTGGAACATGGATGCTCCCACACCTAAGGTGCCTATGCTGATTTCGGAATACGAGTTCAGGTCTGAATCAATCGCATTTTCTGCATTATCGACTCCAGCACCCAACAAATCAAGAGAGATTCCTTCTCCATCGAAAGAAGTAAATCTGAACTCGCCACAGGCATCTGCCCCATCCAGATAAAATGCATTATAAACGTCAAGGGTGTATTCAGAGCCTAGACCTGCCAGAGCCGTTGACCTATTGGTCAATCTAATTCTATCATATGCTGCACCTGGCTTTATCGCCAAAAAATAATCACCGGTCTCATCTTGAACTAGCCTTACTCTGTCTGTATCAAAGCCCTGCGTGCTGGTTCTGGATAACACGGCTCCACCTGATGTCCTTGCTTGGATTTCTATTTCTTGATTACCCAATAATACCGAACCCAGTACATCACTTAGCAATTCGCCCAGACTACCTCCCAGAAGCGCCTGTAACAAACTTTCATCTGCTCCTATTCTCACGTAAGACCAAGTTTCGGCTGGGAGAGTGGAAGGGAATTGTAACTCCAAACTTCCTTCATATGCACCTAAACCCGCTAAGAACCCTGGGCTGCCATACAATCTAGCGAACTGATTATCATCACTTAACGCATTATTTTTATCCTGAACTGTAGACTCAAGACAAAACAAACCACAGCTCCGATCATCATCACTGATTTCAGTGGCTAGGGTGGGAAATTGCTTTGTTTGACCGTAGGCCTCTGTCAAAAAACATACAGCAATTAATGAGTATATAAAAAAAGCAACACCATACCTAAGTATGGCGCTTATACCTCTCAATTTCAGACTATTATATTTAAAGAGAGTTTTCATATGTTGTAGTTTTAAAATTTTTCGATTGAAATAATAGATTGGGTTGATTATAAAGGACATTATTGAGCACAATACCCGAAATTGAAAAAGCTGGTTGAAAAAAATTATCAATTGCACTAAAAGAGCATAATAAACGATCCAAACAATTAAAAAATGAACAGCATAAAAAGTGTATGTAACTCTTTATTAACCCCTTAATATTAGATGTCATTACATCTAACATCAGGGATAAAGCACTTTTAAAAACTAGGATAATAAAATAACAGTAGCTGTACTTCATAGAGAATATTTAAGCAGTAATAATTTCAACTTTACAAAAATTAGAAATTATATATCGACTCTAAAAGGTATACTGCCATTCTGTTATTTAATTGCAATTTTCTGTTATCAAAAAGACAATAACTCCAAGAAAAAGGAAAAACAACATGGTTCAATAGCTAAACATATAGCATATATTTTCCTTCTATAAGGCACAGCTATCAAATCAGGATTAGATCCGACATTAATTTTTAATTAAATGAATTGCGTGTTTATCACTCGAGTCGATAATGATCAAAAAATATTCACCAGGCGGGTGAGATTCCAAATTACTGATCCGAAGAGTATTTTGCCTACCTACTCTTGCTTTTCCAGCTCTAAGAATTGATCCTTTTCCGGAATACAATTGATAGGATATCTCTTTACTCTCGCTGTAGCTAGTTCCTATAGTGAATTGATTTTCAAACTGATTAGGATACAC
Organism: Algoriphagus sp. 10J20-15; assembly: GCF_055809615.1. NCBI lineage: Bacteria > Pseudomonadati > Bacteroidota > Cytophagia > Cytophagales > Cyclobacteriaceae > Algoriphagus > Algoriphagus sp. 10J20-15. The sequence continues at coordinate 118,381 of NZ_JBVVUG010000024.1, forward strand.
CTGATAGGCATTTGAAAGGCCATGGGCATTGTAAACACGGCGCAAGTCAGAAGTGAATTCTATCCCACTATTTTCATTTATCAAAACCAGTCTATAATAGCTTTCTCCTTTTAAAGGGGTTTCATCCAAATACCTATTGGTAACTTCCTCACTCAAGTTTTTCGCCCAGATTTCTCTGAAATCTAGATTTGAACCGGCTCTTTGAATGATTACCTTTTTATTTTCAGGTTGTTTTGAAAATTCCCAAGACAAATCAACCTCACCTATTGATGTTAAATTGGCATCGAAACGCTCAAGAGAAACATTCAAAATTCTTGCGATTGAACTCAGATCCAGTTCCATAGGCTCATCTGAGATGCATCCTTCATTAGGAATCCAATTCAAATAAAATTTGTATGGATCAGTTTCATCTCTAAACTTAAGCCCTGTCATGGTTAGATCTGCACCATCCAATTCGAACAGTACATCATCTATCACAAAGCCATCTGTAATCTGTATAGCCATATCTTCATCCACGTACCATTCGAAAAAACCATCAGTTGGCAGATCTTTAATCGAGGGTTTTAGCGTCATTGGATTTACCCCTTCCAAATAGGTATACTTTCCATCTTCATCTATTCCTAGCTTACCTGAAGGCTCAATACTGTAGTTTGCTGGGGTTGGAACAGGTTTTACCTTGATTTTGAATCGAGATGGCTCACTCTCGCCAGCACAGGATAGTCCATTTGACTTTACTAAAAATTCATGGTCTCCTGGAGCAAGGTCAATAGGAGTTGTATATGCATCTGCTATTCCTATTGCGGTCTCATCATTATTAGATTCTATTCTATACCAATTCAAATCCCCTCCTGCAGCATTATCTGGGGTCACAGTTACTGTTTGTCCATAGCAAATTTCATAGAATCCTTCCTCAGGAAGTGTATCAATTACCGGTCGAATAGCTTTGACAGTTGCCCCACTGATCTGTAGGCTACCGGTAAGAGCACCCAAATCCACCAATGATGCCATTCGGATACCGACTGCATCTATTGTGCTCGTTCCAGCACTAATGGGGAATTGAAAAAATTCATCTGATGCCAATAAACCTAATACATCCAATTCCAAGAGACTAGCCGCAGAGACGGTAGACACCTCTACCCCATTGGAATAAGCGACTAATTCAACGTAATTCAAAAGCCCTAAATCAAGTAAAGACTGACCGGTAGCCATACTTATCAAAACTTCATTGCCAGGTTGTACAGGGGAATTGAAGTAGATTTTCTGCTCCATAGTACCCGCCAAACCCACAACACCCAATGATATCTCTGAAAAGGTAGTTTCCAAATCATCATCAATTGCGAGGCTTAAGGATTCTACCAAAGGATTTAACCCAGCTGCGTCTAGGGTTATTCCACTACCGTCGAAGCTTGTAAAAGTGGGTTGGGGATCACATAAATCTGAATCAAAATAAAATGCATGGTAGACGTCTAATGTGTATTCTGTATTGCCTCCTACAAGTGAACTGGACTGATTTGTGATCAAAATTCTATCGTAGGCTGTATCAGGCCTAATTGCCAAATAGCTATTTCCAAATTCATCATTTACAAGCCACACAAGGTCGTTATTAAACCCCAGCAAACTTGAATTCTCAGCCATTACTGAGCCTGAAGACGATCTCGCTTCAATTACTATCTCTTGTTCCCCTAATAAAACCATACTTAATACTCCTGAAAGCAAATCTCCAAGACTACCCCCTAGGAGAGACTGTAGTAAGCTTTGATCTGCATCAATTCGGATATAGGTAATTGTATTTGCCGGAACGGTAGAATCAAATTTTAATTGAATTTTTGACTTATAAGATCCCACTCCAAATAATGCTCCTGGACTCGATAACATACGTGCATATAACCCATTATCACTTTGCGCGTTAGTTCGATTTAATATAGTGGGTACGCAACTCGGAAATATTCCACCACATGGAGTAGTTTTATTTCCGATTATAGAAGTTGCCGTGGTTGCATATTCTGTCCTTGCATAAGTTGATCGGCAGACAAGTACCGCAGAGATAATAAGAGCAATAAATACTTTTAAACAGATATTTAACCGACGACCTTCCATTTAGAATAAAATCTTCAAGAAGGAATCTATATACTTTAAGCAATTTTTAAAAAAGGTAACTTATTGCCTCCACATTCTGGTTAAATAAAAAAATCAGGGGACAAAAAAATATATTTAAAATTCATTTATCCATGAACTTATTACAAATAAAAATTAAAATAAATAATTTAATAACATATTAAGCATTTTAGATTTCAATAATCCACCGTTTGATAACAACAAAGTCCAAAATCTTCTAAAAAGGGATATTCAAATCTTCTAAATACCAAAAAGCAGTCTTACAGTAGTACCCTTTCCAGGTTTTGAGTAAATTTTAATCTCACCTTTATGCATCTCTACGAAATTCTTAACCGCGACTAATCCGAAGCCTGTTCCCTCTACTCCATTTACATTTGACCCTCTAAAAAAGGGAGTGAATACATAGGGTAGCTCTTCCTCCAGGATTCCTATCCCAAAATCCTTCACTTCTATTCCATTCATCCTATCCTGTTGAAACAAGCGTACAATCGGTTTCTTTGACACTCCGCCATATTTCAATGCATTATTTACCAAATTGATAAGGCTGGTATGCATCAAAAAATTATCCCATTCCATTCTCACTCCATTTTCAACCTCAGAGATAAAATCTACTTTCCCCAGGTAATCGTGCTTTGCCAAGGCCTCTTGGACAAAAGAAACGAATTCCACCTCTTCCTTTTTCAATGCGGGACTATTATTTACAAATCGCTCATAATCAAGAGAATTAGAGATCAATTTATGAAGATTATCAAGTTCAACCTCTATTTTCCTATGATGAGTTTGAAGCTTAGCAGCACCCGGAATATCAGCCAAATTCTCCAAGTAAATTTTTGATAGCTCCATACTTGAAATTATGGTAGCTAACGGTGTTTTAAATTCATGAGAAACAATATTCATGAAATCAGACACAAAGGAATTGAATTGCCTCTCTTTTCTCAGCGATTCGATTAGCCTCTGTTCAAAATTCATTTGAGAAGAAACATCTCTAATCACTGCGATAATCTTTTGATTATTATTCTCATTAAGAATATTCAAATTTGATTCTACCCAATATTCACCCTCGTCCTTGAAGTACAACTTCAATCTTGATCTATATCTTCCATCCGAAATTTTAAATTCTGGAGTTAGAGTCTTTTTCAAAAGAACTCTGATTTTCCTGTGCATCTCCTCCTCCCTGGTCCCTTTATCAAAAAATTGTGACACAGAAGGCGAAATAAATTCAAACTCAGATAAATTGTTCAATACAACAATCACATCAGGACTGTGATCTGCTACGGTGGCCAAGATTTGAGCTCCCACCTGAGAATTCTTCTCAAATTTGATTTTATCCTGCTCCGTTTTAAATGCGTCAATTATAACCGAATACGTAGAAATAAATGGCTTCAAATCAGTTATATCCTGATCTGTAAAACCTCCCTTTTTATTCCCAAGTCCAATTAATCCAATTACTTCCTTCCCTTTAAATATTGGAACCCCTAAAAAATTCTCCATGGTTGGGTGACCTGGAATTTTTTTCCCCTTAGTATGAGGATTGGCGGGAGGATTATTTTCCAAAATAATTTTGGATTCAACTATGCAGGCTCCAAAAAGGTTATCAAAATGTCTGAATAAGAAATCGTCTTTTACATATTTATGGTAGAGTTGATAAGCTTCTGGTCCATTTCCTGAAATATCTGTTGCTGCATGGATTTTTAACACCTGTGCTCCCTTCGTGTCTAGGTCTACTTTACCTACAAACCCAAGCTTTGCATCAATTACACTCAGAATATTGCTTAACAACAGGTCATAAGGATTGGCTCCTACCGGCTTTGATAAAAAATGACTCTGTACCTCAACAACTCTAGAAAGGAGTTCATTCGTCCTTTGAAGTTGTTTCTCTGTGGCTTTCTGGACTGAAATACTTTTGAGAGAACAGAATATATAAACTTCATCATCAGGAGTAGTCTTGTATAAAGTCATTTCATACCAAGTTCCTTCCTTTTTTCCCAAGTAGAGATGTGACTCAAAGACGGTAGAAGAAGTCGTCCCATTTTTAATCCAATCAATTACGCATTCATACTGCTCTTTATTCACAAAAAAATCACTGATCACAAATCCCGATGCTAATTCTGAAAAAGGTTGGAGCAATAGAAGTTTTAAGGTGGAATTTACCGCGATGACACGTTTCAAACCAATATCAAAAACTATCGCAGGCTTCTCAGTTTTTTCTAAAGACTCCATGATAGAGTCATAGGACAATTCAAAAATATTCTGTCTGTTATGAAAATTAATAACCAAGTGTAAGCTCTGCTTTTCATGATCGACCCAGAACAATTCATTCACATAAAATTTTTCACCGTTCTGCTTGATTGTATAATTAAATATCTGGTCTCCGGCTAATTCTAAGTTTCTATTCTGTATTTCATCAGATTTGGTTATCCGTTCATAATCTTTAAAGTTAAGCACCTGACATACAAACTCTTCCCCAAAATGCAATTTTAAGCGATCACTTATTTTGAGAATACTCCCTGTCTTTAAATCAAAAAGTAAATCTTCATTTTCGAAGACAGTGAGTTGAGATTTGTCTGAAGCCATATTTTTAATTTTTATATTTTAGATAAAAAGTATTGAAATACTCCTACTTTTTATTTTTTTAGTAATGAAACAACAAAGGGAGCACAAATGGACCAATTCTATACAAAACCTAAAGTATTGCTAGTTGAGGATAATTTCAACCTTTCTGAAAATATCAAGGAGATATTAACCCTTAGAGGATATGATATTGTGAAAATATTAGATCAGGCAGAAACGGCTCTTTCGATCATTGAGGAGAACTCACCAGATTTAGTATTGGTAGATATAAAACTAAAAGGCAATAAAACGGGCATAGAACTAGCTGAAGAATTAAGACAAACGATAGACCTTCCCATAGTTTTTCTAACCAGCGCTTCAGGTAAAGAAATAGTAAAAAGAGTAAATCATATTCAACCAGATGGTTTTATCACTAAACCATTCACATCCAATTCCCTTGTAACCAGCATTGAATTGGCAATGGAGAGACATAAAGTCAACCTAAAAAAATCTGCCGATCAGCAGAAAAACACCAATACCGACCTATTTATCAGAGAAAATGGCTGGTTAAAAAAAATTCTGATTTCGGATATAAGCTATATCAAAGCGGAAGGAACCTACACTCATATTTTTGTAAAGGAGAAACAATATACTTTGAGAAACACGGTCAAAGACTTAATGAAGAAACTTCCTGAAAATCAGTTTTCTAGAGTTCATAAGTCATATATAGCGAATATGGAAAAAATAGAAGCACTCAGCTCCAATGCTGTCAAAATTGACAATATAGAAATCCCTATTGGTCGCAACTACTACCATACCTTGCTTCAAAATATAAATAAACTTTCAAACTAATTTCGCCTTAGCCTAATCCGATTAATCCACTTAGATCGTAAATCTTCCAAAGAAGAGTTCTTACAATTTTAATGGATCGGCCATGGTTAATAGCTACTTGTATCCTACAGGCAATAATTCTATTGAAAACTCAATTTCATTATTAAAGAATTACTGCAATTCCACTTTTAATACCCCTCTAGGTTTTTTGGGAGAAGAAAGAGCGCATCTCTACAAGGTGTCACCTTTTCTCAACGGAAAGACAAGCAGGCATTCTTCATTTTTTGAAAGTGAAGATTCACTCTTAGATTACGGACCCCATAGGATCTCAATTCTGGTTTTTACGGCGATAAATGAAGATATTCTTGAGTGTGAACTAGAGAGACTTACCAAAAATCATAAAAAACTAGAACGTTTAAAATTTGAACCAAAGTCCTATTCCTTGGAGGATATTCATCTAATAAATCAATCTAAACCCAATTCAACTATGGAAACTGATAGCGATGATTTGTATGAAAAAGAGGTTTTTATCAGAGAGAGCGGTTGGCTTAAGCGACTTTTTATTAAGGATATACAATGGATCAAAGTAGAAGGAGTATATACTCATGTCTATAGCAACAGCAAACTCCACACGCTTAGATGTACTTCCAGAGACATTTTCAATAAGCTCCCGAAAAGTCTATTTTTCCAGGTCCACAAAAGTTATTTTGTAAATATTTTCAAAAGAGATGCCCTGAAAAGGTATTCCCTGAAGATCGGAAATGATGTGCTTCCTATCGGAAAAACTTTCTACAATAAGTTATTAGATAAGCTCCCACATCTAGGAGATTGACGATTTAACTATTTCGGTTAAGATTCGATGAATTAGATGAAAAGGAAATAAAGCTGCAATACAAGCGAAGCTTAACCCTCAAGTTTACTCCACAAAGCAAAATTACTTCCACTTAAACGCGAAGTAAGTCGTAGGCTCGTCGCTGAGGTTTCGAATACCATGAAAAGATTGGGATTCCATGAAATAAAAATCTCCAGCTTTGGCAGTGTATTCTTTTCCATCGATCATTTGGGCTGTTTCACCGGAAATCATAAGGATAATCTCAGTTTCTTCATGAGCATGAGGTTCATGACTCGCTACTTTTCTATCCAAGGTAGTGACATGCATTTCAAGTCTTTCGCACATAGCAGTTTCCCTATCAAAATAAGAACGAACACCTCCTACACTTGTAGATTTGTAAGGTAGGGAATCAGCGTTGATCATCAGCGAATTCCCTGAGGCTACTCCCCTATCTACATCCATTTTCTTCTTTGATCTATATCGGATGATGTAATAGGTAAGCGGGGTAGTTCCTACATTTTGAAGGGAGTGCATCTGCTTTGGCATCAGCGAGACCACTCCATTAGCTCCAAGAATAGTGCTCTTTCCTTCTATGGTAACCTTCATCGTGCCTTCCTTAACTAGTATTATCTCTTCTATATCCTCGTTTGCGTGAGCTGTACTAGGTTTGGCTCCTACATTTTGGGTAGTTGCATGCATCTCCAGGTAATCTAAATGTGTGGAAACTCCTTCCAATATGGGCCTACCCACTCGGTCACCATTCGGTACAACTTTAAAATCATCCCATTTAAATACTCCAGATTTTATAGGCTGAAGTTGTGCAAAAGCTGATAACGTCATAAGGCAGAGAAGTATAGAGAGTACATATTTCATAAGTATAATTTTAGAAGTCGTCTAGTTAAATATAAGTAATACACTCAAGAAAATGAGACAACCTATTTCTCTAGCCCGCAGATAGTTTGGTTAAGACTACCGGAAAACAGCAAATTCTGCCTTTTGAATAAATTAGTCTTAAACAAGCCGATCACAGAACCTTGCGTGCAGGTGCTACGTGTTATCCCATTCAAACCAAATCCATATATGAAAATCTTTACTTTACTATTCACATTAGCATTTACAGCGCTTTCAATAGTCCCGGAAGTAGCGACTGTTGACACTTCAGAAAGCACAATCACTTGGACTGCCAAAAAAGTAACAGGACAGCACCACGGTAAAGTGCCTATTTCTTCTGCCACGCTTGATTACCAAAATGGTAAAATTCTCGGTGGAACTTTCGAAATGGATATGACCAACTTGACAGTTGAAGATATTACTGATGCTGGGTCCAACAAAAGGTTAACTGACCACCTAAAATCTGATGATTTTTTCTCAGTGGAAAAGCATAATAAATCCAAGTTTGTAATCACAAAAGCAACCACTACTAATGGAAAAGACTACCAGCTCACTGGTGATTTGACAATCAAAAACATGACTAAACCGGTCAATTTTCCTGCTACAGTAGCTGTAAATGGCGGTAAAATCATAGCCACTGGCAAATTGACTTTTGACCGAACGCATTACGACATTAAATATCGTTCAGGATCTTACTTCGAAAACCTAGCCGATAAAATGATCTACGACGATGTAGAGCTTGATGTGAAATTGGTTGCAAGCGAGTAATCAGAAAACTACCACAATTCAAAAGGCCGGGAATTCCCGGCCTTTTCTGTTTTAGAATAGTGTACGTGCCCCCCCCTAATCCCTTTGAAAAATGGGGGAATTAACGAATTGGTACTTCAGCCATTACTCCAAGAAGTCACTTGCTTCATAATGAAACCCTTATAAATCATCTCAAAACCAACATCGGTCATCCAACACCAAACACCCAACAACTGTCTAAATATCCCACTTCACAGAAAACAAGCCATATCTCGGCTGAACCAAATAAGAATAGGTACTGATCAAATTCTCGGTGAAACTATCTCTACGAATGGATCGGGTATCCAGTATATTCCAAACAGTCAGCCTGAACTCCCAAGGACTTGACTTACCCTGATAGCTGAGGAAAGCATTGAAGAAATCAAAGTCACTGGTGGTACCAGAAGCTTTATTCATGTAAGCATTGTAAGTGTAATCCGCATTCAATTTCAGACCACTCCAGATGTCCCAGTCCACTTCAATTTTCGGTGAGTGCGTATTAAAAGTATTCTTGGCATTGGTAGAATTGTAAAAGTTCTGATTCCAAGTATATCCCAAATCCACCTCCACAGTTTTCATAAATGTACTGGTGTACTTGATAAAATATGAGTGTGCAAATTGACTATTTTGGATATAGTTTTGATCAACCAAACTATTGGTAGCATAATTATTCCAGTTTCCTCCCCCAGAGATTTTGAAGGACTGAAAACGCTTATCAGCCTGAAGACTAGCCGTCAGGGACTCATTCACTGGATCAATATTTTGAATACTCATGATCCTGTTAATCCCTGCAAAATCGGTGGTATTCACCAAATCTTGATGTTTCCTTGTCCAACTCAGGTTTCCGAATAAATTAAGTGAAGAGAAGAAATCAAAGTGGTTATAATTCAAGGATTGGGTGTAAAACAAGCCATTATCCAACTGTCTATTCCCTTGGAAAATCGAATTGTAATCTGATACCACCAACCCTTGCGCGAGCTTCTCTATATCCATGAAATTCGCTTGGCTACTGAATCGGTAAGTCAGCGAGCGATTAGATTTGATGCTCCATTTAGCATACATACCTGGCAGCAGCAGGAATTTATCATTACTCAACTCATCATCCATTTGCACATCATTCCATGCGTATCTGTGGAGATAAAGTGAAGAACTTATGACAACTGACTTCCATTTAGTCTTGTAGGTCATTCCTAAATACAAATCCTGAAAATCAAAGCGGGAATCATTCTCAAACTCTCCCAAATCCAATTCATCATCTGTATCTGCCTGCTCCAAACTTCCAACTAGCTCTTGTCTAATAGATGAATATCCTAAACTCCAATTGATATGATTGGTGGGATTTAGGATATGGTAATAATTGAAAGCTCCTTCCAGGGTGCGGGTTTTGATATCCTGTCTTTGTAAAAAGCGGTAAGTTTCTCTATCCATCACTGGCAACATTCCATTGAAAGGCTTTTGATTCGTAGTCAAATCATACAGAGGATTGGTGTACTTTTTCTCCCAATTGCCCTCCATAGAGAAAACTCTCTTATCCGAAGGTGAATGAAACCACTCCCCTTTCTGCTGAACTGTGTAAGGCTGCCGACTTTGGTAGCTATTGATTTGCTGGCGAATCTGCCCAAAGTCTGAATCCTGAAAACTCTGATTGGCTATGTCCGCTAACTTTCCAAAAACGCTGTATTTGACATACGTTTCCTCTTTTGGAGTAAATGTCACTGCATATTTCATCAGGCCTGACTTATTCTCAACCGTGTTAGCGGAAGTGAGTGTTTCCTCATTATTTCCATCTGTTCGCAAATACGTTCGCTGAGACGAGGACCCCAGTTTATTCTTGGAAGCCGAACCGATCACGAAACCCGAATGCCGCCATCTCTTATTTGGAGTGTAATTCAAATTCACAGCAGCCAAGTCAGTTTTTAATTCCAAAGCATTATTTCGCTGTGCCATTGGTATTCCCAGATCGTCCGAACTCATACTAAGTGATGAACCTGACTTCCCCGCCAATCCAGCCAATCCTCCACTGAACCTAAAGTAATCCTGAAGGGTGAAAGCCAATTCTCCCACGTTATTTGCATCAGCAATCAGATTGAGATTCACTTTTGGAGAATAGTAAAAAGCATTCGCATGGCCCAAATAGCGCTCCTCAGGCCCGAGCCCAGCTGTCAGGTCCCCAAAAACCAAGTTCTTTTTCCCATCCTTTAATTGAATATTTAGCGCCAAAGTCTCGTCATTATCCAACCCACGAACTGGGCCTACCTCATTGAAATTCTTCAGCACTTGAACACGATCAACAGCATTTGCCGGAAGGTTTTTGGTGGCAAGCTTGGTATCTCCATCAAAGAAATTCTTCCCATCCACCATTACTTTATCTACCTTTTTCCCTTGGACCTTCACTTCTCCATTATCATCTACCTCAAATCCTGGAAGCTTTTCTAATACATCATTCAGTTTCCGCTCCGTCCCCGTAGTAAATGCATCAGTCTTATAAGTCAACGTGTCTCCTTTCATCGTGATGGGCAGTTCAGTCACTACCTCCACTTGATCCAGCATAGTTTCATCCTGACTGAGAATAACCTTTATCTGCTCCTGATCAGACCATTCATTGATCTTCAGTTCAAATTGCTTATACCCTACAAAGGAAACTCGAAGTAAATATTCCGAACCAGGCGGCAGCCCTATCTTAAATCGACCCTCGCCATTCGTAATCGCAAATCCGCCGATCTTCTGCGTACTCTGATTGATAGCTACCACATTTGCGTAGGCAATTGGCTGATTTATACTGTCCAGGACTTGCCCGATCAGGTTTTTATTTTGAGAAAAAGAAGGTAAGGCAATCAGGAGAAAAAATCCTATTGCGAAAAAGCGCTTTGCAAATAACATGGATAGACTTTTGTAAGCGATTAATTCCCGATTTTGATTACCATTTCATTGCCGTTTCCAGGCTTGCCGGAATAGCGTTTCATCATCTCCTGCATCTTTTCTTCAGAAAGCGCCTGATATTCCTTACTACTGATCAGTTGTCCTTTTTTAGGGATTTCTAGTTGCACTTTTTCAGTTGGATTCAAGACTATTCGCTCAGCGATATAAGTCACCCCTCTATTTTGCAATTCAAGAATTAACCCAGGCAAACCCCAAAAATCATCTGGACCATGACTCACGGGAATTTGCATGGTAAACCAGGCAGTCACATTTACAGTGTCTTTTGTAAGCTCCATCTCATCCTGCCCCATGGAAAAAGTCTTACTTTCTACAATCCTCGAATAAGTAGCTTTTTGGCAGGTATAATCACCAATCTGCTTGCTTTCACCGGTCAATTCCCAATCATAGGTATTCAAGCTGTCTTTAACCAAGAAACCCTTTCCCATCAAATCCTCTTCCTTAATGTAGCTTTGCTCTGCCACATTTTTATAGAGAAGTCTATCCTGATTTCCCGTATTGATCACGATGCTGGCTCCTCCCGAAGATGCGGTGGCTGGGCCTGCACCTAGACTCTCCACCTGCTTCCAGTTGGATTCAGTTTGAGAAAAAGTAAGGATGTATTCACGTTCCATCTGCTTTTTTAATTGCTTCTGAAGATCCGCAATGACATCGGGAGCCATTTTGGTACTATCCATGGAAATATTAAATCTGGAGGAAGTTTTATAATATGCTCTTCCTGTCAAACCTTGGGCAGTGGCGGTAAAGATCGAGCCCATCAGGGTAAATGCGAGAAATAGAATTCGTATGTTCATAGCTGTAAATTTGTTGTTACAAACCAATACAAACTGCCTCTGCAACTTAGTTAAGCACTGTTAACGTGTGTTAACATTCGATTTTCTAAATTTCCTAGCCTCTACTTTAGCACTGTGAAAAAGCTACAATTCAAGCGAATAGGTATTATGATTGCCCTTACTCTAGTAGTGAGCATAGGGGTGCAGATCTATAGAAATGTCACTCAGTTCAGGTTAAACGAAACTCAACTAACTACTGAAATTCAACTGAGCTTGGACAATGCACTTGAGGTATATTTTGCAGATTTGGCTAAAACAGATGTGATTACGCTCACCGAGAACAAGAGCACTACGATCAAACTTCGCAACACCGAAAATGCTGAGTTTGACAGTACAGGGAATGACTTTTTTAAGAAAATTGGGGAAAGCAAAATCCTCATTAAGGCGCTGGAAAAAATAGAAGCTGGAGACACTTCTGCTGTAAGTTGGTTCGGGGAATTTGATACTACCAAAAATCTAACCTTTAAAACACACTTCGACACACTCAATACCATCGACCCTACTAAAATCCAAAACATAAATATATTCCGAGGTCTGGATGCAGCCGACAGTATCCGAAACCTCAAAATGCTCACAAATCAGATCATTATCTCCATTACTCGGGATTCTCTTGATTTTGAGAAAATAAGTGCACTGGTGAAGGATGAATTAGACCGCAGGGATATCAACATAAATTACGGGCTACTTCAGTACGAAAAAGACACCATAGCAGGTTCTTTCAACTATCCTGCCCTGACCGAAATGCCTTTTTCTACAGTTTCCAAATCCACCTTCTTACCTCGAGGTCAAAAGCTGGAGATGTATTTTGAAAACACCGCTCTAACTGTCCTTAAGCGAGGGATGGTTGATATTATGATGTCAATTATCTTCTTGTTGATTATCTCAGCAGCATTTTACTACCTCTACCAAACCATCAAAAACCAAAAGGAAATCGCAGAAATCAAGGAAGACCTGATAGGAAATATCACGCATGAATTCAAAACCCCTATTGCGACTACACTTTCAGCAATCGAAGGAATCGAGCAGTTCAACCCAGAAAACAATCCTGAAAAGACCAAAAAGTATCTGGGTATATCTAAATCCCAAATGCTCAAATTGAACTTAATGGTGGAGAAACTACTGGAAACTGCCACCTTGGATTCCGATCAATTTATACTTCAAAAAGAGCAGATCGATCCACTTGCTGTGCTAAGGTCCTTGGTTCAGAAATTTCAGACCTTGGAACCAGAAAAAGAGATAGAGTTAGTATTGCCTTCGCATGTCACACCTATTCTCGTTGATCCTTTTCACTTCGAAAATGTACTTTCAAACCTATTGGATAATGCGCTCAAATACGGGGGAGATGAAGTGAGAATCACATTGGATCAAGGAGCTAGCACTAGAATTAGAATCTGGGATAATGGAGGAAATATAAGTTCAGATCAAAGAGATAAAGTTTTTGAACAATTCTACAGAATCCCTAAAGGAAATCTTCATGACGTGAAAGGATTTGGAATTGGCCTGTATTATGTGAAGAAAATCATTGAAAAACATGAGGGAAAAATCGAATTGGAATCCTCTGAAAGAAGCACCTCATTTATTACGATTTGGCCATGAGTAAAGTCAGAATTCTACTAGCGGAGGATGAGATGGCACTAGGAATGATCATCCAAGAAAGTCTGGAAAGCCGGGATTTCATAGTCACGTTGTGTGCCGATGGACAGCAAGCTTGGGACAGTTATCAAAACTCCAAACCAGACGTGTTAGTACTCGACGTGATGATGCCAAAAAAAGATGGGTTTACCCTTGCCGAGCAAATCAGGAAAACTGATCCTTATACACCAATTATCTTTTTGACTTCAAAATCACAAACCGAAGACGTGTTGAAAGGATTTGGATTAGGTGCAAATGATTATGTGCGCAAACCCTTCAGTATGGAAGAACTGATTGTGAGGATCAAAGCTCAGCTTGACCGCCAGCAATTGCGAAAAAATCAATCGGATTGGCTAAGTCTTGGGAAATATGAATTTCATCCAACAAAACAACTTTTAAAGCTAAATGAGGAAGAATGCCACCTCACAGCAAGAGAATCTCAGCTCCTAAAAATTCTTCTGGAAAACGCCAATCAGATCACAGACAGAAGTTTGATTCTTACTCAGATCTGGGGGTCAGACGACTTTTTCAACGCCCGAAGCATGGATGTTTTTATCACTAAGCTTCGGAAAAAACTTCAGCATGACGATCAAATCCAGATCCTAAATGTGCGAGGATTTGGGTATAAATTGGTTTGCTAGCATCCATAACCGTGGTCTGTGTCACACAGACCATTTAAGCTGAATTATATAGGTCTGTGAGACACAAACCTAGGTGAAGTATAGGCGCTTCAAGCTTAACATCTTTTAAAGCTAATTAGTACAATCCACGAGAATTTACCCTCACCATTCTTCGTTATTAACCCGAAGAGAATCTTAACCCTAATAAGATTTTGTGTGGAGGAAAGTCAGAGGCTAAGGCTGCTTGGGATTTAAGGAATAGGCCCCAAGTAGTCGCCTCTGCACCACGCGAGTAAGAATTGGGTAAGCCCAGTTCTAAAAAAACTCTATTAATACTTAGATTTTAAGGGAAAAAATCTTGAGTTTAAGGTTGTAAAACCACCTTTATTCAAGTAATCATGCGAAGCACACTAATTGCGATACTTTTTTTTATCACGGGTTCACTGACTTATGCGCAGACAAAGCTAAACACCACAACAATTGACACCAAGCTAAAAGCACTTCAGGAAGCTACTCAAACAGTTGGCTTTTCAGTAGCTGTGGTCCAAGGTGATCAGGTGATTTATTCTAAAGGTTTTGGATATCGGGATCTGGAAAACAAGATCGAAGCGGATGAAAACACACTTTATGCTATTGGCTCCTCATCCAAAGCATTTACCGTTGCGCTTTTAGGAATAATGGAGGAAGAAAAAGGATTGAAATTCACCGACAGTCCTAAGAAATATTTGCCAGAACTGGAATTCTACAACGAAGAATTAAATAACCAAGTCACTATTTTGGACATGATCAGCCACCGAACTGGTCTACCTCGGCATGATCTATCATGGTATTTATTTCCAACCGCAGACAAAGACAGTCTTTTGGCTAGAGTGAAATATCAGGAACCATTCACTGGAATTCGCAAGCAATGGTACTACAACAACTTCATGTATTTGGCACAAGGTCTAATCACGGAAAAGCTAACTGGCAAAAGCTGGGAAGACAATATCAGAGAGCGATTTTTCAAGCCACTTAACATGACTAGCTCCAATGTGAGCATAAGCGAAATGGTAGCTCAAGATAATATCTCCAAAGGCTACAGTTTGGAAGACTTCACTACAAACAAAGCCATGCCTTACTACGATATAGCAGCTATCAGCCCAGCCGGAAGTATCAATAGTAGTGTTAAAGAGATGTCGAATTGGTTGAAGATTTGGCTAAACAAAGGCAAACTAGGTGACACTCAAGTGCTCCCAGAGGCCTATGTAGCGAAAGCCGTGAATCCCCTGATGCTAGTCGGTGGTGGGATTGCCGATAAGAAATTCCCAGATCAGCACCTGAACAGTTACGGCTATGCCTGGTTCAATTCTTCCTACAAAGGCCACTATAGGCTTGAACACGGAGGAAACATCGATGGCTTTTCTGCCAATGTGGCATTTTTCCCAACTGACAGCTTAGGCATCGTAGTCCTGACTAATCAAAATGGATCTGCTTTGCCAGGGCTAGTACGAGATGCTCTTGCTGATGAAATTTTAGGATTGGAAAAAACTGACTGGGTAAGCTATTACTCAGAAAAAATAAATAAGATCAAAGAACAACAGGAGAAAGCAAAAGCAGAGAAAAAGTCCAGCACTGTACCCAATACCGCTCCATCTCATACCCTGGTTGAATACACAGGAAAATACAATCATCCAGGGTATGGCACTTTTACTATTGAATACAAAAATGATTCACTTTGGGCTCAGTTTGTTCGAGAAAGAGTTTATCTAAATCATCTTCACTACGATATTTTCGAGGCATTGACGGTCAAAGACAATAAGGTAGATACGACTTCAGGTGGAGGCCTCAATTTCAATTTCCGAACCAGCGATCTGGGAGATATAGAAGCTGCCAGTTTGAAATTGGAGCCGACACTGGATCCCCTGACTTTCAAGCGTACACCAGCAGAAGCAAAAGTTTCTACCGAAACGCTGGAGTCTTATGTGGGAACCTATGCGTTGGGAGGAACTGATTTGAAAGTATTTATGAAGGAGGATAAATTGACCTTATTCGTGCCTGGGCAACCAGAATATACACTCACTCCCACCGGAGAAAATGAATTTATGGTAAAAGGCTTGACAGGATATAAAGTTAGGTTTGAAGAAAAGGATAACACATCACAAATGCTGCTAATCCAACCCAACGGAACTTTCCCTGCCTCCAAAAAATAAGCTATTAATGAAATCAGTCACTGTGGTTGGCTCTGGAATAGTGGGTTTAACCTCTGCTATTTCACTTCAGGAAGCAGGTTTTCAGGTTCGGCTTGTCGCCAAAGAGCGATTTGATATAACTCTTTCCAGCAAAGTCGGTGCAATCTGGTTTCCTTTTGAAATCCATCCCAAAGAAAAGACAAACCATTGGGCGACTTTAGCCTATGAGCGCTATAAAAGTGAAATCCAGGAAGGAAATGGAGTAGCTTTTATTCCTTTTCTCACAGCTTACACACCAGAAAGTAATATTGACTGGACAAGACAACTTCCAGCCGGGAAAGTCCGAAAAGCAAGACCTGAGGAATTACCAAAAGGAATGCAAATGGCATTTATTTCTGAAGTTCCTTTGGCAGAACCCCAACTTTATTTGCCACATCTTTTCGAGCGTTTCATTGCCAATGGAGGTTCTTTTGAAAATCGGGAAGTTACTTCGTTGGAGGAAATGGCTGGTCTGGATGCCTTGGTGATCAACTGCACGGGTTTGGGAGCAAAATCACTCTGCAATGATAAAGATCTGCATCCCATGCGAGGACAAATCCTTCGATGTAAGAAGATGAATGTTCCTTCCTTTGCCAATCCCACCAAAAGAGGCGCACTCAGCTATATCATTAATAGATCTGAGGATTCTGTAATTGGCGGAACAGATTATGAGAATGATTGGAATGAGTCAATCGATCCTGCAGATACCGATTTGATCTTACATAGACTAACAGAATCAGGTATTTCCCAGAGTCCGGAGATACTAGAAGTTATTGTAGGCTTACGCCCAAGAAGAAGCGCTGTTCGCTTTGAGTTTGACTCTCACTGCGCTAATGTATTTCACAATTATGGTCATGGTGGTGCTGGCTTTACTGTAGCTTGGGGATGTGCACTTGAGCTTGCCGGGATTCTTAAGGGGAGCAAATAATCTCACTTCTCTGGATTAATTTTCCTAGCTATTCTACATCGCTATACCTTCCCTTCACATATGCCATAGAAATTCAAATATGTATATTATAGCCAACTTTGAATCCTAAGATGTAATTCTAATAACTTCTCCATGAAATGGAACACAGTCATTCTTTTACTAATTTTTAAAGGCTCTCTCAGTTTCGGGCAAACTTCATTGGATGAAATTGATTTGGAAAATGGAGCCTTTAGCGGTTGGATTCCGGCACTATGTTACCGCTGACAGCACTCGAACTTACCAGAGAATTTACGATTGGAACAACAGAAGTATCCCTAGGCCGATCCCTGTAAGCATTTGGTATCCTTCCACAGATCATCCTACCGAAACCGAAGCGTTGACAGTTTTAGATTACATGCAAGTTCTAAAGGAAGAAGAGGAATGGCGAATACCTCCCAGA
This sequence comes from Algoriphagus sp. 10J20-15, assembly GCF_055809615.1. Lineage (NCBI taxonomy): Bacteria > Pseudomonadati > Bacteroidota > Cytophagia > Cytophagales > Cyclobacteriaceae > Algoriphagus > Algoriphagus sp. 10J20-15. Next base: position 135,982 of record NZ_JBVVUG010000024.1, read on the forward strand.
TGAGCAAATCCTAAACTGGTTTTACTATCCCAACACTCCTGAAAATCGAGCTCACCTCCAAGAAGTTACTACTGCCCATTCTGTCTTATCCTCAGCAAATGGAGCTTTCCCTGTGCTAATCTACGCGCCAAGCTATCAGGCATCTTCAATTGAGAATTTTGCGCTTTGCGAATATTTGGCAAGCCATGGTTATATCGTGATTTCTAGTCCAAGTCGGGGAGCAGAGAATAGATTTTGATGGTGGGACGGGGAAAGATATGGAAGCGCAAGCACGGGATATCGAGTTTCTACTTGCTGAAGTAGCAAAAGTTCCCGCTGCGAATCTCGACCAAATTGCCACTATAGGATTTAGCTATGGAGGCTTGTCCAATGTACTTGCTCAAATGAGAAATGAGCAAATCAAGGCTATAGTAAGCCTAGATGGCAGAAGCATCAAGTATCAATATGAAACCTTAAAGCAATCGCCATTTCTCAATCTTGAAAACGTGGATGTTCCCTTTATTCATTTGGCCCAGAAAAACATACCTGATGAAGTTTTACTGGCTGAAAAAATAGATCCAAGCTTAAATAACACGTTTGAATTTTATGATGATCTGATTAAAAGCAATGCCTATAGCCTGAAATTCCACAACCTCTCGCATTCCTATTTTAGCACCTTAGGGGTCTTATTCCAACCTCGAGATAAGAGGCAAGACAAAAGTGATCCCGAACTCATGGAATCCTACAAATGGGTTTCTCATTACACTTTACGGTTTTTAGACGCCTATTTAAAGGGTGATGATCAGAGCTATGAAATTCATAAATAACACGCCTTCTGTAAACAACATGCATGAAGAGTTACGTAAGCTATGGATCCGAGCAAGCGGAGCGGCCAAGCTTTCTCTACTTTCAGGATTTCAATCGAATTAGGCTTGCAGCCAAGCATCTATCAAAATCTGATTGACTTGTACCAATTCACTCCTGGAATGATTATCCTGAAGTTGAAATTACCGGAAGGAAAGCCTACAGCTCAATCTAGGACTACAGCTTCTATTCAACCCTGAGACATCGAGAAAAGGAATAAACATTTTCCTATTAGCGACATATTTGTATCCAGAATCTGCCAACCTTTTTGACAGTTTAGGTGAAGCCTATTTGTTTGTTGGGGAAAATGAAAAGGCAATTGAAAATTTTGAAAAATCCCTTGAATTATATCCTGAAAATCAAAATGCGAGAGACCGATTAAAACAACTTCGGAATTGAAGCTGCTACTATCACAAAACCCATTCTAAAGCCTTTCCAACAAATTGCCCACAAACGCATAATGTTGTGACCATTTAACAAAACGTAGGCTGCTCTTTTTTAATAACCATGCCTATTATTGGCAAAAAGAGACAATCTTTACGCTATTCTATATTTCAGAATTAAGCTTTTACCCCATGAAAAAAACGCTCGCTATCCTCATTATTTGTATAGGCCTTAATTCCTGTACGCCGAAAATCGGCTCTATCATTTCAGTATCAGAAGTAGCACGAGTAGAAAAAATTCTTTCTTCGGATGAGATGGAAGGAAGAGGAATTTATTCTCCAGGATTGGAAAAGGCTGCGAATTTCATAGCCTCAGAGTTTGAAGCAAGCGGCTTAGGGTATTTCGGTGAAAACAAATCCTATTTGCAGCGCTTTTCTATGATTCAAGCCACTCCAGCTGAGGTGAGTGGAACGCTAGACAAAGAAGCTTTGAGCCCTAGCAACTTGGTAGTTAATAGTACGTCTGCAACTATAGAAATCAATTCTCTGTCAGACATAGAAGTGGTCAAAGTACCAAAAGATGCCGATTTCAATCAGTTGGTATTTCCTGTCTTGAGAGGTGAAAAGAACGCCTTGGTCCTAATAGATCCTTCGCATTCCAGTAACTACGCTCGATTAGGAAGAATAGCAGGCAGGGCAAAATTCCCTAGTGCACATTCCCAGGTTTTCGTGCTGACAGAAACACTTGACCCAAGTTCTGTATCACTTAAAATCACCAATAAAATTACTGAGCAGGAGCTTAAGAACGTCGTCGGTGTGATACCTGGCAAATCTTCAAAGGATGAATACGTTGTCTTTGGAGCACATTACGATCACCTTGGAATAGGAAGGCCGGACGCAAATCAGGACAGTATTTACAACGGGGCAAATGACGATGCGGCAGGAACTACAGCTGTTATGATGCTAGGGAAATACTTCAATAAAATTAAGGACAATGAGCGAACCTTAATTTTTGTAGCCTTCACCGCAGAAGAGTCTGGTGGATTTGGAAGTACTTACTTCAGCCAGCAGCTTGATCCAGATAAAGTTGTCGCTATGTTCAATATCGAGATGATTGGCACCGACAGTAAGTGGGGACCAAATTCTGCTTACATCACTGGTTTTGAAAAGAGTTCTATGGGCGAGATACTTCAAAAGAATCTGGAAGGTTCTAAATTCCATTTCGAACCAGATCCCTACCCTAAGCAAAACTTATTTTACAGATCTGATAACAGAACCTTAGCTGCTTTAGGTGTTCCAGCACATACGATCTCCACCTCCAAAATGGAAGAAGCACCAAACAATGAGCCTAATTACCACAAAGCAAGTGATGAGTTCGAGACGCTGGATATGGAAAATATGACCGAGGTAATTAAAGCCATTGCGCTGAGCAGTCAAAGCATTATCAGCGGAGAAGACACGCCTACGAGGGTAGAGAAGCTAGACTAAATTTACTCCTCAATACCGAAAGTCAAGTGAAATAGTAATCCAATACCTATTCAAAAAGAAACCCTGTCAGAACAATCTCTGACAGGGTTTTTTATTAGCTGATAATTAGAAATCTAAACTTTAGCAGGTACCTCAAAACCAAGCTGGCCCGTACTCACGGGTCAGCATCGCATCGGCTTCAGGATCGTTGACAAACTTCTCGGATTTAGGATCAAAGTCCAACACTCTTCCCAGTCTGTAAGAAATATTCCCTAAGTGTGCCAAGCCAGAAGATAAGTGAGCGGTTTCCACCGGTCCATTTAGGATAGATTTATCATGCTTGCGAACAGCCTCAATGAAGTTGGCAAAGTGAACATCAGTTCCTCCTGCTCCTCTATCCATTCCGGAACGCAGCAGCTCCCCCATCATCTCCAGACTTGCCTGCGTGCGATCATTGCCCAAGAAGGTTTTGTACTTATCATAGCCATCTACGACCAAATAGCCTTTGTCCCCGTAGAATATATTACCTACGGTGGCTCCGTCCTCTGCATTGGTGTACCAAGGGCGAACTTCAAACTGGATAATTTTATCCTCATCAGGATAGTTATAGATAGAAGTCAAAACTTCCGGAGTTTCCTTACTGTCCTTCCACAGGTATTTGCCTCCCATAGAGGTGATCTTCGTAGGAAAACCTACATCAAGGCCCCACATGCATAGGTCTGTTTCGTGGATACCCTGGTTGCCTACATCTCCATTTCCATAATCAAAATGCCAGTGCCAATTGTAATGCACCAGATCATGCGTAAAAGGAGCCTTTGGTGCCGGGCCAGTCCATAAGTCATAATCCAATCCAGCTGGTACAGGAGAAGGTCCTTTAATTCCTATATCTCCACGCATTCTAAACACTAGACCCCGAGCCATATACACTCGACCAATGTAGCCATCACGCATCAACTGAATGGCTTCCTGCACAGCCGGAGAGCTTCGTAGCTGAACTCCATGTTGCACGATTCGGTCAGTATTTTTCGGCCGCTTCTATCATTCTACGTCCTTCTGAGATATTATGCGAGCCTGGTTCTCTCTACATAAACGTCTTTGCCTGCTTGACAGGCCCAAATAGTAGCCAAAGCATGCCAGTGATTAGGTGTGGCCAAGCTGACTACATCGATATCCTTGTTGTCAAAAACCTTTCTCAGGTCTTGTTCAATCGCTACATCCTTACTGTATTTTTCCTTGAAAGCTTTCTGAGCAGGAGTCAGAAGGTTCATATCTGGATCACACAGGGTGGTGACTTCCACATCTTTTTGAGCCATAAAGCCTTGGATGTGGCTTTTGCCTCTGCCATTGATTCCCAGTACTGCAGCATTTATTCTGTCATTCGCGCCAAAAGCTGATGCCGGGATAATGGTAGGTAATACCATTGCTGCTGTCCCCGCGATTGCAGATTTTTTGATGAAAGTTCTTCTAGATGATTCTTTACTCATTGTATTCGGTTTTTAAGGTT
>NZ_JBVVUG010000025.1:0-85331 GCF_055809615.1 Algoriphagus sp. 10J20-15
ATACTGCTCACAAAAGAATATTTAGCCATCACCCGTTGCAACTGGTTACATCTTCCATGACCATATTTTGTTACAGGTGATGTTACATCATCAATTAAAAAAAGTGCTTCAGTAGAGCAAACCGGGGCCAAGAAATGTTGCAATATCGTAAGTTGTGGCATTTCTATTTGTAGCTTCAGGAATGGGTTTTAATCCTTTTCTGTAGAAAATGATATCAATCGGGATGTGTTGCCGGATGAAGTCTTTACACTTGAAATGGATGTGGCGGCAAACAGTACCATTTTTGGAAAAGCAGATGATTTCTTTTTCAGAATAGGAGCGATAGCCAATGCGGCTGAATCAAAATATAACTATGTACCAGCGGAGCGAATTACTCTTTAAGCAATGAAAAATTATAACACTATGTTTTTGACCTATTGGCTATCTATAATACTCCTGAGCACCTTCGGGTGCTCAGAATCAACTGAACCTGATTCAACCCCCGATCCTGATCCACCCACAAAACCTACTACTGAAATAGAATACGATGAGACTGGGTTATTGTATACCAATATCGATGGGTTGGTTATGGCTGGTTATCAGGGATGGTTTGCCGCAGAAGGCGATGATTCTAATCGTGGCTGGTATCATTACCAGTCAGGATGTGGGTTTCAGCCTGGTTGTTCTACCATAGATATGTGGGCAGATGTAAGTGAATATGCTAAAACTTACCCAACAGATTTCAAATTTGAAAATGGGGAAACTGCGCATCTTTTTAGCTCTTATGATGCTGAGACTACGGATTTACACTTTAAGTGGATGAAGGAATACGCAATTGATGGAGTTTACCTTCAACGTTTTGTCGCTGAAGTAAAAGACTCCAATCCGGTCTGGGAAGCGACATTTCGACAAAGTATTGGAAAAGAACGCATTGGTAGCAGCCAAGAAATACGGCAGGGCAGTTTGCATCATGTATGACCTCAGCGGTGCTACAGGCGAGGATGTTAGAGAATTCGTAGAGAGGGACTATTTTGAATTAGTCAATAAGTACAAGCTGTTTGACAATCAGGAGAATCCGACTTATCTGAGAGAAAACGGTAAGCCTCTGGTAGCGGTTTGGGGAGTTGGCTTTAATGACAACAGAAAGTATTCGATAGAGGATGCTTCCATACTTGTCGATCAGTTGAAAGGATCTCAAAACCGGGTTTCCGTAATGCTGGGTATTCCTTATTGGTGGAGATCCTTAGGGAATGATACAGAGAACAATCCCAAACTACATGAGCTGATCAAAAAATCTGATGTGATCATGCCTTGGGCTGTAGGGAGATACAATTCCGCAAACTATGGAGAGGTTTCTTCCCAGACTTTAGTGTCTGATTTACAGTGGTGCAACTCAAATAATGTGAAGTATATTCCTCTTGTTTTTCCTGGATTTAGCTGGGGAAATATGAATCAGGAAGCAGAATACAATGCTATTCCAAGACTGAAAGGAAACTTCTTTTGGCAACAAATTAATGGAGCAGTGAAGTCCGGGGCAAAGTCATTGTACGTAGCCATGTTCGATGAAATTGATGAAGGGACAGCCATTTTTAAGGTGATGCATGAGGGAACAACTCCATTGAACGCAGATGGCAAATTCATAGGCATTGATCCTGAATTGCAAACAGATCATTATTTATACCTAACTGGACAAGCGGGAAAATGGGTTAAAGGAGAAGGGACATTTTCCGCCACACAGCCTAGTAGATAAACTGCTGTTCAGTTTTACTTATGAGTTTAATCACCAATACAATTCAAGAATAATACATGAGTTTTCAGATTAAAACATCCGGGGAACCGTATGATGTCATCATTGTTGGTTCCGGAGCAGGAGGAGGTATGGCTTCCAAGATACTTTCGGAAGCGGGGCTTACAGTAGCTGTGATAGAGGCAGGAGGAGATTTTGACCCTGGAAAGGATGCTGATCGTACCCAGCTTCGGCCGCCTTGGGAGTCACCAAGAAGAGGAGCCAGCACAAGAATAAGACCCTTCGGTGATTTCGATGCCGCCATAGGTGGTTGGGATATTGAAGGTGAACCTTATACCCGAAAGAATGGAACCCAATTTGACTGGTTCAGATCCAGAATGGTCGGTGGTCGCACGAACCACTGGGGAAGGATTTCCCTGCGATTTGGTCCGAATGATTTCAAAAGGGCAAGCATTGATGGCTTGGGTGATGATTGGCCTATTGGCTATGAAGACGTAAAGCCTTATTACGATAAAGTAGATAAGCTGATAGGAGTTTTTGGTACCAAGGAAGGGATCTATAATGAGCCAGATGGTTTTTTTCTGACCTCCTCCAAAACCCAGACTACATGAGCTATATCTAAAGAAAGGAGCCAATGCTGCAAACGTTCCTATGATTCCAGCCCGGCTATCCATGCTCACCCGTCCTATAAATAATGAACGGGGAGTGTGTTTTTTCTGCAGTCAATGTAACCGAGCCTGTCAGGTATACGCAGATTTTTCGGCGGGAACATGTCTGCTTCATCCCGCCATGAAAAAAGGTAAGGTGGATTTGTTTACCAACTCGATGGTCAGAAAAGTGACTACGAATGATCAGGGAAAAGCAACTGGAGTTTCTTTCGTCAGCAAAGAGGATATGAAAGAGTACAAACTCAAATCAAGGGTAGTTGTTTTGGGTGCTTCAGCTTGTGAGACGAGCAGGATAATGCTAAACTCAAAATCCAAATCCCATCCTGACGGCATCGGTAACAGCTCAGGAGTATTGGGACATTACCTGCATGACTCTACAGGAGCTAGTCGTTCAGGAATTGTTCCATCCCTGATGGGAAGGGAAAGATACAATGAAGATGGTGTAGGAGGAATGCACATGTACACGCCTTGGTGGGGAGATAATAAGAAGTTGGATTTTGCACGAGGTTACCACATTGAATACGGTGGAGGAATGGGACAGCCAGGATATGGGGCTGGTTCAGGAATGGAGTCCATGAGAAAATATATCATAGATGAATTTGGAAAACCAAGTCCAAACGGAGGTTATGGTGAAGGTCTGAAGAAAGATATACATCAACTTTATGGGGCATCGATTGGTATGGCTGGCCGTGGAGAGAGTGTTCCCCGCTTTGACAATTACTGTGAGATTGATCCAGACGTAGTCGATAAATATGGAATACCTGTGCTGCGCTTTCATTATAAATGGACTGATCAGGAGATACTTCAGGCCAAGCACATGCAGGACACTTTTGAAGAAATTTTGACAGAATGCCGGTGCCATTCCTTTGGGTAAAAAGCAAGGCCCTGAAACGAATTTTGGACTTGAGGCACCGGGTAGAATCATTCATGAAGTGGGAACAGCCAGAATGGGAAATGATCCCAAAACTTCTGTCCTTAACTCTAATTGTCAGGCGCACGATTGTGATAATCTATTTGTAGTTGATGCCGGTTCCTTTTGTTTCGCAGGCAGACAAAAACCCAACCTGGACGATTTTGGCTCTGAGCTGGAGAACCTCAGATTACATCGTCGATCAGTTGAAAAAAGAAGCTCATTTAAGAGATGTACAGAAGGGAAAATCTGAAAATTGACGTGGCACAGGATCAATTGGCACTGGTCTGCACCATGACTGAGCTGTGAAGCGGATAATACTGAGGTAAAACATCAACCTTTATTAGATGGTGGTACTAGAGGTGGTAGGATACAGGAGGAAATTCGCAGAGACCAGGCTTTGCTAACTGACCGGTTTCTTACTGAGAATGAGATGCAAAAGATTAGGATTCTGGTGGACGTCATTATGCCTAAGGATGCTACTTCTCCGGCAGCTACGGAAATAGGTGTGCCTGATTTCATTGAGTTTATGATGAAGGATCAGCCTGCGCATCAAACATCAATGAGAGGTGGGTTGATGTGGTTGGATTTTGAATCTGAAGAGAAGTTTGGAAAAGCATTTCTGGACCTCAGCTCAGATCAAGTAATACAGATAATAGATCTCGTAGCTTGGCCGGAAACTGCCTTATCGGAATATGAGGGTGGAGTTCGCTGGTTTAATATGATGAGGAACTTGACCTGCTCCGGGTATTTTTCTACAGAAGCTGGATGGAAATACCTGGATTACAAAGGGAATCAGCCAAATGTCTGGGATGGAGTTCCGCAGGAAGTGATGGAAAAACACGGTTTCAATCTGGAGGAACAATACATCCCACTTTACTTAAAACCTGAGGAGCGGGGTGTAGTTGCACAATGGGATGAGGACGGAAACTTAATCAGTTGATGTAATGGATTTTGAAAGTTGCGTACGAAGAGAAGTCTTTCTTATATGCTTATTACCCCTGCTATTTCTGATTGTAAACCAGGTGAGATGCTCAACAAAACCCTAGCAAAAGCTATCATTTTGATTCTGTAGGAATTAGCAAAACTGTTCTTGAAAATTACCTGAATAGAGCTATCACTATGGTTTATCTGTTAACACCGGACAAACCTGAAGGTGGTAGAGAATATTTATATCATGAAGATGATATACGAATGGTCAAGAAGATAGGAGCCAAATTCCTTGGAAGAGCTATTTATAGATGGGGTGGGGAGTCCATATTGAATTCCCTTCAATATTGGCAGACTGCCCGTTCTATTGCTGCAGACCTTCATCAGTTTGATTCTACTATGGTCATTCAAGGTTGTTTATTTGAAATCGTCACAGAGGAGGTAAATGAAATTTCAATCCCAGCCTGGTGTTCTTACCGAATTTGGTTTGCCGGCGACTGCTAGAAATTTTTCCTATCAGGCGATGCTCAATGAAAAAGGAGTCTTTGTTGATCATTGGGGAAATAGCAAAAGTGTGCCTGATATCAGCAGGTTAGAGACCAAATTATGGTTCTATTACTTGGCTGGTTCTTATATGCAAATTGGTGCGGAAGCATTTCATCTGGGCCAGGTAGAACTTATTGGAATGAACGATCCAGAGCATGAGCATTGGAATGAAATCATAGATAGAATCAGAAAGAAAGCCAAAAGTGCTTCTAGAAGAGGTTGGGTGATCTTGGACGCCCACGTCCCGTACGGAGGATTACTTAAAGATGGTGTCAGTTTATTTGATTTTAATTCCTTCCCACTGCGCATTAAGGAAGTTGTTGGCAGTCCATTAAAAGGGGAATTAGAGCAGGGATATTTAGATGCGATTTATAACAAAAGTCTGGGTGGTATAAGTCCCTCGGGCTGGGAAACTGAGAGCTTACCTTATCTGGTTGAATTTGATAATTATGGAAAATCGAAAGACGTTGGTGTCGCTGACACCACTTCCCATTTTGTTTGGGGATATGATGAGATCACATGGTTCTCTCTACAATCCGAACAGGAAAGAAATGATTGGTTACGCTACGCGCAAAAATGGATCAAAAGTGTCGATGCTAACGGCCATCTTCAGATGCCTGGTAACAGAATGATTACCCGTGAAAACGAAAGTAATGGGAGCTATAGAGCTAACCGAATTAGTGAAGCTTACCTATTTGGATACAACCAAGAAGAGGCAATTATTAAACTTTGGAGTCAGAATAATTAGGTGAATGAATAAAATATTAAAATCAGGAAGTGACTTATTCAGACTTATAAAAGTACGTTTGCCGTGAACCTTGATTTTACGTAAATGTCACGTTCAACGACTTTTATTGTCCTGTAGTTCCTAACCCAGGATGGAGTAGTGTGGTGGAGTTTTTCTACACAGGTAATTCTGGAAAGCAGGGAGCTACAAGGGATTATCCTTCCACTGGTTATACTGCCACATAAAATATTCTTCCCAATAACGATTATAGAGATAATCGGAGTTTTGCTAAGCCTGCAATGAATATCCATTACCACAGACGAAGAAACGGTGGAGAGGAAGACTTGCCAGAAAGAATACTCCCATCCAGATCAAATGCAGCGGAGCTGTATTCACCAGATGAAGAAACGCTAGTACTAGGAGCGGGAAAACTACAAATGTACTAAGCTGGATGAGCATGTGCAGCTTCCAGTTTTTGAGTCCTGCTTTGAGTTTCTCAGGACTTATTTTTACTCCATAGAAGAAAAAGATCAGCGCTATACCGATGGACACGATCTTTTCTGTAGGAATATTTCTAGGCTAGTATTCTCTAATGGGAAGAAAAAAGCCAAGGCAATCGCCGCTACCATTCCCAGTAGAAAAGGATTGATTTTGATCTTTGGAAAATTCATAGTTAGGAATGCTTTTCTTTATAGCTGTTTCGATAAGCGTAATGCAGGATTTGAGGGAGCACAGTCAAAGACAGAATCATACACACAATCAGTCCGCCTACAATCATGATCGCCAGAGGCTTCTGAATCTCTGAGCCCATTCCTGTGGATAGTGCCGCAGGCAACAAGCCCATCGAGCCCATCAGTGCTATCATCAATACAGGTCTGATTCTGTTGTAAACTCCATTGGAAATAGCCTTGTGAAGTGGAATACGTTCGGCCATGTTTTGCTTGATATTTCCGATCAGCACGATTCCGTCTATAGTCGCCACACCGAAGAGAATGATAAATCCTATCCCGGCCGAAATCCCGAAAGTGGTTCCTGTAATCCAGAGCGAAAAGAAGCCTCCGATAAATGCAAATGGTATCACGATCAGAGAGATAAGGGTGTCCTTGAGATTTCCTTCGAAATTCAACCAAAGTAAGAACGTGATTAACAAGAGTGAGATAGGGATAATGTACATTAGCTGCTGAGTAGCTCGCTCCTTACTTTCAAATTCTCCTGCCCACGTCACTTTGGTTGTTTCGGGAAATGATACGTGCTCATCCACTTTTGCTTTGGCTTCGGCGATGGTGCTTCCCAGATCACGACCTTCTATACTAAATCCAACGGCGATGTATCTGCTGCTTCCTTCACGATAAATGAAAGTTGGGCTCGTGTGGAAGTCTATGGTGGCGATCTCCCGAAGCGGCACTTTCTTACCGTCTTTCGTCGGGATCAGGATTTCCCCAATTTTCTCCTCGTCATCCCGATATTCTTTCATGAATCGGATTCGTACATCAAACATCCGCTCGTTTTCGAAGAAAGTCGTGGCCGCTCTACCGCCAATCGCCATCTCTATCACCGCCTGCGCATCACTCATATCTACGGCGTATCTGGCCATTTTGTGATCATGAAGCTGTATACGAAGCTCAGGAAGACCGATGTTTCTATACACATTTAGATCTTGGATACCATCCACGTCTTTGATACTTGCAGCTACCTGATCAGCGTATTCTTCAAGTTCGAAGAGATCCTCCCCGAAGATTTTGATCACCAAAGAGCTTTTTACACCTGCCACATACTCTTCCACGTTGTCCTGAATTGGTTGGCTAAAGCCGAAAACAATCCCTGGATAGACATGGAGTGAGGAACGCATTTGATCGATCAGCTCATCCTTTTTGATATCGCGATTCCATTCTTCTTCTGGATGGAGCTCAATATGAAATTCTATATTAAAGAATCCTGTAGGATCTGTACCGTCATTTGGTCGGCCGACCTGAGACAGCACAAATTTCACTTCCTCAAATTCACGAAGTGAGGTTTTCATCTCCTTACTGAGGCGGTTGGATTCTTCCAGATTGACACTATTGGGTAAAGTGGCTCGTACATAGACTGCGCCCTCATTGAGTTTGGGGAGGAATTCTGTGCCGATATTCATGAATCCGACCGCACTGATCACAATCAACCCGAGGAAAGTTGCTATCGTTGCTTTTCTATGTTTGGTGCTCCATAGGTAAAGTTTGAAAAGTCCATCTCTAAACGATCGGGTGATCAAATTGTCCTTCTCCTGAATATTTTTGGTCAGTAAAACCTTACACATCGCCGGCACATAGGTCAAGCTTAGAATCAACGATCCCAACAAGGCAAAGCCTAGCGTAAAGGCTAGTGGAGTAAACATTTTTCCTTCTACTTTCTGGAAAGAGAAAATCGGAAGCAATGCAACAATCAGAATAAGCAAGGCGAATAGGATGTAAGAGGCCACGCTTCCTGCACTACGTTTGATAATGCCCGACTTGGAGATTTTATTAAATCGCTCAAAGCCCAGCTCATGTGCTCGTTTCTCCAATCCTACAAAGGTCCGCTCGGCGATCACCAGCGCTCCTTCCAGTAGCAATCCAAAATCCAAGGATCCCATAGAAATCAGGTTGGCGGGCATGTCCAGCATCCTCAGCGCAGTGATGGCAAAGAGAAAGGAAAGTGGAATGACCGAAGCCACGATCAGCGTAAGTCGCCAATTGTACAAGAAAATAAAGACGATAATGGACACCAACACAATTCCCTCAATGAGGTTTTTGGTGACGGTGCTTACGGTAAGATCGACCAATTTGGTACGGTCAATGAAGGGCTCGATTTTTACATCCGCCGGAAGAATCCTAGTGTTCAGCTCTTCGATTTTGTCCTTCAGTCTGGCGATGACTTCACCGGGATTTTCTCCGCGAAGCATGATGACGATCCCTTCTACCAGGTCTTCTTCATTTTGCAAACTTGCGATTCCCAATCTTGGCTTGGCTGATACTTGCACTTCTGCCACGTGCTTCACCAGAATAGGATTGGTTCCTTTTACCTCGATGAGAATATTTTCTATATCCTCGATACTTTCCAGTAAACCGACACCACGTACCACATACGCCTGACTACCACTTTCGATGATGTCTCCGCCTACATTTATATTACTCTTGGCAACTGCCTCATAGACTTCCAGCGGTGAAAGATCATAGTTGGCGAGCTCGGTTGGGTTGATTTTGATCTCGTAGGTTTTTTCTTCCCCACCAAAACTCACCACATCCGCTACACCAGGAACTGCAACCAACTCTCGTTCGATCACCCAGTCATGTATGGCCGAAAGTTCGCCGATTGGCTTTTTACTCTTCAGTACATAGCGGAATATTTCGCCCGTTGCGCCGTATGGAGGCTCTATCGCTGCGTCGGCTCCTTCCGGGAGATCGGCACTTTGAAGTCTGTTAGAAGTGTATTGCTGGGCGTAGAAATCATCGATTTCATCTTCGAAAATTACCGTGACTACTGAAAGTCCAAAGAGAGAGATAGAACGGACATCAGACTTTTTGGGAATGGTGTTCATCTCCTTCATCAGCGGAAGTGTGATGAATTTTTCTACTTCTTCGGCGCTTCTACCTGGCCATTGGGTGATGATTCGGGCTCGTGTATTAGTGACATCCGGAAATGCCTCTATCGGGGTATTCATGTAACTGATCACACCGGCTACGAAGAGCAGGCCGGTCATGAAAAATACGATAGTTGAGTTTCTGAGGGCAAATCCGACGATTCCCTTTACTAATTTTTGCATGCTCTTAGTTTTGGAAATTTTTCAACTGCTCATACACCAACAAGGCATTCGTAGACAGGATTTTTTCTCCTGCAGCCAAACCGTTGCTGAGGTAAGCGATGCGTTCGTTCTTACTTAGGATATCTATTTTTCGTACTTCTATACTGCAATCATTTCGGTACACCAAAGCAAAATATTGATTGGCATCGAAAATCAGATTCCCAACCGGAACAGCTATGGCTGAGCCAGTAGCATCTTTTGCCACATAGACATCCACCAGCATTCCTGGCTTCAATTTGAGGTCAGCATTTTTTAGGACAATTCTGGCTTTCAGTACTTTGGACTCTGAGTCCAGCACCTGCGAAATCACCGACACGGTGCCGTTTAGAGTCAGGTCTTTGTAGGAAAGTGTCTTGATTTCAGCTTCCATGCCTTTTGTGATGTGATCTACATTGGAAGCATACACATTGGCCATTACCCATATTTCTTCTAGGTTAGCAATAGTGAAAAGAGGATCACCTTCCGAAGAAATCTGAGTTCCGCCGGCGATCCGCTTGTCTGTGATAATGCCTGTGACAGGTGATTTGATCTGAAATACTCCTTGCTTTTCACTGGGAGAGAAGAGGTTGAGATTGTTCGTCACTCGCTCTAGATCTGTATTCAAAATATCCAGCTCGCTCTGTGCTTCCAGCAGATCTTTTTCCGAAGAAATTCCACTTTCATACATGGATTGCGTTGATTGAAGTCTTTTGGTAGCCACCTTCAACTGTGAGTGCAAAGACTTCTGCTCGGACTGCATGGAGGTAAGTTCTGCGCTTTTCAGCTCAGCCAGCACCTGACCTTTTTTCACTTCGTCTCCGATAGAGAAATGCGTGTTCGTGATGATCCCACTCACCAGAGAAATAAAGCTCAGCACATGATCTGGGTTGGTCTCTATTGAACCAGTGAGGTGCAATTTCTCGACGATGGCTTGCTCGGTCACATCGTAGAAACCCACTTTGGTTTTGAATTTTTCATTGAGGCAGAAGCTGGTCGGTTTTTCTTTTACTTCCTCAGGAGCTTTGCTACAGCCGATAGTTACTAGACCGATAGACAGCGCGACCAATAGCGTTTTATGTGAGTATTGTTTCATTTTTTAATTGAATAAGTCCGTTCCCAGTGTGAAGTTGAATTCCTCTGCTTTCTTCTGGATGTCCAGTTTGTTTTCGAGAATGATAGTTTTGTTTTCTAAATAGGCTTCCAGAAAATCCAGGAAGGCTAGCATACCAATGTCACGGTTTTTGAAATTGCTGACATAGCTAGCCAGCAGTTCATCCAGTGTTTGCTCGTAGTCCGGTTCAATTTCACGGTACAAAGCGATGCTGTTTCTCAGGTTTTGCCAGGAGAGAATGATCTCATCACCGACCTGAGATGCTTTATATTGGGCGAGTAGGGTGGCGTTTTTTGTAGCAAATTCAGCATGCCTGATATTTCCCTGATTGCGGTTGAAAACCGGCAAATCCATCGTGAGTCCAAGCCCAACGAAATTGTAGAGAAAATTACCGCCTCTGTCATAGCCGACCTTGAAAGCCATGTCAGGAACACGCTGAGCTTTTTGGTAGAGGTAGTTTTTCTCGGCATATTCCTGACCGAGCAGCTCAAGCTGATAATCTGGTCGCGATGCCATTGCCAGCGCAGAAAGATCTCGTAGTTTTAAATCTTCAAATTCCTTGATATCCCGCTCGTATCCCTCGTCTGTGAGTTTCAGATAGACATTTGCCGGCAAATTCATCAGGAGTTTTAGCTCCTTCTGCTCTGTGTGCAGTTGGTCATCCAGCTCGTTGATTTGCTTGGCCATTTCCAGTTCTGCAGCCTTCAGCCGGATGTATTCTCCGCGAGGTACGTTGCCAAGTTCTACCTGATTTTTGTAGGCAGCAGACAGCAATCTGATCGACTCCAGCTGCGTCTGATAGAGGGTTTTGGAAAACTGCAGGTATTGCAGTTCGCTCAGACTGGTTCGGAATTCCAGTTTCAGACCGCGAAGTAAATCTTCGAAATACGCCGCTGCCATCGCTTCATTTACTTGCTCCATGGCCACGAGCTTTTTCCGCTTTCCGGCAGTCTGCACGAGTTGTTCGATCGATGCAGCGATTTGCTGATCGCTACCGAAGTTCCCAAACATTGGAGGTAAAGTCTCTCCCAATTGACCTGTCCCATTGATTCCATTGACAGTAGTTCCTATGTTGATCTCGTCAATTTCCAGCGTTGGGTTTGGCCAAAGTTTGGCCTGCATAGTGAGCGCTTCCGCCTGAGGGATTTTCAGTTTTTCAGCTAAGAGAAGGAGGTTTTCAGTTAAAAATCTGACTTCACTTTCCTGCCTGCTCAGTCGGATAGTATCCTGAGCAAAACTCGAAGGGTGGGTAAAATAAAGAAGTAGTAGCGCAGCAAAAAGGCACTTTTTGATGTCCATATCGTGATGTATTGATGGACAAAAGTGCTCTTGATGACCTTAAAAAGACCTTAAAATAGATAAAGTTTACCTTAAGGGAAGTTTGATGGAGAAGATATTTTCTTTGGTGATGCTGCTTTCGTATTGGATTGATCCACCTGCTAGTTGGATGTTTTTTTGGTTAACACCAATCCCAAACCAAAGCCCAGTTTCCCCTGACTGTTTTTTCCCCTAAAAAAATGTTCGAATAAGAGTGGCTTCTCATCTTCCAGAAGCGGGGATCCGGAATTGGAAATTGACACCAACAACTCCGTCTCTGAATTGCAGTTGACGTTGATTGTGGCAGATTTGCTGTCACTGTAGGCGATGCAGTTGGACAGTAGATTCTGGAAGCTTGCTCGAAGCAAAACCGCATTGCTCATGACTTCCAGCTGATTTTCCTGCAACTCCTCTCCGGCAAAATCCAGTTGGAAGTCAAAGGCAAAATCCGGTCGGATAGTTTGCAGATCTGCCATCAGGTCAAAGAGCAGCTCGTCCAAACGAATCTTGCTCAACTCCAGTTCTTGACCAGCTTCGATCTTCGAGATCTGCAACAGGCTATGGATGATTTCTCCAAGAAACTTTGCCTTGTAAGCCAACTGCGAGAGTTGATCGGCCAGCTGATCGTCTTCCACCTGAAGTTTGAGTCGCTCCAGTTCCGACACCAGCACAGAGATCGGAGTTTTGAGTTCGTGAGAGATGTGTCTGACGGCATGCTTCTGAAATGCCATCGATTCATTCGTCCGGCGAAGTAGCTGATTGAATCGGTCGTAGAGTTGATCGATTTCCAGCGTACCGGAATAGGGGAGTTTGAGAAGTTGGTTTTGGTTGGCATTGAAGTGAAAATCATCGATGTCCTCCGAAAGCTTCACGATCGGCATGGCCAGTTTCTTGGATAGAAAAAATGAGATTAGCACAATAGTAAGTAGAATGCCAACGAAGATCAGCGAAAGCGTGTTTTTGAGGAAGTCCAGCTTCGTGAGCCCGTATTCATCGTATGCTTTAGAGATGGCGTAGAAGCTTTTTCCGTCTTTGTTATAATACGTGCCGATGACGTCGTAATCACCCTCCTTGGTCTCCAGCCAGATGGATTCCGGAGAGAGCGCATTGAGAATTGACTCAGGATCTTGGATAGACAGATCATCGATGCTGGAGAATATCAGCGACTTTTCCCCGTCAAAAATCATGAGTTTCTCATCAAAAAAGTCATTGATCGTGAGTTCATCCATGGACTTGGAGAGGTTCTCACTTTTCTCCTTGTATTGGGAAATCAGATTGATCGTCAGAATGATTTTGGCTTTTTGCCGCTGCTGAAATTCCTCCTCTCTGTACTCCGAAAACAAGATGAAAACGGCAGTCAGGGAAACCGCCGCAAGTAAGGTCACCGCTGTCACAAAGTAGATCAATATCCGATTTCTGATTCTCATGACACGTCCAGATAATAGCCGTAACCTACTTTGGTTTTGATGCTTTGGGTCTCAAAAGGCTTGTCGATTTTTTTGCGGAGGAAGTTGATGTAGACTTCAATTGTATTCGTATTGGCATCCATGGAGGTGCCCCAGATTTCCTGAATGAGCTCTCGTTTTGGGACGATTTCTCCGGGAGTTTGGGCCAGTTTTTTCAAGATTTGATATTCTCTGGGAGTGAGTTCAATGTCATTTCCACGCTTTGTTACTTGGCTTTTAGACAAATCTATAGATAAGTCATCGATTACGATTTTCTGGCCTACTTCGGCTTTGGCGCCTGCACGTTTGAGCAGAGAATTCACGCGAAGGATCAATTCGCGCATAAAAAAAGGCTTGCTCAGGTAATCATCCGCTCCATAATTGTAGCCTTTGATCTTGTCTTCCAACTCGCTGAAAGCGGTCAAGATAATGACTGGAGTGACGGTATTGTGCGTTCTGAATTCCTGAAGCACATCAAACCCGTTTTTGCCGGGAAGACTGACATCCAAGATCACGCAGTCGTATGGATGCTGCCTCAAGGTTTTCTCCGCGAGAAGGCCATCGTAAAATATGGAAACTTGGCACCCTTCAGCTTTCAGCGCTTCAGATATATTGGAGCTTAAAATAGGGTCGTCTTCGATTAGTAGGATTTCCATGGAATGAAGGTAATCCACGTTTTAATTTTGTAAAAGGTTTACTTCTGGCAAAATATAAAATTCAGAATGCTTTCGTTGATTAATTCAATTTTGCTGGATTATTAATTTTCTTCAATTTTCTGTTCTTACCAGAGATTATTTGGTTTGTTAAAGTTTCTGTTTGACTGGTCAAAATTGAATAGTTCTGTTATAACTATACACCATTATTTTGGATTGTATTTATTCATGAAATAAGGATTTCAAAATTCGTACGCTTCGTACACCTCCCACGGCTCGTACCCCTCGTACCGTACGAATTGTACGAGGCTAAATTGAGATTCTAAACCTTTCAAATTATTTCAAACCTGAGACAGCTCAAATACCTTCAAATTTGGCAGGAAATTCAAAGGTACGTTTTCTAATTTTGAGCCAAATCTAAAATAGGTTCATTTCTGATTTTACATCAAAAAGAAAAAAAAGGCACACATATCGCAAAAATATTAATGTTGCTTATAGGGTGTTTAAAACCACATTTGAAGGGTTAAAAATGAAACGATTCAAATGAATTTAATGCAAAATGAACCTGTACCCTTTTTACAAGTAGAAAGAGTGGATTTAGATCTATGGCTATATCTTTCTCTGCCAGCAGCACCATTTAATTGGATGGCGCTGAAAAGTGGACTTTCCGGATTCATGTCGAGTTGTAATATTCCCTTTTCCTTAAATCCTATGGGCCAAGAAACAATGATTTTACCATCCTGTTCAATGACAGATGCGCCATTTTCGGAAGAAAAATCAGCTAGATTTACATTTTACTGGGTAAAACAAGTCTGGCTGAAGGCAAATACTAGTATGCTTAATAGTAGATATTTTAGTGAACTCATGGGTTAGTTTCAATGAAATATTGGCGAAGATTGGGAAGTAGTGCTAGGTTCGCGACCAGCGATACTTGGCCAGCCACCTGTCCAGATGATTTTATCCAAAAGCAGTACCCTTCGGTTTGTGCCGTTACTTAGTTTTGGTTTTGCTTTTGCCATGCCGTGATACAGCAGCCAATCCTGACCTTCGGAGTCTGTGATGATTTCAGCATTGTGTCCCGGTCCTGCATAGCCATTGCTGCTGGTATTTGTCCCAACTACCAAAGTGCCTGCATCAGCTTCCAGTAAATTTTTTCCATCTTGGTCCAAATATGGACCTTCCAAACTTTTTGATCTTCCTACCAATACTTTGTAGGTGCTGTTTGCACCTTCGCAGCAAGTGCCAGCTGATCCAAACAAGTAATAGTACCCATCTTTTTCGTACACATAGGCAGCTTCCAGTTGATTGCCTGCAACCTGGGTTTTCTCACCTGTAGGCTTTTTGCCATCGGGAGTTAATTGAGTTAGGAATAGTCCATCATACTTTCCCAGATCAGGTATTTCTTCCCTTCCTTTTCCAAATAAAATGGATCAATTGAATTGGCAACTCCTATTTCCTGTGAAACGAACACTTTCCCCTGATCTACAAATGGTCCTTCGGGACGATCAGCTATAGCTAATCCTACTCCTGGATTCGGATCACCCCAAGTGGAGAAGGAATAATACATGTAAAATTGATCACCGACCTGGGTTACATCAGGAGCCCAGATTCCTCCACGCTCTTTCCAATCAGGCTTTTTTGCCATGGAATTCCCAACAAAATTCCAGTTCACTAGGTCCTTGGATTTGATGACGGGCACCAGGTGGTAGCCTCCTTCTTCTCCCCAATTGTCCTCGTACCGTAGGCGAAGAATTCGTCGCCAACTTTCACCACCGTAGGATCAGCCAATACGGGTTCAAAAACAGGATTGGTATATACCAGAGTATCTGCTTGAAGTGGATATGTTATATCGTCAAGTTGGCTATCCTTTGTTTGCGTGCAGGAGGTAAAGGCTAGCAACAGGCAAATGGAAATGTACATATGGTGTTTTTTTCTAAACATACTTGTAAAAAGCCGGGTCGCCCAGAACCCATCTCAAAGTCTGGGCTTCCCAACTTTACCCCATGCAGGGATTACAGTTCTACTTTAACTATTTCAGAGAAAATCATGTCTTCCACACCCTGTATTCTAACACCAATTCTTGCGTAGCCATAATTCTGGGTGGGGACTCTATCAGGAACAGTCACTTCCAAAGAGATGGAAGATGAATTCCCCAAATCACCCCCAGCTATATTTGTAGTGGCGATGCTCGTTCTGGTGTCCACAAAGGCGGTCTTGCTCACATAAAGGGAAACTTCCTGGATTTCTTTAGCATTTTCATCGGTGATGATTTGGTCCAAGTCAAAAGTTGCCGTCACTTTATTGCTTCCACCGGAAATATCGGTATTGCGGATCATGTAGTAAGGCATTACTTCAATATCCATAGTACGGCTTCCAGTGAGATTCACAGGAATTGTGTCATTGCCCGATTGGTCATTAGTAATCTTTCTAAAAGGTCCCTGGTTATTAGGTATGATCATTTTATACTCCCCTTTGAATAGAAGAGAGGAATATGAACCGTCCTGATCTACCGCAACACCAATA
This sequence comes from Algoriphagus sp. 10J20-15, assembly GCF_055809615.1. Taxonomy (NCBI): domain Bacteria; kingdom Pseudomonadati; phylum Bacteroidota; class Cytophagia; order Cytophagales; family Cyclobacteriaceae; genus Algoriphagus; species Algoriphagus sp. 10J20-15. The sequence continues at coordinate 16,353 of NZ_JBVVUG010000025.1, forward strand.
TTACCAAGACGCTGCCAACCAGACTCCCAGAGTTCTATATAGACATCATTATAACTCACACCGATAGGCTCACCATGATAAACGATTCTTCCATCCAGTTGGAAGCTCGGTTCATCGTAATTGTCATAGCTGCAGGAAGCAAGGGAAGCTGCTATTCCCATCATTCCCAGTATATTATTGAAATTTAATTTCATGTTCTTTTGAGTTTTGAGGGATAATTATTGGTTAGGATTTCTTACAATTTTCGGATTGTTGTTTCTCACATTGTCTCCAATCAGAGAGTAGTAATTTCCCAATCTGAATCTGTGTGCATTGAAGACAGGAGCAGGAAGAAATTCCTCAAATATCCATTTTCCATTGTTCGGTGATCCGGGTTCATAATATTTGAATGGCTTCAATCCAAATACCCTTGTACTAACTGCTAAGGCATTTCCGGGATTATTTGTCAGGTCTGTGGTCACACCATTCCATACCCGGTGAGCCAATCTCCAGCGTTTGTTATCCCATAGAATGTGATTTTCAAATGCCAGCTCCACTTTGCGCTCATGTACGATTCGATCAAAATCAATTTCACCTGGAGTCAAGTCCATTGGGAAACCAGCTCTTCTTCGAACCTGATTCATGTATTCAGCAGCTTTTTCCAATTGATCCAATTCAAAAGCGGCCTCGGCAGCATTTAAGAGAATCTCTGCATACCTGAACCTTACCAACCACACAGCTGATCCAGTTCCTCTTTGACCCGATCCCACAGATGTATCTACATACTTTCTAAGATAAAAACCATTCTGTGCTGACCATTCCAACTGGTCAATGGGCCCATCGAATCCTACCACCTGGACGGAAGCAGTACTTCCTGGAAGCTGCGCCTGTCCACCTAGCTGACCCGAAGTGATCACGGAGCCATCTGCTAACTTGTACCCAGCCCAGATATCCACTTCTTTTCCTCTGAAGGAAGATCCCGGGACGATCACCGTTCCTAGCAATCTTGGATCTCTACCCGCGAAAATATCCATTGGCTCATCGTAGTAGATAGGATTTCCGGATGCATCTTTTGTAGGCAACTCTGCGAAAGTATTGTCCAATAATTCGTACGACTGGATGAGATTAAGTGAAGGATTCATCTTTCCTCCGGAGGTGTTTTCCTCCCGAAGGGAGCGAGGAATATTCTCAATAGTAAATCCATGAGTTCTACCTTGTACTAGGAAGTCCTTGGCCATGATTACCTCATTGTTTGAGTTCTTATTCAGGAAAATATTCGAGTAATTCTCAGACTTGTCAGGATCTTGATCATACAATTCATAGGTGCCTAAGCCCATTAATTCCTCTGAAGCTTTCAAAGATGTAGTGTAATACGCATCAGCCATACTTGCTGGTATTCCTACTTCTCCGCCAGGAAGTGACACTTCAGGAGTCAATTGACCATAGTTTGCAATGGATCCAGCATATAACGCTGCTCTAGAAATCAGTGCCAATGCAGCACCTTTTGTCGCTCTGGATTTAGTGCTTCCATTTGGAAGATCATTTTTCACAGCTTCCATCTCAGCGATCACAAAGTCATAAACTTCATGCTCTTTTGCTCTAGCATATTGCAAATAGGTAGGGTCACCGCTATAGTCATACTCCAGTGGCTCCAAAATCAAAGGTACGCCACCCATTCTCTTTACGTGTTCGAAGTATACCATAGCTCTGATGAACTTGGCTTCAGCTAAAGAATCTGCTTTTAGAATCTGTAGAAATTTCAGTTGCTTCTTCACATTTCTGAATGAAAAGATTTCAGATCACGGATGTAGCCATAATCCCACATTCCCCAATCACCATAGCTATACTCTTGGTTTTGATGTCTCCACGTAGTCGCCGGCATTGCTCGCAAAAGTCTCATCGAAATTGGCGTATTCCCACCAGTTTTCTAATCCTTGGTAGTCAGGAAGTCTATTGTAAAGGTCAGCCAGTACTGAAAACACCAAGTCATCATTTGCCCATACCTGATCCTCTCCCAGAATATCAGTGGGTTCTCTATCTAAAAACTCGTGCCATTATTACATCCCGCAAAAGCTAGGAAAATGACTAGGTATATATATTTCAATTTTTTCATTATTCGCTCGGGTTTATTAGAATGATATGTTGAATCCTACATTGACCACTTTATTCTGTGGATACTGCAAGCCATTTTCATCAGCTACTTCAGGATCGATTCCGAATTGGTGCACATTGTCCAGCGCAAACAGGTTGTAGCTACTTACAAATACTCGTGCTCTGGACATATTCCATCTGTTTAATACTTTTTCAGGAAGTGTGTATCCAACTTCAAGAGTTCTCATTCTCAGGTATTTCACATTGGTTAGCCACCACGTTGAGTTTTTGTTGTAGTTGCTATGTCCTCCAGTATTGAATCTAAGTGGAGGGTTGGCGCCAGCTACCCAAGGACTGTTGATGTCCAGTATATCCTCTCTGTGGTAACGATCATCATACATAGAGGCGAGTAGGTTTCCGCCATTCTGATATGGCCAACGCATTTCCCAGTTTTGATTGTAAGAATACATTCCACCACCTGAGAAGTCAGCTGTTAGGTCAAATCCTTTGTATTGGAGATTGAAGTTCAGACCGAAGTTTAAGCTTGGAAGAGCTCCTGATTGGTAGCCAATTGGTCGCTCATCGTAGCCGTCAATTTTGCCATCATTGTTTACATCTTTATAGATCAAATCTCCAGGAAGCAATGTCTTGTTTCCTTGGCCATCAATGTTCACTGGATATTCGTTGATTGCTTCAAAAGACTCAAACTGACCAGTGACTTCGTAGCCCCAGAAGATGCCGTCTAGCGATCTTCTCGGGAGTTTCTATATCTGTCCCAAGAAGAACTGAATGTGGGGTTGTAAGATTCGACGAACTTGCTTCGTGAGTAGGAGGCGTTTGCACCAATTCTAAATACTAGATCTCCTGCTTTGCCATTCCAGTTTACCGCTATTTCAGCACCTGAATTAGAATCAGAGTTGAGGTTTTCATCAGTCAATCCATATCCAAGCTCTAGTGGCAAGAATATGTCATTTCGTTGACCTCTTAGCCCAGTTCTCTTTCTGTGGAAATAATCCAATGCACCTGTGATTTTTCCGCTTCCAAATGAGAAGTCTAATCCTATGTCTGCAATGGTTGCCACATACCAGGAAAGGTTATCTATGGGCTTCCCAGTGTTGGCAGAACCTTGGATATTTTCACCATCTACAATCACAGTAGAGGAACCATATCTATAGCCAGTGAGGTAATCAAATGGACCAATTCCGATATTATCATCTCCAAGTTGGCCATAGGATGCTCTAACTTTTAGCTCATCCATATTCAAATTAGATGAGAAATCACTCATAAAACCTTCTTCGGAGATTCTCCAACCTGCGGATACTGATGGGAAGAAGCCCCTAACGATTATCCGGAGAGAATTTCCAGGAAGCATCTGCACGACCAGCCAGCTCCAATAGGTATTTGCCAGCATAGTCATAGTTTACTCTTCCTACATAACCAATTCTTGCTTCTACTTGACGCTCGTCGTTATAAGTATCAGTATCAGCAAACTTGATGATATCCAAGAAGTTATTAGTCGGGACAGAGTGTAGGAAATTGTACAGACGTGTACGCTCGATTCGTTCATTCATGGCAAATACGGCTACATTGTGCTTATCATTAAAGGTCTTGTTATAGTTTAAAGACAATTGCCATACATTTTCCATGATTTTGGTTTGGCCACGGTCACGATAAGGGTTGTCATTTCCACCTGATCTGAAATACGCATCAGTCTCTGGGTTATAACCATAGACATCATAGGTGTATTCGAAAGTGTTGAACATATTATCCGCCAAGTAGTAGGAGTACAATCCTTTGGCTTTCAAACCTTTTACTATCTCGTATTCAGCAGTAAAGTTGGTTTGCAATACCTGCCATTTGTTTTCGTAGAAAGCCGGTACGGTCGTAGTTTAAGAGCGCCCAGTTCGTCTCGATATTATTGATGTTTGCAGGATAATCAGGATTGTCGTTAGCATAAGGGCGCTCAGTAGGTCTATTTCTAAATAGCGCAAACCTTGGTTGCCAATAGTCATCTCCACCAGGAAACGCCTGGGTTTTCACGGTTTTCTATTCGACCATTGATCTGCATTCCAATGGTCAGCTTATCGGTGATTTCAGTGGTGATATTTGACTGAATGTTGGTTCTGTTGAATTCAAACTCATCTGAGAACACAGATTTTTGATCAAATCTTGTTACTGATAGGTAATAATTGGTTCGCTCAGACCCACCGGAAACAGATGCGTTGAAGTTACTTTGAGGAGCATTTCCTTGAATGATAAAATCCCTCCAGTTAAATGATTTATAGCCGTATTCAGTGCCTTGATTCCATTTTTCTAATTCATCTGCAGTGATATTGGTGCTACCAAATTGGTTGATATCTGCATCAGCTTTACCAAGCATCCACTCGTAAGCATCTACACCATCAGGGAACCTGGACCAGTTTTGTACCCCATAATATCCGTTGATGTTGATGGTTGGAGTTTCTCCACGATTACCCTGTTTGGTTTTTACCACTACAACTCCATTTGCAGCACGAGAACCGTAAACTGCTGCGGAAGCATCTTTCAAAATGGTAATACTCTCTATATCGCCAGGAGCGAGGTTATTAAACTGACCTTCGTCTTTTTGAATACCGTCAATTACAAATAATGGGGTTCCCATATTACGGATCTGAAGCCAAGCTCCAGCTCCCGGACGACCATCTGGCTGCCGGAATGCTAAACCTGCCATCTTGCCGGCAAGTGCCCCCGATACAGTTGCAGATGGAGCCTTGTCAATATCCCTACTTGTAACATTGGCTACCGCTCCAGTGATTGTTTCCTTTTGCTGCTCGCCATAGCCGACGACTATAACTTCATCCAGACTGCCCAGGCTCGCTCGCCAGTTGAACCTCAATTTCAGTTTGAGTTCCAACGATGATTTCCTGGGTTTTAAATCCTATAAAGGAGGCTCTTAAGATAGCATTTGCACTTACTAGTGTGATTGCGAATTTGCCGTCCAAATCAGTGACGGTTCCGTTAGTGGTACCTTTTTCCAGTATACTGACCCCAGGAAGTGGTTCACCTGTGGACTCTTCCAGGATTGTTCCCCGGACTGTGGTACCAGTCTGTGCAAGCAGCGATTGCATAGCCAACATTCCGATCAGGAGCAGCAGACTGGATTTCATGAGAAGAAGTCTTTTCATAAGTAATCATTTTGGGTTGAAAATTTTTAAATAAATAGGTGTTCGGTATAGGCAGTATTTTCCCCAGAAGCCTTGAAAAAGGCTCAATTCAGACAGGAAGAAAGAGAAAGTAAATACCGAGCTAGTCTAGTCTGACCAGTGAGGCGCGTCCAAGGGTCAGGCTAAGTGGGGGTTGGTGTTTTTTGCATAGGGTTTATTGAGGGTTTTTGTAAATAAATCGTTTACGGAAAGAAGAATTTTTATAAAGGAAAATGTCTCCTTTGCCGATAGTATAAATGTAATTTTTACTAAAAGGAGGCTATATCAATAAAGCTTCAAAAAATGTAAGATTTACCGCCAAAGACTTATGTTTGTGTTTGGTTAATTCTAAATTTTTAAAATAAAATTCGGTTAATTTTGATTTTTTAATTGTTTATCATATAAAAATCCGTTTGAAATTCAATAATAGAGGAATTGTTTGGTGCAGAGCCGATTTTTTTATTTACGTTTCTCAATCGATTGCGAAAGGAGAAATCGATTCCGGTTGATTTGTAACTTTTCAGTCAGCAAATGATAAATATTCTCCAATTCTAGTTCTGAGAGTGTAAATTTTGAATTCTAGAGGAGTAGCTAAGTGGATTCTGATAATTTCAGACCTACAACCCAAAATCCTATGACCTTGACCAAAAGTTTACTGGCAGGTTTGCTAAGCCTTAGTTTCATTCTTACACTCGCCAATTCAAGTTTCGCTCAGGAAAAGCGCTACTACTTTAGGCATTATGACGTGACATCAGGTCTCACGGATAATTCTGTCTTTTCAATTTTTCAGGACAGTCAGGGATTTATGTGGTTTGGTACCGAAGATGGACTCACACGCTTCGATGGAAATAGCTGGAAAAATTACAATTCAGACAGCAAAGGTCCAGTCGAAAATAGGCTCGGGAACAACTTTGTTTATTTCATTACAGAAAGTCAGGATAGTACACTCTGGGTAGGTACAGCAGAGGGACTTTATTTATTTGATAGGAAAAAGGAAACATTCAGGCATTTCACCGAGACTACGGTGGATGGTCATTCCATAGGAGGAACCATTTCTTCCATAGCAAAGGATCAAGCAGGAAATATGTGGATAGCAAGTTACATTGGCTTGTTTCGCTATGACACTGAGCAGGGAAAGCTGGAACTTTTTGCACACGATCCTGAAGTATCAGGGCAGCATTCCCCAGGGAAATGTCAATACCGTGAAAATTGATGAGCGCAATGAAATTTGGGCTGCCATTACAGGAAGAGGCGTGGTCAGGTATGTACCCTGATCATCCTCCTTTGTCCATTTTATTGATGAAGAAAATAAGTTGGCACAAGAAATCGTGCAGGGACTGCAGGATTGGGGGGAATTTATGATTATAGCCACAAAAAATACCGGAATCAAAAAGCTTGAAAAAAGCACGGGGATCATCACTGACTTACTTTCAAAGGATGAAAATGGGAATCCACTTTCTCAGGGAATTGTTCCCGATTAGCAAAAATGAGCTGGCAATAGGAACAGAATCGGGACTTTTTATTTATGATTTTGTCAAGAAAAGCTATCAGCACATCCAGGAAAACGACAACGATCCCAATGCACTTTCAAATAATGCTATCTATTCTATTTGGAAGGATATGGAGGGGGGATTGTGGTAGGACCTATTTTGGAGGAGTGAATTACCTGCCAAATCAGCCTACAAAGTTTGATGTGTACTGACCCGATTGCCGACAAAAACACAATAACAGGGAAGCGGGTACGCGAGATCATAGGTGCACCGGACGGTAAACTATGGATAGGAACGGGAAGATGCCGGACTTAATTTATTCGATCCGAAAACAGATCACTTTCAGCACTTCCCGGTTGGAAAGTCTTCTAGGGAGTTTTCCTATCACAATATTCACGGACTCGCACAGCGGGGAAATGAGCTATGGGCTGGTACCTTTAGTCAAGGGTTGAATGTATTAAACACCAAAACAGGGGTGATTAGGAAATATTCCTCGAAAAAACGCCAAATGCAGGACTTCACTCCGATGATTTCTTTGCAATCCTGATCGACCGTAATGATAAAATTTGGATAGGAAGTACTGCGGGGCTGTTCCTGTATGAGGATGAAAAAGATCATTTTCAGCACATTCCTGAAATGGAGTATATCTTCATTTATGATATGCTTGAAGATCAAAATGGAATTATCTGGTTAGCTACCTATAATAATGGACTGATTAGTTTTGACCCTGTCTCCAGAGAAAAAAGGTCTTTTTCTTCCTGAATCAGACAACCGAAGCAGTCTCTCTTCACCATTCTGTTGTCGATGTTTTTTTGGATGATAAACAACAACTTTGGGTAGCTACTTCAGGAGGAGGTTTTGCTAGATATGACAGTGAAAAAGATTCCTTTATCTCCTATACTCTTGCTAAAGGCTTTCCTACAAATAATTACTATGATATTGTGGAGGATGACCAGGGTTTGCTCTGGATTACTTCCAATAAAGGACTGCTCCGATTTGATCCTGAAAATGAAACATATCAGCTGTTTAATAGGGGAAACGGCTTGATGGTTAGTGGATTCAACTATCAGTCCGGGTATAAATCCAGTGATGGGACCCTTTATTTTGGAAGCCTGGACGGTTTCATAGCTTTTAATCCCAGTCAGTTTGAGAACTACAATTACCAGCCTCCCTTAGTTTTCACCGGTATTGAGCTTTTTAATCAGGAAATACCAATCACTGATCAGGATGGGATTTTGCAGAATGCTATTACTTACACAGACAAGATTACGCTCGAAGCTGATCAGAATTCACTGAGTTTTGACATTGCTTCTTTGGGCTATACCAAAGCCGTGAATCAGAATATTCGTTATAGAATGGTCGGTTTCGAAAAAGAATGGCAGAACCTCAATGATGCCAACAAGATCTTTTATTCCTATTTGCCTCCAGGAGAATACGAGTTGATAGTACAATCCAACATTGAGACAGAAGGTGCAAAGAATCAAGAAGCAAGGTTAAAGATCGAAATTCTTCCTCCTTTTTATAAGACTTCTCTTGCCTATGCATTTTATCTGATACTTATCGTTCTAATCGCTTATTGGCTTATTACCATTTATAAAAACCGGGTAAACAATAGGCATCAGGTGCAGATTAACCTGCTTGAAGCCGAAAAAGAGAGAGAGATCTACGAGGCTAAAATTGAGTTTTTTACCAATATTACCCATGAGATTAGAACTCCACTGACGCTTATAAAAGGCCCTTTGGAGGATATTCTGAGCAAGGACCGCAATTGTGACGCAGAGGTGAAAAATGATTTGCTGATCATAGAGAAAAACACCAATCGACTGATTGATCTCAGCAACCAACTGCTTGATTTCCGCAAAACCGAGCAGCGTGGATTTAAGTTAAGTTTCCTCAAAACTGAGATTTGCGGAATCCTGGATGAACTCTATGTCCGGTTCAAAGTTACCGCTTCGCAGTCCGGCTTGAATTTTACACTCGAAAAGTCCACCCCAACACTTTTCGCAGATGTGGACAAGGAGGCCGTCATTAAGATCCTCAGCAACTTGCTGATCAATGCCCTTAAAAATGCAGAGAGCATGATTCATATTCGTATGGACTATGATCCTGCCCAACCTTCTGTTTTCCATATAGAAATATCGAATGACGGTGATCTTATCCCCAAGGAAATGGCAGGGAAAATCTTTGAGCCCTTTTTCCAAATCGGAGATACGAATGCCTCAAAAGCTAAGCAAGGTACTGGTTTGGGATTGCCGCTGGCAAAATCCCTAGCAGACAATGCACCATGGAAATTCTTTCCATGGACGATGATAAGGTATTGAACAGGTTTGTTCTTCAGCTTCCAATCAAACAAAAGGAAGCAATACATTTGGATGAAGAGAATGACTTGAGTACCGAAGTCAAAATCAGCCAGGAGGAAGCTGAGCCTGAAGTTAAGCCGGTTAAAACCAAGAAAAAAGGTAGTCTTCCAGCCATACTATTGGTAGAGGATAATAAGGAATTGCTTCAGTTTTTGGGAGAAAAGCTCAAAGGAAAATATGTAATCCATAAAGCGGCAAATGGACTTTTGGCGCTGGAAGTGCTGAAAAAAGAGCCTATTGATTTGGTTATTTCCGACGTAAATGATGCCGGAAATGGACGGTTACAAACTCTGTGAACATATCAAGTCAGATTTGGCCACCAGCCATATTCCTGTCGTGCTTCTCACTGCAAAAAACAACATTAATGCAAAAATCACTGGGTTGGAAATGGGCGCTGACGTGTATCTGGAGAAGCCATTTTCCCTGGAGTTTCTTTACCTACAGATCAAAAACCTCCTGAAGCATAGGGATGAGATTAAGAAAGCTTTTGCCAGTCTTCCTTTGGTGAATTCGGATACCATCGCCCATTCCAAAGCAGATGAGGAGTTTTTGAAGAAGATCAATGAGGCCATTTTGGCCAATATTGAGAATGAGCTTTTTGGGGTATCCGAACTGGCAGATCAGCTTCATATGAGTCAGTCGAGTTTGCTGCGCAAAATCAAAGGAATCTCAGAATTGACTCCGAATGGTTACATCCGCCTAGTAAGACTTAAAAAATCTGCAGAATTGCTGGGTGATGGACTGCACAGTATTGCAGAAATAAGCGAGATGGTGGGCTTTAACAGTCCTTCATACTTTACAAAATGTTTCCAAAAACATTTCGGGGAGCTTCCAAAGGATTTTGTGAAAAAGCATGATGTAATTTAACAGAAAACGATGCTGATGAACTTTATTTTTCTCAGGAATTCTTTTCCGGTTTTAGGAGAGAATGTGAAGCGACCATTGGATTTGAAAGTTTACCCTAGGTTTTTTGGGTAAATCACTCCTAAAATTCAGGTTACTTGTAAATCAGTCTATTACAAATTCGCCTAAATCCCAAAAAGAAGGGAATTTGCTATTTTTTGAAGTTTTGGGACTAATCGAAAAGAGGGTGAATGGATAGTTTTACAGCCTAAAGTGAATTAAAGTTTTTCCTTTTATTCATCATCCTTTTGATAAACCCTGATAAACCGAATTAATCATGCGATTAAGTAGAAACATCAATGTTCTCTTCCTGCTGATTGTGACTATTTTTCTTAGTCACAGTTCAGTCTCTTTAGCTTCCGAAACCGCAGGCAAGCCCGAACCACGACGTGCCGAAGTACTTTTTCTTGGACATGCCAGCGAGCATCACAATTCTAGATTGTATGCGCCTTGGTTGGCTACAGCACTTTTTGAAAGTGGGATTAATATTACTTACACTGAAAAACTAGAAGACCTAACTAAAGAGAATCTCTCCAAGTACGACGGTTTGGTCATTTATGCCAACCATGATGTGCTCTCAAAAGAGCAGGAAGCAGCGATGAAAAGTTTTGTGGAGGGGGGAAAAGGATTGATTCCGCTTCACTCAGCTACGGGCTGTTTTAAAAACTCGGATTGGTACATAGAAACTATTGGCGGTCAGTTTGCCTCTCATGGTGAAGGTGATTTTACAGGAACTATTGTAGCGCCAAATAATGAGGTAATGAAAGGATTGAAGCCTTTCCAAACCTGGGACGAAACTTACGTGCATCAGAATATCAATCCAGACATGACTGTGCTTATAGAGCGGGTAGACGGGGATCATAAGGAGCCTTACACTTGGGTGAGAAATGTGGGTAAAGGGCGTGTTTTCTATACCGCTTATGGACATGACGAAAAGACTTGGAAGAATGCAGGCTTTTTAGCTTTGGTAAAAAATGGCATTTTTTGGGCAATGGGAGAAGATGTAAAAGCAAGTGTCGCTGCTTTGAATATTCCGGATGTGTCCATCTATGATGAAACGATTTCTGATTTCACTAAAAGATATGAGGTGCCGAAAATGCAGGATGCCTTGGCACCTGAAGAATCTAAAAAACTGATTCAAAAGCCTGTTGATTTTTCGATTGAGCTTTTTGCTTCTGAGCCAGATATCCAAAACCCAATTGCTATGGCATGGGACGAAAGAGGAAGATTGTGGATCGTAGAGTCTGTAGATTATCCAAATACTTTTAAAGAAACTGATGGACTGGCAAATGACCGTATCAAGATCTGTGAAGATACCGATGGTGACGGCAAAGCTGATAAATTCACCGTCTTCGCTGACGGGTTGAATATCCCAACCAGTATGGTATTTGCAAATGGCGGAATTGTCGTGTCCATGGCGCCTGACTTTGTCTTTATGAAAGATACTGATGGTGATGATGTGGCCGATGTGAAAGAAGTCATTATGACTGGCTGGGGCAAAAACGATACGCATGCTGGGCCTTCCAATCTGCAGTACGGATTTGATAATAAGATCTGGGGAGTGACTGGCTACTCAGGTTTCAATGGAACTATCAATGGCGAGCAGATGAGTTTTCCTCAGGGGATCTACCGATTTGATACTGATGGAAAAGACTTTGAATACCTGGCTGGATCCAGTAATAATACTTGGGGACTAGGCTTTTCTGAAGATAACAACGTCTTCATGTCCACTGCAAACAATACCCATGCTGGATACTATTCAATCCCAGCAAAATATCTACAACGCGTATTTACTAAAGCTGGTGAGGGAGAAGCAGCTCCAGAGTTTGAAATCCAACCGATCCATAAAATCGATGGACACTACGATGCGCATGCGATGACACCTAATTTACGGCAAGTGGACGTAGTAGGCGGATTCACTTCTGCTGCTGGATTTAGATTATATACTGCTCGGGATTTCCCTAAGGAATATTGGAACAGAATCGCTTTTGTAAATGAGCCAACGATCAGATTGACCCATAATGCGATCATAGAGCCAAATGGAGCAGGTTTTAGCGAAAAAGATGGATGGAATTTCCTAGCGAGCTCCGACGAATGGTTCGGCCCCGTGCAGGCTGAAGTTGGCCCTGATGGAGCTGTTTGGATAGCTGATTGGTATAATTTCATCATTCAGCACAACGTATTTGTAGAGCGTCAGGCTCCTTCAAGAATGGTGTTGCCTTTCGAGGATCAGCCACATGGTCAGGGAAATGCCTTCCAGAGTAAGCTTCGCGATACCAACCATGGCAGAATTTACCGTGTAGTTTATAAAGACGGCAGCAGTGACAAGCCAATGAAACTTTCTAAGGAAGATTCAAAAGGTCTAATTGCAGCATTGAAAAATGACAATATGTTCTGGAGAATGACTGCTCAGCGACTGCTTGTGGAGTCTGGAAACCAAAAAGTACTCGGTGATTTGTACAAGATCGTCAATGATAAATCTGTGGATGAGATTGGACTGAATAGCCCGGCTGTTCATGCGCTATGGGCACTTCATGGCCTAGGTGCTTTTGAATCAACTAATGCTGAGGCAATCAAAGTAGCCACTACTGCATTATCACATCCTGCTGCTGGAGTGAGAAAAGCTGCAATCGCTGTTTTGCCAAATACCCAGGCGACTACTCAGGCAATCAAATCCGCAGGACTAACTCAGGACAAAGATCTAAATGTAAGGATGCATGCAATCTTGAAGCTAGCAGAAGTTCCAGGAAGTGCAGAAGCTGGTGCAATGCTTTATCAGGCGAGTTTGGATGAGGCAAATGCCACAGACGATTGGTTGCAAAAGGCGATTTTCGCGGCAGCAGCTGAGCAGGGTAAATTCTTTACAGATGCTGTTGGTTCGCATAAATCAGATCTAACCAACAGATTGATGACTTCCGTGGCAAACGAGAAATACGATTTGGGAAGAAGAAGCACGCTACAATATTCTCCGGATGTAAAAGGCAAAGCGATTTCTATTTCCACACAGATTTCCAAAAGAAGAGATGATGAGCCTTTCGGTGTGATCACAGCGCACGGCGATGCGCAGAATGGCTATTCTTTCTATCTGGAAGAAGGTAAATTACACTGGGTAGTGAAGCAAAACGGGAAATCTTTCGAAGCTGTAACGAATGCTGCTTTGCCAGAAAGCTATGAAACTGAAGCAACTATTTCTAAAGATGGAAAAATGGAAATTCTGGTTGATGGCAAGTCTGTCGCCACTGCCAAGGCAAATGGTGCTTTTACTGGCAAACTTGCGCCAAGTGTAAGATCAGGCCGTGATTTCGGAGGAGATAGAAATGTAGGTTCCTACAAAGACGAATTCAGTTTTGAAGGCAACCTTAGAAACGTAGTATTAGAGTTAAAATAAGCATACCATGATTAAAGTGACCTTGTTTCCAGTTGCAGCCATGCTGCTACTGGGGAATTGGTTTTCTCCTAAAGAGGTAAAATCTTCTGAAGCGATTGCTCTTTGCGAAGCAAAACCAACAACAGAAAACACAGACCAACCAAAGAGTAATGTTCGAATCGCGCGAAATGAAGAATTGCGTGAGACGACTATTTTACTGGAAATAGTACCGGAGATGATGAAGTTCGATCAGGATACTTTCAAGGTAAAAGCCGGAGATAAAATCATCCTGGAGATTGACAATCTGGACGGTATGCAGCATAATCTACTTATCGCTAAACCTGAAACCTTGGATAAGGTAGGTGCAGCGGCAGATGCTATGCTTCGTGACCCAAAAGCATCAGAGAAATTCTATATACCTGAAGTTCCGGAAGTGCTTTTTGCCACAAAAATGATCGGACCTCAAGAACTCTATACCTTGACTTTCACTGCTCCGACTAAGCCCGGTAATTATCCCTTTGCCTGCACATTTCCTGGGCATTGGAGAATGATGAATGGTATCATGGTCGTGGAGGGATGATAAATGTTTGAAGTCGGAAGAAGTGCTTCGGTCTTGGTGAAGAAGTAAATTAATGCTTCTGTCAACATTGTGGAAATTCATAAGTGACCTAATAAAAATTCTAAACACAACCCAAAAATATGAACCTTAAAAAAATAATCATTCCTTTTCTAAGCCTACTATTGGTTTTCGGAATTGGAACAAGCCTGCTGGCAAAGGAAAACCCTGCTAAAAAGCCAATCAAAGTATTGATGGTTGGTGGCGGATCTTCTCACGATTTTGACAAATGGTACAAAGGTGCCGACGTCGCCACTTTGGAAAGAGATGGCTTGGCAGAAGTAACTTATACTGATGACCCGACTACCATTTTGCAATACTTAGATGAGACTGACGTACTCTTTCTAGCAAATAATCAGCCTATAGCAGACGAGGCTACCCGCAAAGCAATTTTTGCTTTTGCAGATGCCGGAAAAGGTCTTGTCCTAGCGCATCCGGCACTTTGGTATAATTGGAATGATTGGCCGGAATACAACAAGACCATGGTTAGTGGCGGCTCAAGGGGCCATAATGCCTATGGGAATTTCAATGTGGATTTGACTGAACAGCATCCTGTAACCAAAAGGCCTTCCCAGCACACTTCTCTTTGGATGATGAGCTATACTATTTCAAAGTAGATGCAGCGAGGTCCTGGAATCGAAAATCCTGGCAAATGCAAGCAATGCGGATACAGATCCATTTCCTTCTATTTTCATTGTAAAAAATCCAAAGGCAAAAATCGTCGGCATCGCCTTAGGCCATGATGCAGCTTCGCATGAGCTGGAAGCCTATCAGACACTAATTCGAAATGCAGTAAAATGGGCTGCGAAATAAGTTATAAACCTACTTCCCCCGGTCTGTGTCTGCACAGACCGGAATTATCTTAAACGAGTAGCGTAATTACTCTGAATCTGATCAAACCTGTCTTTTTCAACAGTTAATCAAAAACCTAAAGCATACACTAATGAGTCAAAAACAAATCACTGTAGTTATAGTCGGACTGGGTTTCGGCAAGGAGTTTATTCCAATCTATCAAGCACATCCAAATATCAAGGCGGTGGGTATCTGTACTAGAAATCCAAAAACAATTGATGAATTGGCGACCAAGTTTAATCTGGACAGAAACCTTTGCTTTACTAATTTCGAAGATGTGCCAAAGCGTGACGATGTGGATGCGATTCATATTGTGACACCAGTTCCAGATCATGCAAGAATGACTTTGGCATCTCTGAATGCCAATAAGCACACAGCTTGTACCATCCCAATGGCGATGACTAAGGAAGATTGTGCAGCTATTGTGGATGCGAAGAAAAAGTCTGGCAAAGTCTATATGATGATGGAGACTGCACTATATACCCGTGAGTTTTTATATGGCTTGAACTTGGCAGAAACAGGCCAGCTGGGCAAGATACAAATGGTAAGAGGTTCGCATATTCAGGATATGAGCATGCCTGCTGGGATGAATATTGGAAAGGTTTCCCGCCGATGTTGAACGAAAAACGCATGCGATTTCTCCGCTTTTGAGAATCAACAATACAAAAGCTGAGACTGTAGTTTGTCACGGTTCAGGAAGATTAAGCGAAGATTTGGCAAGCCGCGATGGCTCTCCATTTGCAATGGAAACGGCAAACTTTCACGCTTAAAAACTCAGACGTAATTGCAGAAGCGACTCGTTCTCTTTTTGATGTAGTTCGACAATATCGTGAGTCATACGACGTCTATGGCACCAAGATGTCCTTCGAATGGGAGCAGCTGGAGGATGAAAGCCATGTGATTTTTGATGGAGGCGAAAATGCCCGAAGAATAGATGTGCCTGACACAGATGAGTTGCTGATCGAGCCAATCAAGCACTTTACCAAGAGACAGACTATCGACGATCCTAATCACGTGTCATTCCTTCAGGGAGCTGGACATGGTGGATCACATCCACACTTGGTGCAGGAATTTATCGCTGCCATAGTAGAAGGAAGAGATTCTGCTGTAGACGCGACTACTGCCGCAAATTATACCTGTGCGGGAATTTGCGCACACGAGTCTGCCATGAAGGGTGGGGAAAGAATTCAAGTTCCGACCTTCGACTAAGATGCAGTTTGGAGTAAGTACATTTTTATGGGTATCGCCTTTCGATACCCATTCTTTTGATCTTGTGCATAAAGTGAAGGAGATGGGCTTCGATATCATCGAGGTACCTGTGGAAGACAAAGAGTTGGTGGATTGGGATGCACTGAAAAAACTCACGGACGAACTTGGATTGCAAGTAAGTATCAGCGGAGCATTCGGAGCAGACCGGGATATTTCCAGTGAGGATCCTGACATTCGTTCAAATGGTCTGAAATACATTCAGGATTCCATCAAGATCGCTGCGAAAATGGGTAGCCCATTATTCGGCGGTCCGCTTTATTCTGCAGTGGGAAAGCTTCGCTCTATTTCTGCTGATCAGAAAAAGCAGGAATTCGATTGGTGTGTGGATAACTTGAAAAAAGCCTGTCAAACTGCGGAGGAATGTGGAATAACGCTAGGGTTGGAACCTCTTAATCGCTTTGAAAGTGACATGGTCAATACCGTAGATCAGGCATTGGAGATTGTAAAAGCTGTGGACTCTCCTTGGTTGAAAATCCAGTTGGATACCTTCCACAATAATATTGAAGAGAAAAATATTGCAGCATCCATCCGTAAGGTTGGCAAGGACTTGCTTTGCCATGTGCAGGCGAATGAAAGTGACCGCGGAACTCCAGGAACAGGGAATCTTGCTTGGGATGAGATCAAAGAAGCTTTGGAGGAAATAGGCTACGAGGGTGCGATAGTGATTGAAACCTTCGGAGCTGTATCCAAGGAAATGGCAAAAGCTACTTGTATTTGGAGACCTTTAGCTGAAAGTCCAGATGCTTTGGCTAGGGAAGGACTAGCTTTTTATAAGAGTACAGTTTGAATAAAAGAGGCTTCGACTTCGCTAAGCCTGACTATACCTCCGTGTTCTGTGTTCTCACAGACCACTCAACCAATTTCTGTCTGTGAGACAAAGACTGATGTGTAACAGCTTTTAAAAACCCAATAATCCATCAAACCATGAACGTTACCCAAATCCTCTTTATAGCATTTTGGTTTAGCCTGAGCTTTTTTTCATATCCTGAGAAAAGCCCTATTCTTCTTGTCAGACCCAACTATTTTCTATCATGATGGCACCTACTATCTCTATGGTACCAGTGGAAATGACAAGAATTTGGGTTTCGAAGTTTATGTTTCCAAAAACCTAAAATCCTGGAAGAGGTCTGATAAAAATGATGGATATGCGCTTAAAAAAGGCGAATCCTATGGAGATATTGGTTTTTGGGCACCTCAGGTTTTCGAGTACGAAGGGAAATTTTACATGGCTTACACCGCCAATGAACACATTGCAATTGCGACTTCAGATAGTCCGTTAGGGCCATTTACCCAAGCAGAAAAGAAAGATCTGGAAGCGCCTGTGAAGCAGATTGACCCTTACATTTTCATTGATGATGACGGGAAAAAGTACATGTACCACGTGCGTTTGACTGAAGGAAATCGACTGTTTGTGGCTGAATTAAAGGATGATTTTTCAGGTATTAAAGAAGAAACCTTGACCTACTGCTTCCATGCGGAAGAACCTTGGGAAAATACTCAAAATGTGGATTGGACAGTATCTGAAGGTCCAGCGATTATTAAGCACGAGGGATTATATTACTTTATTTACTCCGCTAATGATTTCAGGAACCCAGACTACGCTGTCGGCTATGCGGTAAGTGAAAGTCCGATGGGACCTTGGAGAAAAAGTCCTACCAACCCTATTTTCGACAAAGCTGATGCAGGAATCAACGGTTCCGGGCATGGAGATTTTTTCTTCGATTCAAAGGGTAAACTTCGATATGTGCTGCATACTCATAATTCGGATGGGAAGGTATCTCCCAGAAAAACGGCTTTGATTGAATTGGAATTTAAGGAGGATGGAAACGATGCGGATCTTTTGGAAGTGAAGAAAGGGAGCTTTAAATTTCTAGAATTAGATTGATTTTGTGTAACGGTCATTTCGAAGGAAGGCTGACTGAGAAATCTAACGCCGTGGTTTATGTCTCACAGGCTAGCACCATTTATGGTTTGCGAGGACACAAACCATGGCAAAAGACAATATAAATACAACCACAAAGCATGACCCAA
Organism: Algoriphagus sp. 10J20-15; assembly: GCF_055809615.1. Lineage (NCBI taxonomy): Bacteria > Pseudomonadati > Bacteroidota > Cytophagia > Cytophagales > Cyclobacteriaceae > Algoriphagus > Algoriphagus sp. 10J20-15. Next base: position 34,493 of record NZ_JBVVUG010000025.1, read on the forward strand.
AAACCTAGAATCCTGATGCTCGGCTGCTTCGACACGAAAGGGCAAATCTTCTCTTTTCTACGAGACTGTCTATTGGCACAAGGAGCAGAAGTGGTTACGGTTAATGTTGGTGTTATGGGTTCGACCACGCTATTTCCTATAGATGTGGAGGGAACTACAGTCTCTGAAATCGGGGGAGGAAATCTAGAAGATATCCGAAGTAAAAATGACCGTGGCTATGCCATGGAAATCATGGGTCGGGGATCAGCAGAAATATTGGCGGATCTTTATAAGCAGAAAAAATTTGATGCAGTAATCGGCATGGGCGGAGGGGAGCGGAACTTATGTTACGCTGAAGTCCATGCAAAACCTACCCTTGGGTTTACCGAAAATCTGTATTTCTACTTTGGCCAGCAAGGATCTTTCTGAGCAGATTGGGGCGAAGGACATTGTGATGATGCCATCCGTGGTAGATGTAGCGGCATTGAATAGTGTCATCAAACGAATTATCCCAGCAAGCAGCTGCCGCAATTGTAGCCATGTGTGGAGTGGAGGTTTTCGATAAATCTACTACTTCTAAGCGCATAGCAATCAGTATGTTTGGGAAACACTAGCGTTTGCGTAGATTTTTGCACTGAATTGTTGGAGGCAAAAGGCTATGAAGTGATGACTTTTCACGCTAATGGTTTGGGAGGAAAAGCAATGGAAAGCCTAGTGCTCGAAGGGTGCTTTGCAGGTGTGTTGGATATAACCACCACAGAATTGGCAGATGATCTTTGTACGGGGGTCTGCAGTGCAGGTGGACAAAGGTTGGAAGCTGCTGGGAAATTGGGGATTCCGCAAGTAGTGGTACCGGGATGCATGGATATGGTCAACTTTGGTACCATGGAATCTGTCCCGGATAAATACAAAAATCGTCAATTGTGTACGCTGGGTACCAACAGTAACCCTGATGCGAACTAACGCCGAGGAAAATCAAATACTCGGTGAGATCCTAGCCAAAAAGCTAAATCATGCCACAGGCCCATCAGCTGTTCTTTTTCCGGAGAGAGGCCTTTCCCCAAATAGATGCGGAGGGAAATGTGTTCTATAATCCAGCCGTAAACCGGATACTTTCAGATACAATCGAAAAGAATTTGAATTCGGATATCGCTTTTATAGAACTTGCCCTTTCATATCAATGAAAAAGAATTTGCTGAAAAAGCGGTGGAAACGTTGATGGAGATGATGAAATATTAGAGAAGAGAGATCGGATATTAAGAGAATAAAAGTCAAGAAAACATATTCTGCTACTGAAAGAAGCAGGACAACCTCTGACATCTCGGTCTATATCCATACAAACCGGGGCTGAAGTTCAGCCAAAAATACTCGCAAATTACGTCCTCTGGGGAAAACTCTGTGTGCTCCGCGGGTATTAAAAAATACAAACCATAAAAATAGAAAATATGCCAAATCCATGGACAGGAAAGGGAAATCCCTATACCAGACAGGAAGTAAGAGAAAGACTTAAAGAAACTTTAGCTCAGAAAAAAGCCATTATCGCTGCGGGAGCAGGTACCGGGTATTTCCGCCAAATTCATAGAAAAAGGTGGGGCTGATCTACTGATTATCTACAATTCCGGTAGATTCCGAATGTCAGGACACGGGTCAACTGCCGGATTAATGGCCTATGGCGATGCCAATGCAGTAGCTATGGAAATCGGCGAATTTGAAGTTTTGCCGGTGGTGGAAGAGATTCCTGTGATCTGTGGTGTTCATGGTTCTGATCCGAGAAGACGCATGTGGCATCATCTGCTGAAAGTGAAAGAAATGGGTTTCTCAGGCATCAATAATTTTCCGACTCATTCCATTGTGGACGGGCATTTCCGTCAGGTTTTGGAAGAAACCGGAATGGGCTTCGACAAAGAAGTGGAAATGGTAAGAATAGCCAATAAAATGGATCTGTTTTCTATCGTATATGTGGCTTCACCCGAGGACGCAAGACAGATGGCCGAAGCTGGCGCCGATGCAATTATCTCTCATGTGGGAACAACTGTGGGAGGCTCCATTGGTGTAACGGGTGCGAGCTGTAGCATGGATGAGGCTGTTGCGAGGAGCAAATGAAATCGTAGCGGCAGCCAAAGCGGTTAATCCTGATTTATTCTTTTTGGCACACGGCGGCCCGATCAACACACCAGAAGACGTTCGTGAAGTTTTGGAAAAAGCAGATGTCCACGGATTTGTTGGTGCTTCCTCTTTGGAAAGAATGGGAGTGGAGGAGTCGCTGACGAATTTGACCCGGCAGTTTAAAAAACTGACGATAAAGTGAAATTTCTGTTATTAAGCTAATGCAGTTTAATCTAGGTGGTATTTCTACATCAGCATATTTAGTTCTGAGTTGTCATCCATGGCATTAATCGTATTCAGTGAGGTTTAAACTCAGGATTAGAGGATTTTTATCAGGTTTTAACCGCAAATTAACCTTAGGATTAACCTTACGGACACTATTTTCCCAAACAGATCAATAGCTGTGGATAGAGGGAAGATGCCGATGATCTGAAATGAAGTTTTTAAACCCTAAATAATAGTTAATGAGTTATCAGATTAAGAGAGTCTCCTGATTCATATGATGTCATCATAGTAGGGTCAGGGGAGGCTCGGTGGAGGTATGGCCTCTAAGAATTCTATCGGAGTCTGGCCTTTCTGTGGCGGTAGTGGAGAGCTGGAGGTGACTTCGATCCGGCAAAAGAAGAAGACCGTACTCGGTTAAGAGCCACCATCGGGAATCGCCGCGAAGAGGAGCTGGTACCCGAATACAGGCCATTCGGTGATTTCGATCAGGCAATTGGGGGTTGGGATATAGAAGGTGAACCATACACGCATAAAGATGGGACCAAATTTGATTGGTTTCGCTACAAGAATGGTTGGGGGTCGTACCAATCACTGGGGTAGAATCTCTCTTCGATTTGGACCAAATGACTTTAAGAGAGCAAGTATAGATGGATTAGGGGATGATTGGCCGATAGGCTATGATGATCTGAAACCATACTATGATAAAGTCGATAAGCTTATTGGAGTATTTGGTTCCAAAGAAGGAATTTACAACGAAGCGGATGGGTTTTTTCTTCCACCTCCTAAGCCACGATTGCACGAAATGTTCCTGAAAAAGGGGGCAGACAAAGCAGGGATGCCGATGATCCCTGGAAGGCTTTCCATGCTTACCCGCCCGATCAATAAGGAGAGAGGTACTTGTTTCTTCTGTGCACAATGTAACAGAGCTTGTCAGGTCTATGCAGATTTTCTCGGCAGGTACCTGTTTTGGTACAGTCCTGCCATGAAGAAAGGTAAAGTGGACCTATTTACTTATTCCATGGTGCGAAAAGTTACTACAGACGATACTGGCAGGGCAACTGGAGTATCCTTTGTGAGTAAAATCGATATGAAGGAGTACAAGCTCAAATCTAATGTAGTAGTACTGGGAGCATCTGCTTGTGAGTCTGCTCGAATCATGATGAATTCGAAGTCCGAAACTCACCCAAACGGCATGGGTGGAGACTCTGGAGCGTTAGGAAGATACCTTCATGATTCAACAGGAGCAGATCGAATGGGTATTCTGCCGGATCTTTTTGAAAGGGAACGATACGACGAAGACGGAGTGGGAGGAATGCATATGTATACTCCATGGTGGCTGGATAATAAAAAACTGGATTTTGCCCGAGGCTATCACATTGAATACTGGGGTGGTATGGGGCAGCCATCATACGGCGCTGGTGGTGGTATGGACACCATGAGAAAATACCTGAAGGACGAATTCGGTAATCCAAGCTCAAATGGTGGATATGGTGAAGGACTGAAAAAGGATATTCGCAGGATCTATGGATCTACCTTGGGAATGTCTGGTAGGGGAGAAAGTGTGCCTAGATATGAGAATTACTGTGAAATTGATCCTAACGGAACGGTGGATAAATATGGTATTCCGGTCTTGCGCTTCAATTACAACTGGACTGATCAGGAACTGAAGCAAGCCAAGCACATGCACGATACTTTCGAGGAAATTCTTACAAATGCGGGAGCGCTTCTTTTAGGTTCCAAACCAGGACCTGAATCAAACTATGGGCTACATGCACCAGGAAGAATCATTCATGAAGTCGGTACTACGCGGATGGGAAATAGTCCTAAAGGATCAGTAGTAAATTCCAATTGTCAGGCTCATGACTGTAAAAACCTTTTTGTAGTAGATGCTGGGGTCATTCGTGTCTCAGGCGGACAAACCTCCTGACCTGACCATTCTGGCGCTTTCGTGGAGAACTTCAGAATTTATTGTGGATCAGTTAAAACAAAAAAACATATAGGCCATGAACAGAAGAGAAAATCTTAAACTGCTCTTTACCGGCTCTCTGGGTGCAGGTTTGATCATGACTGGTTGCGAATCTGAACAAACAAAACTTGTCCATGAACCAATAATAGGCGGAGGCACTCCCGGTTTTAGAACAGAAGAGGAAAAACGTAGAGATGCAGAGTTTCTTTCCGAAAAGTTTTTTACAGAGGATGAAAGAAAGAAAATAAATGTCCTTGCGGATATTATATGCCCTTCAGATAATGAATCTCCATCTGCCACAGAACTTGAAGTGCCAGATTTTATTGACTTTATGATGAATGACCAGCCAGTAAATCAAACACCTATGAGAGGTGGATTAATGTGGTTGGATTTTGAAGCAAATGAAAAATTCGGGAAATCATTTAATGAGTTATCCAACGATCAGATTATTGAAATAGTAGAACTAGTTGCTTGGCCAGATAAAGCTACCCCTGAGTATGAAGGTGCTGTAAAGTGGTTTAATATGCTTAGAAATCTGGTTTGCTCAGGATATTTTTCAACTCAGGCAGGATGGAAATACATAGGATATGTAGGCAATCAGCCTAATGTCTGGGATGGAGTACCACAGCATGTGATGGAAAAATATGGATTTGAGCTTCAGGAGAAATACCTCCCCATATATCTAAAACCTGAAGATCGGGGTACAATTGCGGAGTGGGATGAGGATGGAAATATCATTAAATAGATTGGGTTTTAACTTGAGAATGCCTTCCGAAATAATTGGAAGGCATTTTTTTTATCTACGTCGATTTGAAATTCAATGGTATGAATATGAATGCTCCTTAGGTGAAGATTTTGCCTCTTGTATTTTATATGAATTTATAGATTGCCTGATTGAAACTAAGTTCAATTGCATTGCTATTTTTAATCATTTTTCCCTGATCTAGGTGACTTTTTAATTAGCAATTTAATTTGAGGATGACTTGTTTATAGGTGGAATGTATAGGGTTTGAAAATAGCAATCCCACAGAGTGTGAGTCTGTTGTTAACCAATGTTCGTATTCGCTTCTTTTCATAAGTGTTTGTAGTCATCCAAACGAATTTTTCATCTTTTGATTACAGGATTAGTAAAATTTCCACTTGTATTAACCCTGATTTAACCAATTAATTAACCGGATCGCCTCTATTTTCATCCGTATCAATCGCTGAAGTGAAACGCATTTTTGATCGATTGGTGATTCAATTTAACCCAAAATTTCCTAAACGATGAGTAAAAATTTACGAGCGATAAGTTACTTCGCCTTGTTGTGTACGTTTTTCGTATTCACAATTTCTTGTGTCACTGAGGACGAGCCCATTGCTGAACCGAGAGGCTCGATCACAGGTACTGTTACAGATAGCGAAGGACAGCCAATTGCAGATGTAAGTGTAGTGCTTGCAGCAATTAGCGAAGAAGAAGTTTCTGTCACCACTGGAAGTGATGGAAAATATATTTTTGAAAATGTCACGCTGAAAACACGAGCGGTGAAATTTTCCAAAGAAGGGTGGCTAGCAGTCAGCCTTACTGTGAACCCTGATAAGTACAACAGTGAAAGAATCGCAACCGCGGATGTGTCATTGGTTTTTGCCTCAGCAAAGATATCAGGGACAATCAAAGATGGGAAAAATGGCGACGCCCCACTCGAAGGTGTGACGGTCAGCGTTGGGGTTGCAGGTACGCAAACCAGCGGAAGCGAAGGTGGTTTTACGCTTGAGAATCTGATCGTTGATGAGTACACAGTCACGTTCACCAAAGCTAACTATGAAACAGTTGTTAAAACGGTAACTGAAGCAGACTTTGTTGAAGGTATAGCCCATCTTGATGTGATAATGGGTAGCAGTGAAATCCTACGGGGATTGACATATGCAGATCTTTTGACAGCAGAGAAATGGTATTATAATGAATATCGTGGAGGAAGAAATGCAGATGCCTATCCTCGATGGGACTGGGCATGTAATTATATGTCAGTGCTTGACTTCCGTGGCGCTTGGCAGGAGCAAAATGAAGGGACTACACTTCAAATACGAAACAGTGAGGATGAGCGCAGCAACCCTGCAGATTTGAATGTTTTTGACTCCTATGTCTATGGTAGTAAGCTGATAACAGAAGACAATAAAATCTTATCCTTAAGAATCAGTACCCATAATGCTGACGCCGCAAACCCTGCATACTTCGGAGTTCAGGTAGTGGATTTGTCAGCATCCCAGCCTACTGCGGTGAAAATAGGTGAGAATAGAACCTATGCTTCTGGAAGCTATGGAGACATAGAATTTGATTTAAGTGAGTATGTAGGCAAAGAGGTAATTGTTGCAGTGGGTATCTACAGACAATCCACAGGTGATTATTGGAAGCAGTTGGTACTTCGGGCCATGCGATTTGCAGATCGAAAAGTGGAAAACTGGGATTGGCTACCTGGAACTGAAGTAGTAGAAGGTTGGAAACTCACTCAGGAAACCGTTCGCTCAACCATGCCTCATACCAAAAAATCCTTCACGGGAATTAGTCCTGTCAGTGGCAATCGTGACAACTACGTGGATGCTTACCGTGCATGGAGAGCAGTTGACCATGTTGCAGCAGAATGGTTCTTTGTGCCGCTGAAAAAGGATCCTGAAGTCTTTCCGTCTGAAGGGTATCTGATAAAAACCAGAAATACTCCCGATGTAAATACAAAGGTGCCGGAGGCTTACCTGTACTCTAAATTTTCAATCAGCGCTGGAAGCAACCAATTGACCTTGAATACCCGCAATTTCAGCGACAATTTCACCTATTTCAAACTCACAGCTATAGAGGATGACGGCACTGTCACTCATTTGGATCCCCAATCCAACACAGCTGATGAAGCAAGCGCGGCAGAGGATGGTTGCTGGAAATTCAAGCATGGTGATGGAGGTGCAGGTAATCCGGAGGGATACGCATCTTTTGTGTATGACCTTGCTCAGTTCAACGGTAAAGATGTAACCCTATCTCTTGGAGTATACAACGCTGAAGCCAATTCGGGTGAGAATAAATTGGTAATCCACAGAATTGATTTGAACTAATACAATTAACCTAAACATGATACAATATCGAATGATGATCACAATCTGGAGTTTTTGTGTACTGCTGTTTACAGCCTGCACCGAAAACTCAACTGACACCGACCCAACGGTCCCTCCTGTGGAGGTGAGCCTTTCAGAACAAAATCTTACTAGGGCAATGGAGCTTACCGATAAAGCAGTTTCAGCCCATTTTTCCGGTTCAGGAATGGCCATGGCCAGGTGATTACAATCCCTATACAGGAGTAAGGTCCGATGAGATCGGTAGTGTATGGATGTACTCCTCTGCCATTGAAGCAGTGAATGCAATTCTCCATGGACTTCAGGAGCAAAAGGAGAAGGGGAATCCCAAACTTTACGACGATAACTTTTCCCGGTATAAAGAACTTCTGAGTCAATTGTATGACAATGTGGACTACTATCAGGGCACATTTGAGTTGGTGTCTTATACCCAGACTAAAGAATGGTCAGTGTATGGAGTGAATCGTGGTAACGCCAAGGGAACAGCTAAAGTAGAAGGTATAGAGAATGTGTATGACGACCAGATGTGGCTTGTCCGTGAATTGCTTGAATCATATAAGATCATAGGAGAAAATTCCTACCTGGAGAAAGCTGAATATTTGACTGCCTATGTGTTGGACGGATGGGACAGTACGAGAAATCCGGACGGAACTGAGCGTGGGGGTATTCCTTGGGGCCTGGATACGTCACCAAGCATGCTTGTAGCAACGGCCCTATGGTAAGCCCGTTGGTTTGGTTGCACGAAATTTACAAGGATAAAAGTGACGAGATCACTTACCGATATATAAATGCTGACGACCTAAAGACCCGAGAAAGCATGTCAGTGAAGAAAAGCGATTATTATGCGGATTTTGCCAAGAAAGTGTACGATTGGCAGCAGAATAATTTGCTGCGCTCAGATGGGGTTTATGATGATATGAGAGGAGGATGTTCTCCGGGAAATCCTCAAACAGAAAGCATAGACGGGACAGTTTACCGCAAAGGAATCAACTGTCAGGATCGGGTAGGACCTGCCATTTCTTATAACACTGGCACTATGTTGTCCGGAGCAGCAGATTTGTATAGAATGACAGGAGATGGCGCTTATCTTCAGGATGCACAGAAATTGTCTGATGACAGCTTTAATCATTTTGCAAAATTGGAACAGAATAAACCTGATTTGTATTCCTACGATATAAGCGGTTTTAACAACTGGTTCAATGGAGTGTTGATGCGCGGATATGTTGATGTAGAGCCGGCCTACGGTGCTGCTGCTGATTACATTACTACTTTTCAGAAAAACCTTGACTACGGATATGAAAACTTCCTTTACGAAGGATTTCTACCTACCAATTTATTGGTTGGCTGGAGTTTAACGCCCAATAATAACAGGACTGAGGGGATGTTCAACTTCGCGTTTGCAGCAGAATATGCCGTTTTATCACGGTATGAGCTAGGGAAATGACTTCGGTTTCCGACTTTCCTAAAACCTGGGAAAGTCGGGATTGTTAATTGCTACTACTGCCTCTAGGAGGCGATGATAAACCAAAATAACCTAAAACATATGCAAAAGATATATAAGCGTTTTTGCAGAGTATTGATCAACACCACTCTGATGGGAGTGGGGTTACAATGCTTTGTTTTTACCCCTGTTCTTGCTTCAGATCTTAAAGAAAACAAGTATTCCATGGAGAATCTTGGTGAGCAGGACAAAGATAGAACCGTAACAGGTACGGTGACATTCTCCGAAGACGGCACCCCTATGCCAGGCGTGAATGTACTTGTTAAGGGGACTTTAGTTGGGACGACTACTGATATTGATGGGAAATTTACCCTCACGGTTCCTGATGAAAATGCAATTCTTACATTTTCATTTATAGGGTATATGACACAGGAAATTGAAGTGGGTGCACAATCCGTAATTGAACTGTCCATGGTACCTGACACCCAGCAATTAGGAGAGGTCGTTGTTGTAGGATATGGCATGCAGGAAAAAGTCACTTTGACTGGTTCAGTAGCTAATATCAAAGGGGAAGAAATGCTGCGAACCAAAAATGAAAATCCTCAAAATATGCTAACCGGTAGAGTTGCCGGAGTTAGGGTATGGCAGAAAAGTGCTGAGCCTGGTACTTTCAATGCCAGTCTTGACATTCAGGGGATTAGGATCACCCCTTGGTTGTAATTGATGGTATCCAGCGCACCATGGCTGATTTCCAGCGTCTCAATCCATCTGATATTGACGAATTATCTGTACTGAAAGATGCTTCTGCTGCTATTTATGGAGCAAGGGCAGCAAATGGCGTTGTGCTTATTACCACGAAAAAGGGAAGTCAAAACGGCAAGGCCACTGTTACCTACAATGGTTCATACACCTTGCAGAGTCCATCAGGATTTCCCGAGCTTTCAGATCCTTACCAGACCATGACGCTATACAATGAGATGGCTATGAACAATATAAATGGCGGGAATCTGATCTATCAGGCAGATGATTTTGAAGCATTTCAGACAGGCCGTCGTCGTACCACGGATTGGAATTCATTATTGATCAATGAATATGCGCCTCAAAGCCAACATGACATCAGTATTACAGGTGGGACCGAAAAAACACAATACTACATAGCCGGTGGTTATATGTATCAGGAAGGGTTTTTTAAATCCGGTGATATGAACTATAGTAAAGTCAACCTTAGGTCAAACATCACCACGGAGATTGCAAAAGGGTTAAAGTTTAACCTGAACCTGAGTGGAGTGGCAGATCAGAGAAATTCTCCTTATTCAAGTGCGGTGGAAATTATCCGTAATTATTGGAGACAAGGTGTTCTTTTTCCCGCTTATGCTGATCCTGAAAACACCATGTTGAATTACGAAGGGTTGGATCTGGAGCAAAACACAGTAGCAATGATGAGCTCTGACGTTTCTGGCTATAGAAAGTACAAGCAAAAATACTTTCAGTCCTCAGCTTCTTTGGACTATGATCTAGGTACACTTACCCCTGTATTGGAAGGGTTGTCTGCTAAGGGCTTGGTCAGCTACGATTACAGGGGTGACGATAACGATATCTATCGTAGGGAATATTATCAATACATGTATGATCCTGTGACGGATACGTATTTGTCAAAACTCTATAATAACAGTTCTCCAAATCAGATTAGACGTGAACTTTATAGTAAGCAACAGTTTTTAGCACAGTTTCTACTTAATTATAAAAGAACCTTCGGTACCAATCATGATGTGTCCGGACTTCTGGGATTTGAAACCCAAAACCGGAAGGGGGATAATTTTTACGCACAGCGCGATTTGGCATTTGCGATGGAATACCTCGCAGGGGGCATGAATGAAAATCAACAGGGTGGAATGCAGGGTGGTTCCGGTGATTTATACGAAATAGCCAATTCTGCTATGTTTGGCAGAGTGAATTACGCCTTTGCGGATCGGTATATCGCAGAGGTACAATTTAGGTATGATGGCTCATCGAAATTCGTTAAAACCAATAGATGGGGATGGTTTCCTTCAGCTTCAGTAGGTTGGCGTCTATCTGAAGAGTCATTTTTTAATTCTATTTCTGCCTTCAATTTTGTTGATCAGCTCAAATTCAGGGCAAGTTATGGGATGACTGCAGATGATGGCTCATTGGCGTATGACTGGTACCCAGGTTACATCTATCCGGCTACCAGCGGTAATGCCCAGCAGGGTTATTACAATCAATATGCACCGGGATATATACTCAATGGGGAGTTTGTATATGGAGCTTCCGTGGTAGTGCCCAATGAAAATATCACCTGGTGGACTGCGAAAACTTTTGATATAGGTGTGGACTTTGAAGCATGGAGAGGAAAATTTGGCTTTTCTTCTTGATTATTTTGATCAGTAGACGAGAAGGTCTTTTTTCCACTCGTTCTGGAGATGTTCCCTTCTGTCGTCAGGCACGGGAGCACCTAGGGAAAATACAAACAGTGATCGTCAGTTCGGGATGGATCTGGAACTCCCCCACAGAAACACGATCGGACAGGTGTCCTATGGTTTAAAAGGTATAGCGACCATCACCCGAAGACAGCATTTGATCGCGGCTGAGAAAGGCCCATATGGCAATTCTTATGACCAATGGAGAAATGATAACCTTACTGATCGCTATCAGGGGGTGCAATTTGGATATGAATCCGCCGGGCGATATACCAACTGGGAGGATATTTGGTCTTACGATATCTACAAAGACAAGATATTTACGGGAGACTATAAATCCCAGATTCGAACGGTGATGGTGAAATCAATGGTCTGGACGAACATCCATTTGCCTATGATCAAACTCCTTGGCTGAACTTCAGCTTAGCTATGGACGCAAACTATCGGAATTTTGATATCAGTGTATTGTTTCAGGGATCAGCTGGGATCCATTAGGTATCAAGAGCCACTATACTCAATATGGGGTAGTAATGGTGGTGGAGCTTTGGAACAGTATCAAGACCGTTGGCATCCTGTAGATCCAATGGCAGATCCTTATGATCCTGAGACAGAATGGATAGGTGGATACTATGGCTACACCGGTAATTATCCTTTTGGAAATTCTGACTTCAACAGAGTAAGCACTAATTACTTACGTCTTAAAAGTATTGAGCTAGGTTATACTTTGAAATCCTTTAAGAACCCATCTACTAACATACGTTTCTTTGCTAATTCTTATAACCTCCTGACTTTTACTGGGGTTAAGTTTGTGGATCCTGAGCATCCAGGAGATGAACTAGGAAGATTGTATCCTCTTACCAAAACTTACACAGTAGGATGACAGCATCTTTTTGATAAAAGCAACTAGAGACTTTGAAACATAAATAAAAAACACATGAAACTAAGAATCATACTATTGCTATGCAGCCTGGTGTACATTACCAGCTGTACGGATCTGGATGTGCCTCCTCCAAATGTGATTGGTGACGAGACGCTAATGACCAGCGAATCTGGCATGGATGTATATATCGCTGGCATGTACAGCAAGATGCCATTTGAAGATTTTAAATACATGGCGCAGTGGGGAGTAGAATACAACTCCTGGTTAGGTTCACTTGGAATTGAAGGGACTGGAGAAGCAGTGAATCGAGAATGGGATCAGTTCTGCATTTACAGGAGAGCGGACTCCATATTGGGGAATGGCTTTTAGACTAATCCGGGAGGCAAATTATCTGCTGGAAAAGTTGCCGGAATATAAAGACGCATTTCCTGAAGTTACTTACAATCATTACTTGGGCGAGGCATATTTTGTTAGGGCGTTTGTTTTTTCAGCGATGGCTAGACGCTTTGGTGGAGTTCCACTGGTGACCAGCGTACTACGATATCCCTCAGAGGAAGCGGAACTAGAAATTCCTCGTTCTACAGAAGAAGAGGCAGCCTGGATCAGGTATTGGCAGACTACAACCAAGCGATTGAGCTACTTCAACCAGTAAGTCCTAAGCCCTGGCTATTCTAATAAGAACGTTGCACTTTCCTTTAAATCAGAGGCGATGCTCTATGCAGGTAGTGTTGCAAAGTACAATGAAACTGTGCCGGGAAGATTAACTGGAACAGGGCTAAAAACCGGTGTACGTGTTATTGGATTTTCTGAATCTACTGCTCAGGAAGCTTCGGTTAGGTATTTCAAAGAAGCTTACTTGGCTGCCAATGAGGTGATTGCCAGTGGGCAATATTCGCTCTATACAAGAAAATGGGCAGCTAACGATCCACAGGCGCAATACCAGAATATGGTTGACATGTTCAGTGATGAGACCAGTCCTGAGAATATTTATGTTAAGCAATATGATTTTCCGGTGGCTACCCACGGTTATGATGCATACAGCGCTCCATTTATTTTCAAAGCGCCATTGGCTTCAGGTACTTGTCCTACACTTGATTTTCTGGAATCGTTCGAGGGTTTTGATCGATATCCGGATGGTACCATTAAGGTAACAACAGGTTCAAGCAATACAGAAGGGAATTACCTGATGTATGATTCACCTATGGATTTCTTTGAAGATGCTGAGCCGCGACTACGCGCCTATGTCATTTTTCCTGAAGATATGTTTAAAAATCAGGAAATAGAAATCAGGGCTGGAGTATATACGGGTTCGGAGCCAATCAATCCTCTATTCAACGATTACAGTTATGCTACAGCAGAGACCACGATCCCAACAACTTCCTGCTTACACTCAAAGCCCAAAGAATCTTTTCTTGAGCGCCAGAGAAGGGGGGAGTGAGGAGTTGGTTTCTTTTCAAGGGGAGCAGATTACCGCGGCTGGAGCAAATGGGCCATTCTATAATAATGGTGAAAGTACACTTACAGGATTATATGGCCGTGAATGGTTAGATCCAGATCCTCTCTTTTGAAGCAGGTGAAGGTAGAATCTTCCCAGCATTTTATATTGATGAGGTATGCGGACGTATTGCTTAATGCCGCTGAAGCCGCAGTGGAATTGGCGTTGGCCGGGCAAGCTTCCCCTGATGGCTCAGATATGCTTCAGGTAGCTACTTCCAGTATCAATGATATCCGTGAGAGAGCAGGAGCGACCTTACTTACTGGAATGATTACCCCGAATATCGAAGGACGCAATATCGTTCGTAAAGAGCGAAGAAAAGAACTTGCCCTGGAGCATAAGACCAAGTGGGATTTACGCAGATGGAGAGTGCAGCGTTACGAAGAAAGAGATGGGTTCTGGGGTGAAACCCGTGATAAAGAAGATTTCGGTCTGAACTCCCGTTATCGATTCAGAGGCCTCTATCCATTCTTGTCTACTGAGAGCGGAAAGTACTTCTTCGATGCACGTTTTCAGTGGGTTAGTCTGAAGACGTTTGAGTACAATATTATCGATTATTATTTCGCTATCCCAGGAGGGGAAGTGTCGAAAAGTCCTGTGATCGATCAGCAACCCAACCGATAAGCCCATATCAATAACCTAGAATTTCATAAAATGAAAAAGATAACATACCTAATACTATTCGCACTGATTTCACTCAGTTCTTGCAGTATGTTCGAGATGGATAATTATGACCTGCCTGCAGAAACTCTACAAGGAGAAGTAGTGGACAGAGAAACCGGAGAACCTGTGCTTACAGATCAGGGGAGCGAGGGGATACGTGCACGACTGACCGAACTGAGCTGGGGGGATAATGCTACTACTACAACAATCCAGATTTGCTTTTGCATGCCCGACGGTACTTTCCAAAACACGAGGTTATTTGAAGGAACGTATAATATCCGTATTGACGGACCCTTTATTCCTTTAATTAGAGAAGATGACCGAGGTGTTCCTCTTGCAGATGAAACCCAGACTATCGATATAAATGGTGTTTCAAGTGTAAGCGTTTGAAGTCCAGCCATTTTTGAAAGTGGAGTGGGTCAAAGATCCTGAAGTGGTCAATGGGAAGGTAAGGGCACAAGTGCGGGTAACACGCGGAGTGTCTGAAGATGAATTCCGCTCTAAAATCGAACCTATGGGTGGCTACAGCAATAGCTTTCAGAATGTCACTGATATCCAGTTGTTCGTAAGCTACTCCTCCACTGTAGGATACCGGGCACGGGACGAGCGATGGTCCAGTCAATTGGAATTTTCAGGAACTTCCTTCGATTCAATGCTTGGTGAAACCATTAACATAGAATCCAACGGTACGATTCCAGAGGGAAGAATGGTCTTCGTGAGAGCGGCTGCTAGAATTAACTTCGATACTCCAAGAGGTAGTGGAACCAGACGTTGGAATTACAATGAGCCACGTCAGGTGCTTGTTTACTAATGATATAAACTGTAAAACCATCCCGTAAGCGGGATGGTTTTTAAGCTTCTACCCTATTGATAACACCTTACTCCCTTTTATCCTATCCATTTTGTTCACAAAAACCTGTAATAACAAGTTGACAGTAGACAAATTTGACTTAACCTTAATAACATTCAATCCTTATACCCATGCGATATAATTTCTTTCTATATCTGATTCCGTTTTTTTTAATTCAGGGCTGTGCTCAACTTCCGCATAACCAAGAGAATCAGGATTCACTGAAAACAGAAGAAACTGCATTTCAAACTTCTAATCCTTGGAAACCTGTGACAGATGTCAGGGCGGATGTGGCGATTGTTTACAGTGTAAAAGATCACCACGGTAAAGCCGATATGAGCTTTGAACAGCGGGTTCAAACTTGGAGGGACAAAGGGTATACCACGCATTTCATGAGTGGCATTGCATGGGGAGAATACCAAGACTATTTCACAGGAGAGTGGGACGGCGAATGGCATTTGGATGAAGGGCAGGTCACCCAAAAAGGCGATACAATCTGGCATGGACATATGGTTCCATATATCGTTCCTTCGATGAATTTTACTACACATCCATGAAGGAAAAGGTAATTAAGCGTGTAATTGATGCTGGAATCGACGCCATCTATCTGGAAGAACCTGAGTTTTGGGCTAGGGCAGGCTATAGTGAAGCATTTAAAAGAGAATGGAAGGAATATTACGGCTTTGACTGGAGGCCTCAGCACGAGAATCCGCGGAAAATACCTATTTGTCGGAACAAGCTTAGATATCATTTATACTACCGTGCGGTGGAGGAATGTTTTTCCTACGCTAAGGAATATGGAAAGAGTAAGGGGATGGAATGTTCGTTGCTATATTCCTACTCATTCTTTGGTGAATTATTCACAGTGGATGATTTGTAAGTCCTGAGGCAAGTTTGGCCTCTTTGCCCAGTGTGGATGGATACATCGCACAGGTATGGACAGGCACTTCCCGTGAGCCCAATTTTTTCAACGGAAAGGAAAAAGAACGTGTGCTTCGAAACAGCTTTTCTGGAATATGGATCCATGGAGTCGATGACTGCTCCGACCGGCAGAAAAGTCTATTCTCTTGACTGATCCGATAGAAGACTGGCCTAGGGATTGGGCGGATTACAAGAAGAATTATCAGGCCACGTTTGCAGCACAATTACTTTATCCTATGGTAGCGGATTATGAAGTAATGCCTTGGCCAGATCGAATTTATGAGGGTTTATATAGGACTAGTGCTGATAGTGATGAGAAAGCACAGATTGCAGCGCTTTTATTCTACCCGAGATGCCAGGTAATGATCAACACACTTTAATGATATGCCTCTTTCTGACAACAGAGTTAGTGGATCGCAGGGAATAGGGATTTTGATGTCCAACTCGCTAATGTTTCAGCGTTTCCCCACTCATCAGGGGTATGATGATCCTCAGTTGTCAAATTTTTATGGGCAGGCTTTGCCTTTGTTGAAAAGAGGGGTGCCTGTAAAAACAGTTCATATAGAAAATGTCTCATTTTCAAAGACTCTCGAAGATGTAAAGATTCTTATTATGTCTTATTCCAATATGAAACCCATGGAAAAAGACGCACACGTTCACTTAGGCGACTGGGTTAAAAATGGTGGGATTCTTGTATACGTCGGTAGTGATAAAGATCCTTTCCAAACTGTACAGGAATGGTGGAATACCAATGGGAATAATTTTAATGCTCCATCTGAGCATTTGTTCGGGGAACTTAGCTTGAAAGCACCATTTCAGGAAGGGAAATTTGCCTATGGTAAAGGTAAAGTGGTTATTATGCGCAACGATCCCAAAGAATTCGTTTTAAAGGAAGGGAATGACTTGACTTTTGTCAATACCATTAAGGAAATGTATGATTCGGATACAAATTCTGAGATACTGGAATTTAAAAACCACTTTTCCCTAACTAGAGGTCCATATGAAATTATCTCTGTAGTAAATGAGAATGAAGACCAATCTTCCTACACGGCCAAGGGGAAGTTTATTGATTTATTTGATCCTGAGATTCCGGTGTTGGATGAAAAAAAAGGTGAGCCGCTGGTGAGCAGGCATTTCTTTTCAATATCCAACGGGTAAAGAATCCTCAAGTACCTCAGGTTTTGGCTACAGCGGCGAGAATTTATGATGAGATATCTACTGAAAGTGAGTATTCCTTAGTAGCAAAGAGCCCGGAAAACACTACTAATGTGATGAGAGTACTTTTACCTCACAAGCCAGAAACTGTTGAAGTCATTGATCCTACAGGACAAGTTTTGAGCAGCGGAAACTTCGCTGGGATGAATCCAGTAAAACTTATTTCTTGAGTTTTGAGAATTATCCCGATGGAGTTAAGGTGAAATTTAGCTGGTGATTTGTAAGCAATTGGGTTAGTTCTTAAGAGGAAAGGCTGGCATAGGTTCTATGAAACTCCTTGCCAGTAACCCTTTTATACTCAATTGCAAAAGTTCTGAAAGCTATAATTGATTCCTCCTGCATTTTGAGTTTCTGCATGGCTTTGATTTGGTAAACCAATGCTGTTTCGTTTAATGGGTCGATATGGAAAAGTGCTTCACTCAAAGATATGGTGTTCTGATAGGACTCGATAGTGAAGTTTTTTTCTATTTCCAGAAGGAGTACTGGTTCGAGTTTGGTTTCAGCATCTTCCTTAAATGAATCAAAAAGAGGATCGTCCGACAGGTATAAAAATTTACCTTTTGAGACAATCTGGGTAAACTCATCTCTGTGTTCATTTATTTCATGCGAAGTAATGATCTGTAGGAAGCGAACATAATCGCAATAGGCTTCTTCATGTAAAATAAGTTTGTAATGCCCTTTTTCGTGGATTAATTCCAGCCCTTCCAGTTCGCTAAGCGTTTTGCGTAGGTTATTAATGGTGACACCACGGGAGTTTTTTACTTTGTCAGCAGGTCTATCTAGCCAAAGAAGATGACTTAGATGCTGAGAGGAAATACCATCTTCAGTAATGCTATATTGTAGAATTAGGCAAAACACCTGCTTAAGTTGGGTACTGAACATGTAGGTAATGTCCCTGTTTTTGCTGTCACGAACAGTGAAATTCCCGAAAAGCAAGATGGAATTTGGCTTGGATTTCGGTTCTATCTTTAGCGGGTGAGTATAGTGCTCAACTTCATCTGCAGTATCGATAGATTCTGATGATTTTGTTCTCAATTTCTTAAATAAAATGAAACCCAAAACTAATGCTCCTGCTCCAATGATAAGGGCGATGAAAGGGATTTCACTTTTTTGTTTCTCCGGAAAATTTGACAATTCACCTTTTGTAATTGCAGGAAAAGCCAGTGAATATACCTTTAGATCTGAAGAAATGTCATCTTCGAATTCCTGCACTATGGCATAAAGATTATTGAGGCCTTTGTCAAAATAGAGATTGGCATTTGTGGTTATTTTGTCCGAACGGATTGCGAATGGAATCCCCCAGAATTTCATAGCTGCCATCTTTTATAGAAAAACGATAAAGTCGAAGTGATGATTCTGAGAAATGTTCAGGGTAGCAAAGGGTGTATAAGCTGGAATCATTCAAAAGAACCATTCCTCTTACCGGCACTACATTGTCATTTTCCCATGGAACTTCCCAAAGCTTTGTAATCCTATTGTTGTTGAGGTCAACCTGGTGCAGGTCGTAGTAATATTTTCTTCCGACAGATTGTTCCCCAGACTCATTTCCCATCCCTCCAAGGATATATAGCTTATTTTGCTCAGGTTGGTACCCCACTGAGGAAAAGTATCGAGGTGAAATCGCATCACCTGCAAACTCCTCTTCCAGTGTCCAGGTTTTTTGGTTTAAATCGAAAGTGAAAAAGCTTTTACTATACTTCATATTTCCAAAACCTCCAAAAATCGTGTAGGTAGAATCGGTTTGATTTAGATAGGAGCCGTGATGATGAAGTTGTGTAGGAAGTTGCTCATAGCTTTCTTCATTCCATTCATAGGAATCAAGATCAAGACTGGCTACAGTAGGTTTAGAATTAGGGGTTTCATAATAGACCTCATATGAATACAGTTTATTTGAAACCGTATCAATAAAATTAGTACCCAAAATCAATTCAATAGGGCTTTTTTCTTCAAAAACTTTCAACTCCGTCAGCCCCGGATCGTACACTATAGGTCCAGATAGAATCTTTATTATAGTAATATATTTCCTTACTTTTGGGATTGTAATTTACACCGGCAATTGCCTGAGATTTAAAGGAAACTTGATGTTTCCAATGATAGGCATAATTTTTAAGCCAGTCAGGATTGTCGACCTGACCATAGGGTTTCCCAGAGATGTCATGGACAACGGTGCCTTTGTCTTCAAGTAGTGGAAACCTATAGGTGTCTTTTCCTGACACGGATAGGTCTTTAATAGCAAAAGAAGGGACATCTTATTATCTGATCGCTTTTGCCGAATAGAATAACTGGACTATAAGAGCTTGAAAGGCGTAAATTTTCGGCTGAGTAGGTTTCATTATCGATCGATAAAATGATGGAATCTTGAGCTAATCCAAACGCAATTTTAACATCAAACCATTGCTTGTTAAGCAATTGATCCCGGTCTAAATTCGCTTCTATGAGATTACTTTTGCCTTCTTCATTAAATTTGAAAATTAACTGATCCCCCTGTCCATCATAAAACAAATTGAAGATCCTGTCATTTTCTTTGTTTTTGATTCTTAAAATATATCCAATCTCTGTAGCGGGACTAAGCGAAAGATTAAAATCTATTTCAAAATGATCAGAGAATTCTACTTGATTGTTTCCAAAAACATCATACGAGGTACGTTGATTGATTGCATGCTCACTTCCGTTGAATTTAAGTCCTCCAGTTTGGGTGGACTGCAAAAGAATTAAACCAAAAACTAATGAGAATAGGAAGTTAATTTTTGTGAGTATTGGCATTGAGATTTGTGAATCAAACTCCGCTAGGGGTTAATGATCGTTGGGTTTATAGTATAAGCTAAAGTTCACTTGCAATACAAGTGTAGTAATTCTTTATAGCATATTTTTTATTTCAATGAATTTAAGCAGGGGACAATGCAATTGGTATGTATTGAATCCTTCAATTCAAAAATAGCCTTTTCATAATTAATTTGAAGTGCTGAAATTCTAAAATTTGGCCATGGAAAAGCTGTCTGGGTTTCTCAGACAGCTTTTTGCAAGGGGTAGTTTTTTCCTTTTAGTTGAATTGTTTCATCACTGATTAATTGTAAATAATAACTTTTTCAGCATCTGACGCTTTAAGGTGATCCAAGCGGTTAGTGCAAATCGGGCCAGCTACTTCACGGAAGGTTGGAAAATTATGGTGGTTTGATAAAAATAACATCATGTATTTTTGTCTCGATGTTGTCTTTAGCCTCTTTACTTAATTCACTCACAATTAGTAGCATCCACTTGTAAGTTTTACTTTCTAATCTCATTGTAAGGATTGCGGTGACTGAGAATCAACAACTACGGTGTAGACTATTAGCGTTTATCCAGTAGTCCATTGGGGTAATTTGGCAATAGAATTAAAAATACTACTTTTGAAATAGACACTTTAGGTATCCATTGGTAGATTACATTCTGTGTATTCATAAATGCAATTTCTTATCCCAGCATGACTCGTAAAAACCATTTTGATGATTTCTCTACTTCTGAGAGAAGTTCGAAAGAATCGGTGCAATTGAATGCTATGGAAACGGGGCAATCCCTGAAGGAAGAAGATTCGGATTCTACAATTTGGTCAGCGTTTGTTCAGGGAAGTGAGTATGCACTTTCTGTACTATTTGAAAGATATGCGGATAAACTTTTTAATTATGGTAAGCAATTTTCAAGTGATACGGGATTAGTTAACGATGCTATACAAGATGTTTTTTACCAGTTAATAAAAACTAAAGAAAGGTTGTCAAGTGCACAATCTGTCAAACATTATATCTTCAGTAGTTTTAGACGTAGACTTTTGAGATTGTTAAAACAACGCAAGAATATTGTGTTTGATGAAAACATTGGATTAAGTGGGAAATTCCAACTTAGTTTCACCCCTGATTATCATAGCATAAGTACTCAGTTTACTGTGGATCAAAAAGTGCTGTTGGAAAATTCATGCAACCAACTTCCGGCAAGACAACGCGAAATTCTGGCTTTGTATTTTTTTGAGGGCTTGTCCTATAAGGAGATTGCCGATATTATGGAATTTTCTCAAGTTAAATCTGCCAGAAAATTGTTGTATCGATCGTTAGAAGGTCTCAGCGAACTTCTCGGAAAGCACCGGGATTTATTGAGTTGTTTTTACTTTTTTATTTAGGGTAGGATCTGTAGGAAGACTACATTTTTTGGCAGGTATTATTCGGAGAAGACTTTTTTTCTCCGCTCACGCAACTTCAAATTTTTACCAAATCTTGATTTTGAGATTTGGTTTCTGGCTGATCTTTTCTTTTGATTTTTTATAGCGAGTGGTTTAAAAACATCAGTTGTAAAGGTTTTGTCAAAACTAAATTCGTGAAATATCATATTTTTTTTTAGCACTTGTGGGGTCATTTTATAAGAGCCTGTCTCTATATAGGTCACAGTCATAAATCAATAAAACCCCATCTTTTACAGGGAATGGAATTTAAACCTAAAAGTGAAGCAGATTTTTTGAAGCACCCATTATTCATGAAATGGGCAGTTAATCCGAATCCTGAACTTAATCGATATTGGTCCGAATGGGTCGAAGCGAACAGAGAAAGGAAGGAAATGATGTTGCGTGCCAAGGAACTAACAAAGACGATTGAGTGGAAAGACAAGTATCATATGGATGAAAAGGATTTCAGCCAGATGCGGAATAAGTTATTGGAGTTTAATTCGAAATGGGAGAGTCAGAAGGAATTAAAGACTTTTTCAGGTAGTAGTAGAAAGAATTACTCGAAGTGGTGGCCTGTTGCTGCCTCCCTGCTGTTTGCCGGAGTTCTTTTACTCAATTATATAGGTTCAGTTGACAATCGTAACATAGCTGAAAATGTCCAACCAGAATGGGTTGTAAAGTCAACTCAGAGGGGAATGAAAAAGGTTTTCCATTTGCCTGACGGCTCTACCGTTACCCTAAATTCAGCAAGTGAAATAAGATATTTAGATGATTTTTCCTCTAAACGAACAGTAGAACTCGTTGGCCAAGCATTTTTTGAAGTGGAAAGGAATGAGCAATTACCCTTTACTGTCAAAAGTGGGGATTTGAGCACCACGGTTTTAGGGACCTCATTTGATGTAAGTGCTTATCCAGATGAAGATCAGCTTCATGTGGCAGTAGTAACAGGAAAAGTAAAGGTGGATACTGAAAATGGCGTGTCAGCCACCATACTCCCCAGCGAAGCAACTTACTACGACCCCCAGAGCAAGTCTCTGAAAAAAGGGGGATATGATTACAATCACCTTTTAGGATGGAGGCACCGCATCCTAAAGTTTGATGAGGAGCCTTATCCTCAAGTCTTTGAGCGCCTTTCCAGATGGTATAACGTAAGGTTTGAATTTTCTCCAAGTCTAGAATTCAATGGAAAATACAGTGGGGAATTTCAAGATGAAAGTTTGGAAAATGTCCTAAATGGTATGCAATATTCTCTGGGGATCTCCTATGAGATCAGAGATGGAACTGTGAGAATTTCTAGAAAAAAATAGCTCGTAAGAGCCCTCATATATAACCTAAACAATCCCAAAATAATGAAGCAAAAATTACAACGCATGAGGGGAAAGCTGTTAGCCCGGTATTTACTCTGTCTATTTTTTATGACAGGGGTATTTACCGGTCCAATACAGTCCTTCGCCAGTCAACAAAATGACTTGAAAAGTGTCATTATCAGTATTTCGCTGACAGATGCAAGTCTTGAAAAAATTCTCAAGACCATTGAGAATAAAACAGAATTCAGATTTGCCTATGATATGAATCTGATTACTAATTCCTCAAAGGTGACGCTGGACGTTCGCGAGCAAACATTACTCTCGGTTCTGGAGGAACTTTCGGTCAAAGCCAAGCTATCCTTCAAACAAATCAATAACACCATTCATATTTCGCGATCTCCGGTAGCTGAAGTAAAAGTCACTTCGGTAGAAGCAAAAGTGGGTGTTCAGGTGACAGGAAAAGTCGTGGATGAATCTGGTTTGCCATTACCTGGTGCATCAATAGTTATCGAGGGTCAATCCGTAATTGGTACCGTCACAGATTTAGACGGAAATTATTCCATTCAGGCAGAGCAAGGGGATGTACTGGTGTTTACGTTTGTAGGGTATGAAACTCAGAAAGTTACCATTGGGACACAAACTGTGATAGATATTACCATGGGTGTAAACCTGTCTTCTCTGGATGAGGTGATTGTGGTAGGGTATGGCACACGTAAAAAATTAGATTTAATAGGTGCTGTAGATCAGGTAGGTAAGGAAGCGCTGGAAGGAAGACCTGTAGCCACGATGAGTCAGGCACTGCAAGGTGTCTCAGCGAATCTCATTGTGCAACAGCGAAATTCAGAACCAGGTGCAGGAGTTAATTTAAACATACGAGGCATCAGTACTTTGGGGGACAATTCACCCCTGGTAGTTATCGATGGGGTAATTGGCGGGGACATTAATTTGCTAAATCCTTCGGATATTGAAAGTGTCTCTGTTTTAAAGGATGCGGGCAGCGCCGCCATTTATGGCTCTCGTGCCAATAATGGTGTGGTGTTGATTACTACAAAACAAGGACAAAGGAATTCCAGACCTGTGGTTACTTACAACGGTCTGGTAGGTGTAAATACCCCGCAGTTTTTTACCGAGCCTGTTCATGGCTATCAGAATGCAATGCTGAGAAATGAAGCTGCTTTCAACGCAGGAAGAAGTGAAGCTATATTCAGCCCTGAGGAGATCCGTCAAATTCAGGAAAATGGCGATACGGAATGGTTTGCCAAAGAAATTTTTGACAATGCACTTCAGCAAAATCATAATGTGACAGTATCTGGAGGAGGTGAGAACAGTACTTACCTAGTATCCGCTGGATACACAGATCAGCAAAGCAACTATGTCGGACCGGCAAAAGGCTACAAACGTTTTAATTATAGAATGAACCTGACCAACGAATTTGGGAGGTTTAAACTTAGTTCCCGACTGGCGTATACCCGAAGGCTTATCACGGATCATTCTTCCTCAAGTGGAACACTGATGGCCGATGCCAACCGGGTACCGCTTTACTATACACAGAAAGATTCTCTTGGTAGATATCTAACCAATGATGTACTACAGGAATTTAATCCTTTGGGGATTTTGGAAGAAGGTGGATTTAGGCAGCATATTGATGACAATGTATTTGGGAATCTCAGTGGTGAATTTCGTTTTACCGATCACTTGAAACTTCGTGGAGTATTTGGATTTAACATGTATTCAAATAACCAATATGGAAGGGTTATTCAGGTGGATTTTTATCCAAGAGGGGTCTATGGTGGCAATCGTAATACAAATGACGAGAGCAGAAAGGGAATGGATCTAAATACCCAGGTAATGTTGGATTACGGAAAGGTGTTCAATGAAGTCCATGACTTCAGCTTCCTGCTTGGTGCTTCTAATGAGAATCATACAGATAGGGGAATTGGGATATACAAAACCTTTACAGACCCGGATTTGGGAACTCCAGTTACAGAGACTATCATCAGCCCAGTCTCTTATAATTCAAATCAGAGTTCTTCTGAAAACAGTCTTTATTCCGCATTTGGTGGCGCTTATTACAATTACAGCGAAAAATACTTCGTCGAATTTAGTTTTCGCTATGATGGTTCTTCCAAATTTAGAGAGGGTGAAAGGTGGGGATTCTTCCCTTCGGCATCTTTAGGCTATAGATTGTCCGAGGAGGCTTTCATGAGTGGGTATAAGGAAAGGTTCGGAGATTTTAAAATACGAAGTTCTTATGGAGTCCTTGGAAACCAGAATGTAGGTAACTATCAATATCAGACGACATTTTTTACCTATCAAAATGCGTATGGATTCAATAATTCGGTAGTCGGCGGAACTGGATTTAATTATGCGAATCCAAATATTCAATGGGAGCGGGCAGCAACTTTCAACATAGGAGCTGATCTTGATTTCCTGGATGGTGCATTGACCTTGAGCCTGGATTATTTCAATAAGGTAACCTCAGATATTCTAGTCCCTCCGGCTGTACCAGGAGTATTTGGAACTTCCTTGCCAGATTTTAACAGTGGAAAAGTAGGCAATAGAGGGTGGGAGGTTACTACTACCTATAGACATAGAGGACAGCACTTCAATCATTCCTTCACCTTTAACCTAGGTGATTCCAAAAACGAGGTGTTGGACTTCCAAGGTAACGAACGTTTAACAGGACTGGAGGAACTTCAAGTCCTCCTGAAAGAGGGATATCCTTTCAATTCCTATGTGGGTCTCAAGCGTGATGGTTATTTCCAAAACATTGATGAGGTAGAAAGTGGGCCGAAACCTGAAGGACTGAACGTCCAGCCAGGAGACAATCGATATGTGGATGTAGATGGCAACGGAATTATCAACGATGACGATAAATATGTTTTTGGCAATCCATTTCCGCGGTTGACTTTCGGTCTCACCTATAATGTCAAAGTGAAGGGATTTGATCTGAATATTTTTGCACAAGGTGTAGGAAGAAGAACGATGATGATTAGGGGCGAGGCCGTTGAGCCATTCCACTTCAACTATGGAATGACCATGTACACACATCAGTTGGATTACTGGACTCCACAAAATCCAGATGCCCGCTACCCAATACTTGCGGAAAATGGTAGTCAATCGAATACAAACAATTTCAGAAGGGGTTCAGATATGTATCTTTTTGACGGAGCTTATGTCCGATTGAAAAATGTACAACTGGGCTATACACTCCCGGTTTCTCTTGCACAACGAATTGGAATGCAGAATTGTCGTGCTTATATCTCGGGTCAGAATCTATTTACACTTTCCAAAGTGGATTTTGTGGATCCGGAATTGTCCGAATTTGACAATAGCTTGAGAAGTGGAGGCGCCAATAGTGCCAGAGCTTATCCAACTATGGTCTACTATGGATTCGGTTTGGACATCACCTTTTAACCCTACACCCAAAATGAAAAATCTAAAAATACATACACTAATTCTGGCTGCATTGGTGACCACGATGTGGACAGGATGTAAGGAGCTGGATTTGGCACCTGAAAATACATTCACAGATCTTACTTATTGGAGTTCGGAAGCAAAGGCACAAAGTGTGCTCAATACTGCTTACTCACAGATGTTTGATAGCAACCGGTTTTTTTATAATGAAGCTACTTCAGATAATGCCTACAACGGTCGTGGAGACAATGCCGGTGCAGCATCACTTGCAGCAGGAACGTACGACCCTTCTCTGGGTAGGCTGCAAAGTGAGTGGAGTGGTAGATATACTGGAATAAAAACGTGTAATATCCTTCTGGAGAATATTGATCAGGTGCCGGATATGGATGAGGCGGTAAAAGAAAGAATGATCGCTGAAGCCCGATTTATCAGAGCCTTTTTACATTTTCAGTTGATGACCTGGTTTGGAGATATTCCACTGTTGCAAAAGGATGTAACCATAGAGGAAGCTCAAACTATAACCCGTGCTCCAAAGGCAGAGGTACTGAATTTCATACTGACTGAATTGGAAGAGGTAAGTTTGGTTCTACCCACGCAGCAGGAACTTCCTGACGTAGAACGGGGCAGACTTACTTCAGGAGCTGCTATGGCATTGAAAGCTAGGGTTCATCTGTATGAAAGCCAATGGCAGGAAGTGGTGCAGACTACCGAAAGATTGATTTCGGGAGATGGATTTGGAAACTATGCCCTATTTCCTTCTTATGAAGGGTTGTTTTTGCCTGAAAACGAATTCAATTCCGAAGATATTCTCAGTTTACAATATGTGCCTCAGCTAAGAACTTGGGGTGAATTCTTTGATATGGCGCCGCTATCCACAGGAGCCAGGTTGAATGCTTTGGCTCCAACTCAGGAAT
The DNA here is from genome assembly GCF_055809615.1 of Algoriphagus sp. 10J20-15. Classification (NCBI taxonomy): domain Bacteria; kingdom Pseudomonadati; phylum Bacteroidota; class Cytophagia; order Cytophagales; family Cyclobacteriaceae; genus Algoriphagus; species Algoriphagus sp. 10J20-15. The sequence goes on from NZ_JBVVUG010000025.1 coordinate 61,592, forward strand.
TGGTCGACAGCTATATCATGGAAAATGGGCTGACTATTGATAATGGGGATTCCGAATACGATGAAGAAAATCCGTATGCAAACCGCGACCCAAGACTCACAGCTACCATAGTATATCATCTGTATGATTGGGAAGAAAACGGGTCAAGCCGAACTATTTATATCAAGCCAGGTACTGACCCTGATCCCTCTGCTCCGGACGAATATGTACCAGGTTCTTCCAGTACTACCACGGGATATTATACCCGAAAATACTTTGATCCCACCCATATTACCCAATTTGCTTCTGGCCTTAATCTTATGCTGATACGCTATGCGGATGTGCTTTTGATGTATGCTGAAGCTAAGAATGAACTGGGAGAAATGGATGAGAATGTGTGGAATCAAACGATCCGGGCCCTGCGTGAAAGAGCAGGATTTGAAGCAGGCTCAGCGCTTGCATTTGATGCAAATCTTAATCAAGCGCAATACAGAGAGCTTATTCGCAATGAAAGAAGATCTGAACTGGCTATGGAAGGACTGCGAATCTTTGATATCCGGAGATGGAAAACAGCTGAAGATGTCCTGAATGGCTGGGCTCATGGTGCCAAGTTCGGCCCACCTTCCGAGGATAATGGCTATCTGAGAGTGAACTTGAGATCCTTTGATCCAGCAAAACACTACCTATGGCCAGTGCCACGAGATGAGCGAAACTTAAATCCAAACTTGACCCAAAATCCGGGTTGGGATTAATTCCAATCCATTGCTAACCTTTAAATAAATCAAAGATGAAAAATAACCTATATAAATTTCTTGGTGTTCTTACAGTACTCACCAGTCTGTTTTCCTGTGTGGAAGACGAGGAGCTGCACACTGAAGTAACGCCTGTAAATTCCCTCTATGCGCCGGAAAACAATGCGTATATGAACTTGGGAGCCCAGAGCTCCGCAATATTTGAATGGGAAGCGGCCAAAGCTGCGGATAATGGGGTAGTACTTTATGAAGTAGTATTTGATGTAGAAGGTGGGGATTTTTCTGATCCGTTGTACTTATTGCCTTCTGATGGCAGGGGATTGCAGCGTAGTCTCACGTTGCCTTTTTCAGAATTGAACAAAATAGCTCAAATGGCAGGAATTCAGCCTGAAGGGGTAGGTAAGCTCCAATGGTCGGTTCAATCCTCCAAGGGGATAAATGTCCAACCTCTAAAGGAAATCCGGACAATTGAAGTAGCCAGGCCGGCAGGTTTCCCTTCTCCAGATGAGCTTTTTCTGGTAGGATCAGCCACCGAAGCAGGAGATGAACTTTCTGAGGCAATTTTAATGAAGAAAACCAGCACAAATACTTTTGAAGCCTATACTTCACTGAAAAGTGGAGCCTATCATTTTGCGTCAAGAAATTCCGGCGAACCTGATACCTACTATATCGATGGTGAAAAGCTAAGAGCTGATGGTGAAACTGAATATTCCGGTGATGATCAGGTAGTAAGAATCCGGGTGGATTTCTCAAATGGAACAACCGAGATTACAGAGATTAATAAAGTGGAATTGTGGTTTGCTCCTGATGGCGTGTTTCTTACAGAACTCCCTTATGCTAAGAATGGTACATGGTCAGTAGCAGACTTTCCAATTGTGTTCAGACAGGAAAGCTGGGGTCGTGATGAGCGGTATAAATTTCGATTCACAACTACCGATGAAGAAGGAAATGAGGTAGGGGAATGGTTCGGCAGCACAAATGGTGACAATCAAAGACCAACAGAATCCACTGGTCCTGCTTATTGGTATATGGTTCCAGTATCAGATGACCGATGGAACAACAGCTTCAAGTTTGCCACTGAAGTGGATAATGCAAGTGCGGATATCAGTGTGATCTTTAATGCCGAGGTGTCAAATTACACTCATGTCATTTCAGTAGATTAAAACATATCAGAATAAGAAAAACATGAAAAATATTAATTCAGTTGTTGTGCTTTTCCTGATGGGGATATTATTGGTCTCTTGTATTGACAAGGATTTGGGGCCTCTTCGGAATGATTTTCAACAGGAAGAAGAGATACAGTATGATTGGGGGGCGACTGCTGACTCCATGCAGAATTCCACTTACTCCCTATACGTTGCGGCGGATGGAAGCTTTAATTTCAATCCCGGAGGGTCATTTGGGGGTTATTGGCCAAACGCACACGCGCTCCACGTTTATGTGGATGCTTACACAAGAACTGGCAATGGAGCGTATTTGGATAGGATGAAGAAGCTGTTGCGTGCTATAAAATCAAATAACGGTGGAACCTACTCCAATGTATTCAATGATGATATGTTATGGCTTGGGAACTCCTGTGTTCGTGCCTATGAAGCTACAGAAGACGAGGAATATTTGGAGGTAGCTGAGTTCCTTTGGCATGATGTGTTAGAGAGTTACAGTGAAGTTTTCGGAGGGGGGATTACCTGGAAAAAAGATACTCCAAATCTAAAAAATGCGGTTTCCAATGGTCCGACCATAGTCTTGGCAACGAGATTATACAATGTCACTGAGAATGATTATTATCTGCAATGGGCAAAAGATCTCTACACTTGGCAAAAAGCCAATTTGGTAGAACCTGAAACAGGTTTGGTTTGGGATAATATTGAGTTGATTGAAGGAGTACCTACAGTCAAGAAAGACTGGATTTTTACCTATAATGCTGGTACCTGGATCGGGTCCGGTCTTCGCCTTTATCAAATTACAGGAGAAAATGGCTATTTATTAGACGCGGTTCAGACGGCAAAATCTTCCATGACCCGATCCGAAATTTCTACTGAAGGTATACTTAGAGACGAAGGGCAGGGAGATGGCGGATTATTCAAAGGGGTCTTTGTAAGGTACTTTACTGAATTGATTCAAGAGCCGGCGATCAATGAAGCAGATAAGAAAAGCATGGTTGACTTCCTGAATTTCAATGCTACGACGTTTTTCAAAAACGGATTAAACAGGCCAGATATGCTGTGCGGTCCTAACTGGCGACAGTTACCAACAGATGGGACAGATCTGACTACACAGTTATCCGGATTGATGTTGATGGAAGCAGCAGCGTTCTTCAGGAGGAAGAAATTTTTGATTAAGAAAGTTGACAAGAGATGCGTAAAATCAATATAATATTAGCGGTAGTTTCAATCTTTGTTTTTTCATTTTGCGGAAGTAAAAGAAAGATGAATAGTGAATTGGAGTCTGGGCAAGATCAGACTCAGGCAGATGAGAAAACTTCCTATAAAGATCAGGCTTATTGGGAAAAAATAGCTGAAGGAATGAGTAAAGCAATGGTTACTCATTTCTGGGGTGCAAACTTCAAAGGCTATGAGGATAGGTATTATTTTAATTATGGTAGTGACTTGTCTAATATGACAACAAACCATTATTGGCCTCAGGCACATGCGATGGATGTGGTCGTGGATGCATATAATCGCACATCAGATCAGTTCTATTTGGATTACTATCCACTCTGGTGGCAAGGAGCTCCTAAATATAATTTTTCAGGAAGAGAAGAGGATCCTTGGTGGAATGTATTTGTGGACGACATGGAATGGATAGTATTGGCCCAATTGAGAATGTATGAATCCACAGGCAATGAAGCTTATTTCTCCAAAGCAAATCAGATGTATAAGGATTGGATATGGCCTCAATGGGGACCTGAAAATGAGGCTCCGTGGTATGGGGGGATCACCTGGAAAACTGATGTGGAAAAATCCAAAAATGCTTGCTCAAATGGCCCTGGGGCGCTAGTAGCTGCCAGAATTTACAGTATGTATGATCAGATAAAGGAACCTGGAGACAAATCCAAAGAAGCTTATTTGGAAGAAGCGGTAAAAATATATTCTTGGCTAAGGGACAATCTCTATGAAGAGGCGGAAGGGAAAGTCTATGATAATATGAACCTGGCGGGCGAAATCAATCCTGCTATCTATACCTATAATCAGGGAACATTCATCGGTGCAGCTCACGAGCTATATAAGATCACTGGGGAAAAACACTACCTGGAAGACGCTATTAATGCTTCAAATTATGTGATCGATCACATGTCAGGTAACAAGGGTGTCTTAAGAAATGCCACCAGTGGGGATGGCGGATTGTTCAATGGGATCTTCTTTAGATATTTTGTAAAGCTGGTAAATGAGCCAGATCTGGATGCTGACACACACAAGAAATTCCATGATTACATCACCAAGTGTGCGACGGTAATGGCAGAAAATGGATTGAACAAGAACACCATGCTTTTTGGTGGGGATTGGTGGAATGCTCCTGGTGATGATGATCCAGTGGCTTTGACGCCAATGTTGTCTGGCTGCATGCTGGCAGAAGCCATGTGTATACTTAAGCCATTGAAATGATTGTAAGGAATATTTACCCAGACACAAAACAGGCTAACAAAGGAGATTAGCATTTAGGGCAACTCCAATAATTGAAGCTTCTCAGGAACATGCTTATCTCTTGAAAACAAATCAATCCCGAGGTTGATTTGACTATTTGGGTGAGCATGTTTCTCTTTTTTATGCAGTGGGATATTGCATATTAAAGAGCAGTTTTGCGATTAACCTTTATTCTTTTATCCCAGAAAATATACCCCATGAATATTACCAAGCAGGCAATGGATCCCCAAATCAAGCCAGATTTGAGGGATTCCGTGTTTTTTCCAGTTATAGCAATCAGGAGGATTAGTGGAGTTATGCCTGTTAAGGTGGCAGCAATAAACTTCCAATAATCCATTTTTATTATTCCGGTAACAAAGCTGATAGCATCATTTGAAAGGAAAGGATTTATCCGTGTGATCGCCACTGCCCAAAAACCATAATCTTCTATAAATAAACTGACCTTTTTAAGTGTTTTGTCGCCCAAAAGTTGGGTGACAAAAGATTTACCAACCAGCCTACCAATTGCATAACCTACAGTGGAAGCAAAGCCAACGGCAAATAGGCTTATTATAGCCCCCCAAATGGGGCCATAGGCAAGAATTGCAACAATCATTAATAAAAACGAGGGAATTACCAGTAGGAACATTTGAGCCACCATAGCCAAAATGATCAAAACGGGGCCAATCCATCCAAAGCCTTCCACCCAGGTTTTAATCCTCGTTTCGTCATCACTGGTAAGCACATTCCAAGCTTCGGTGAGAAAGTGATTGAAAGAAGGGATGGTGAAGTAACTCCCCACCAAAATTGCTAAAATTAATATGGAAAGGTAAAGTGGAATTCTGCTTTTCCTTTTGGAAGGAGATTTAGGTTCATTCATGGTAAGCTTTTAGACCCCATGTTTTTTGGAAAACATGAGATAGGTAGGATGAGTTGGTTTTTAATCCAACGATCTTCAGTCAACAGTGTTTAGAATTTAGATTTCATCAAAAATGCGCATAGCCATTAGCCCGTTTCCTACAGCCCCACCTGCCCTAATGGCTGAGGCAATAAAAACTGTTTCAGCAATTTCTTCTTTTGAAGCCCCGGCATTCTTAGCGTTTTGGATATGGGATTCTAAGCAATAGGCACATTGAGTGGTAAGCGCCACAGCGATGGACATGAGTTCCCGATATTTCACAGGAATTACTCCGTCTTTTCTTTCTGCTGTGTGTTTGAGATTCATAAATGCGGCAGACTCTTTTGGAGCTGCTTGTAGCAAATCGTTGGTGTATTTTCTGTCCTTGGGATTTTGGTATTCATTCATGGTTCGTGAGAGTTTTTTTTGAATTTAACGAATACTGAAATACTATGCTGGAAAATCAAATCCTATCCAGTAAATGATTAAAACTCCTATTTCCATTCATCACAATTGTTGATTTTTTAATATCAACTAAGGATAACTGGTGGAGAAAGCTTGTGTTTAACATAGTATTAACAAGGAGAAAACTTTTTCAGAAAAAGTCAGCTTATTCTCTTCCTCCCATTTTTTGCAGCTATTTGCTTCAGATGTTTAACAATTCCGTAGTCTAGAATTTTTGCTCAGCTTTAATAGATTGATTTTAGTCCATTTTTGCGGGTTTTATACTCCAACTTTCACTTTCCTGTTAAGGCCTGACAAGGGACCTTCACGTCACAATTTTTTCATTTTTTGATAACTGAAGCAGCGCTCTAAATCACTCAAATGCTTTCGTCCTTTGTGGCATGAAAAAGCCGCCTTTATTACTCCTATTGCTGCTTTTGGTAAACGTTTGTTGGGGACAAAGTGATCCTCAGCCCAATTACCTTCCAGTCTTAGGTCAGCATCCAACTTTGTCGAAAAATGTCTACCTGCTCAGCTTGATTGAGGAGATGCCTGAAGTAAAAAGTCTCTTAGAAAAGGATAAAGCTCTGTCGGCAATTGCTTCCGCAAAATTTGATCTTTTGTCCGAATCGTTAAAGGACTGTGGAAAGGAAGCACCTTGTTATCCAGCTGCCTTCGGATTTACCGCACAGGAAATTGATTTAATAGCTGAACGCCTCGAACAGCTCGCCAAGGAAAATACTTCATTGACTTCTATTGTGAACAAGCATCTGGCACCCTCCGGGATGTATCAGTTGAATGCTTCGGAAGATCCAGCACTTTTTTTGGCGAATGCCTGGAAGCAGGACGCCGCCACAATCAATCACATAATTGCGGTATATGGCCGGGGAGAGAAACCTAATTATCCTAAAATTGACTCATTGGGGATGAACCTAAATTCATCCACTTACCTCGCTAATATTCAGGCGTTAAGTGAACTGGCCTTTGTGAAATATAAGGGTACAAAAATCTTTTATCAGTTGACTATGGGTTATGCCATGGATGCTTTGGCTATGGCCAGATTTGAGCGTGCAGGTGACTTCGAACCTATGATGGAGTATGAAAATAAGGCTGCCTTCGAAACTGTGGAAGCTACCGATTGGAGCAAGTACGACTATCCCCTGATCTTAATTCCTGGAGCTGGAACGGACAATTACTTAGACAGCCTCAGCTCAGGAGGAGTATTGCGGTGTCAGCTTGCTTTTGACGCATATCAGAAAAAGAGGGCTCCATTTATTATGGTTTCCGGGGGGTATGTACATCCCTACAAAGTGCTTCACAATGAGGCAATAGAGATGAAACGATACCTGCTGAAACTGGGGGTTCCGGAATCAGCAATTCTGATTGATCCTCATGCAAGGCACACCACCACCAACATGAGAAATACTGCCAGGATCATGTTCCGCTACGGCTTTCCAACTGACAGACCATCAATTACGGTGACTACTCCAGCGCAAAGTTCCTATATCTATTCAGATGTAATGCATAATAGATGTATGCGCGAACTGGGCTACCATGCCTATTCCAATGGAAAGCGTCTATCAGCTACGGCTGCTGAATTTTATCCACTGATTACCTCTCTTCAAATTGATACTGATGAACCACTTGATCCTTAGAATGAAGAAGATTTTTGCCTCTACATTTCTTTTCAGCTTTGCTCTATTGCGACTGAGCGCTCAGGAAATGTCCATTACCCAGCTTCAAACCCTTCCAGAATTGGGAGCCGCCCAGGGTGTAACCAACATAGATGATCGTATTTATATCTACGGTGACCGTGAGGTGGGGATGATGAGAAGGTTTTCATTTCAGGATTCTATCGCTTATTCCGGTGAAGAATACCTATTTACTGTGGATGGAAAGGATTTGATCAATCATCCCACAGGGATTGCTCATGTCCAAGGTTTTCCAACTTTCATGGGGAATTCCATTCGTCTGAATAAGGAAGGTACGCTATGGAAAGCCATGATCTATGCCATTGACTGGGATGGTTTTTTAAAGTCAAAAACCTTGGACGGAAATCTTATTGCTACCATTGAGGACGATGCCTGCATTCAGGGTACACGCCCTGAATATGTCACCTATAATGGCAAAATGCTGGTTGCCACTTCCGACTACGGACCTTCAGGTAATGAAGTCCGCCTTTATGATCCTGAGAAACTGCTTGAAGCCCAGAAGACTTCCGAGCCGGGAGTTTTGGTAGAAAAATTCAGCTGTTCTCCCTGGGTGCAAAATTTATACTGGATAGCCGATGATGGTATTCTTGTGTTGATCCAAAACCAAATTGAAGGGCGGTTATGGCGTTTGACTTTTCTGGATTTGGAAGCATCCCTTACGGCTGGAAAAGAGGTAGTAATTGAACAGATAGACTTTGATAGAAAAGACGAGTTGGAAGGCTTTTGCCTGCTCAATCCATCCCTTGGTATAGCAGTATCCTCTTCCAGAACCCAGAATGCCGCCTTGATTCAAATCCCCTAATTCTTAAACTTTTAACTACATGATGAGAAAATTATTCAATGTGATCTTGTTATCACTTCTTTCCATGGGCTTTGCTTTTGCCCAAGGAACAATAAGTGGTACGGTAACGGATCAGGATGGAAAACCACTGGATGGTGTTTCCATTCTGGAAAAAGGAACCAGTAATTACGATATTACTGATCCTGATGGTAGCTTTCAGCTGGATACCCAAGAAGGTGCTGTATTGGTTTTTACCCTAATGGGATATGGCCCAAAAGAAGTAACGGTAGGAAGCCAGACTTTGGTCAACGTTCAGCTGGTATCCCAGGATCTTGATTTGGACGAAGTTGTGGTAATCGGTTACCAAAGTCTCCGCAAATCTGACCTTACAGGGGCCGTGTCCAACCTCAAAGCAAAGGATCTGAACTTGACCACTCCAACACTGGGACAAGCGCTAACCGGAAAAATTGCAGGGGTACAGGTATCCCAGGTTTCCGGGGCTCCTTACGAGACAACTAAAATAAGAGTACGGGGCATAGGATCTATCAATGCCAGTTCATCTCCTCTTTATGTAATAGATGGCTATCCTGCGGCTAATGACGTGTATATCAATCCGAATGATATAGAATCCATCGACATACTTAAAGATGCTGCTTCTGCCGCAATCTACGGTTCCCGGGCCTCCGGTGGGGTAGTGTTGATTACCACTAAAAGAGGAACAGAAGGAAAAGCGCAGGTAGAATTTGACTATCAGTCAGGTCTTCAGCAGTTAGCCAAAAAAGTGGATCTTCTTAACTCCACAGAATTTGTTGATTTATTGATTGATGCGAGAAACAATAATTACAGAAACCTTATTGAGAATTCAGGAAGAACCTGAACTGATGCCATGTATTCGGATTCCAATGAAACCAGAGTTTCTAATGTTGGAAATGCAGGAGGGGTTAGTATCCCAACTGATTTTTATGATTTTGCCAATCAGCAGGCTATCGCACCGGAGTATGATACAGATTGGCAGGACGTACTTTATAGAAATGCACATACCCAGCGATACAACCTTTCTGTAAATGGTGGAAATGAGAAATCCCGTTACTTTCTAAGTGGTGGATACCAGCATCAGCCAGGCATTATTGAGACTACCAATCAGGATAGATTTAATTTAAGGTTGAATGTGGATTCTAAAGTGAGTGAGCGATTTAGGGTAGGAGCGAATGTGGCTTTTACCAGCAATATCAACCGTGAGGTTCAGGAAGGTAGATTCAATCAGGGACCTATTTTGGGAGCTTTGATCTACATGCCGATCTTCAAGGCTTACAATGAAGACGGATCCTTGGCTAAGAACGAAGCTGCTTCACTATCTTCAGCTTATGGGTTTCAGAGCATAGAAAACCCTCTTGCCTTGGCTAGTGAAACGATTATCAGCCGTCGTGGACAGCGAGGAACCTACAATGCCAATGCAAGCTATGATATTCTGAAAGGCTTGACTTTCAAAGCAAACTTGGGAATGCAGACTTATTTTGAAAAGTATGAATTCTACAAGCCTACCAGCTTGAGTAGCGGGGCCAACCCACCATATTCTGATCAGGCAAAGAACGCGGCTTATGCTACCGCGCAGACTTATGATCGTAGGGATAAGCTTGGGGAATTTACCCTGGCTTATCTGAAGGATTTCAATAAACATTCCATCAATGCTCTTGCCGGATATACCGTGCAGGCAACTGATACCGATGTGATTAGTGTAACATCCAACGGATTTGAGAATGATAATATTCCTGAAATCACCGGGAAAGGTGCTGATCCATCCAATTTCCAGATGAATGGTGGTACTGGCAAAACCCAGACCCGCTTACTTTCTTACCTGGCTAGGGTTGGATATAACTTTGACAGCAGATATTACCTGACTGCTTCATTTAGACGGGATGGGTCTTCCAGATTTGGACCGCTCAATAGATACGGTAATTTCCCTTCTGTATCAGCTGCCTGGAATATTTCCAATGAGGATTATTACAATGACTGGTTAGGAGAAGGTTCCTCCCTCAAGCTCCGGGCGAGCTGGGGACTTAGCGGAAACAATAACATAGGAGATTATAACTATGCCCAGGTAGTGTCAACCTCTCAGCCTGTAGTTTTCGGAAATGGATCGGTAGAATCAGGTGTGTACCCGCTCAATATGAGAGATCAGTCTTTAGGATGGGAATCCACTAGTCAATTCAATGTAGGGGTAGATACTGAACTCTTGAATGGTAGGTTATCTGTGATTGCCAACGCTTACCTCAGTCGTTCCTTCAATTTATTGCTGAACAGACCTATCTCCGCAATTTCCGGTGCTACTTCTGTCCTCACGAACATGCCGGATTCCAAGGTGGAAAACAAAGGCTTCGATATTCAGATTGATGCGGCGGTTGTTTCCAAAAGCGACTTCAATCTGAATCTTAGTGGAAACATTTCCCTGAACCGTAACAAGGTGTTGGATCTAGGGGATGCCAGTACTATCCTTTCCCGGGGAGCTGAGCGTTCATACCTGACGCATATCACTACAACCGGTCAGCCTATAGGTATGTTCTATGGTTTCAAAGTGGCAGGTATGGTAAGACAAAGCGATATGGATAATATTGCCGCAGACGATGCAGCTTATAATTCATCTACGCAGTCTTTCCCTGAGGGCTATGAAATCAAAGGGCCTCCCAGGTCATTGGCTTCCAGCAATCCACTTCGTCCGGGTGACCTCTACTTTGAAGATGTAAATGGCGATGGTATTGTAAGTGATGAGGATAAGACAGTTATAGGGTCCCCTTATCCGGATTTCACTTATGGTCTTACGCTTAGCGGTAACTTTAAAAGTTTTGACTTCGCAGTATCGATGAACGGTTCTCAGGGAAATGAAGTCCTTGATGGTCAGGATTACTATCTGTTCAATATGGAAGCCTCCGGCAACCAATATGCAGTAGTGGATGATAGATACAGAAGTGAAAGTGATCCTGGAAATGGATGGGTGTACAAGGCTTCCAGAGGTGGTACACAAAGTAACAGTACACGTCTATCCACTTTCTACATTCAGGATGGTTCCTTCCTAAGGATTACTAATATCACTGTGGGGTACAATGTGAAGCCTGAAGCCTTGCAGAAGATGAAGTTGTCAGCATTCCGAATATACATGGGCGTTGACAATGCGTTCACTTTTACCAAGTATTTAGGATATAATCCTGAAGTGGATTACAACGATGGGGCTAACCTGACTCCTGGGGTAGATTATGGTAAATATCCATTGATGAGATCATACAATCTTGGGGTTAAAGTCACTTTCTAATCGGATTACAAAATTGAAAATCATGAAAAAATACATCATCATATTTCTTATGTTCATCAGCACGGGCGCACTCTTTTCCTGTGGAGAAGACTTTCTGGATCTTTCGGATCCTAATGCAGTTCCGGCAGATGAATTCTTACAGGCTCCGGCAGATGTGGAAGCAGCTGTCAACGGAATCTATCAAGCTATTCGAAGTAACAGTGCTCTGGGTGAAAGTAGCAGTGTTTATATAGATGAGCGAAGTGATGACATGGGGCGTAATGACAACCAATCGAGTGCAGGGGAGCCATTTCAGTTTACAGATTTCTCCCTCATTCCCAGCAACACCTATCTGAAAAGTCATTGGTCAGCATTATATACCATCGTATCCAGGGCTAATTATGTAATCAATAATATAGAAGCTGTCAGCTATACAGACGAAAGTTTGAAAAGCTCGCATCTTGCGCAGGCGACTTACCTGAGAGCTTTGGCTTATTATCATTTGGTTAGAAAATGGGGCGCAGTTCCTTTGGTAACGATAGAAGTGAAGACTCCAGATGAATTGGAGGCGGTTACTTTCAGGGAAGCAGAAGCCAATATATATGCTCAAATCATTGCTGATCTCGAATTGGCTACCGCAAGTTCTTTGCCGGATCATCAACCCATATCGGGCAAAGGCAGAGTGTCTAAAGTGGCAGCATTGGCTTTGCTGGGAGAGGTTTATCTGACTATGGGTAGTAATCAGATACCGGGAAAGAGTCCTAGCGAATATTTTACCTTATCAAAGCAAAACCTGGAAGCAGCCTACAGTAAAAGAACGTTTGGTGACCTCAAGGAAATCAGCTATGAATCAGTATTCGATGTGGATCAAAAATCTACGAATCCTGAATTGATTTTCCAGATTGTTTACCGTCAGGGAGACCAGAATCTAAGTTCTGCTGTAGCCAGAAATAATCAGGCTTTGGGAGAAACAATCAATTCCCAGAGACCTGCTACAGGCAGCGGTACCCGAGTTAACCTTGATTTGGTAAACGAATACGAGGAAAATGATCCTAGAAAAACATTCTCTGTGAATTATGCAGAAGATTCCAGGGTTCAGGAATACTTTATCTCTAAATACCGTGATGTAAGTGATGCAGCAGGTGTCAATGGATTTGGAGGCAATGACCATATCATGATGCGCTATGCAGATGTGATTTTATTGCTGGCGGAAGTGAATGAGCGATTAGGAAATGAAGCCGCAGCAATTGCTATGTTAAATCAGGTTAGAGATAGGGCAGGCCTTCCCTTGTATGAGCAGGCAATGCAAAACCCTGATTATGCAATGAAATACCCAACCCTTAAACTGGCTATCCTACATGAGCGAAGAGTGGAATTGGCTTTTGAGCAAAAGCGCTGGTATGACCTTCTTAGAGCTTTTACCATTCCGGAATTAGTTCAGTTTTTCAAAAACAAGGACCAGTCTGAATATGGGGTAGCAAATCTTCAGAACTTCTCGGACAAGGATAGGTTTTACCCGATTCCGTTTGATGAATACCAACTTGACCCTGAGCGAATGTATCAGAATCCAGGGTATAACTAATCTCAGCAAATCATGTATAATAAAAAGGAGCCTCCAACAGGCTCCTTTTTTAAAAGTAATCTGTGTCACCCTGAAACAGAGTTAAACCATATAAAGGAGTTAAATAGTAGGTGTTGATATACATGTGGAAGTATAGTATATCGCTATTCGGTTGATAAATTCTCTACCCAAAATGTGGTAGCAAATTCTCCACATCGAATTTCTAATTCAATGGTTTTTGTCAAATATGCGGATTGCTTCGAATTAGAAATGGTAAGGAAATTTGTATAAAGATTGTATTCATGATAATATATATAAATAATGGAAATTATGATGTACTCAACTTCAATTCTTCATATACAATTCCTTGGAAGATTTATACAAATCTTTATTAATCCAGCTAGTTTTCTTGCCTATGTCTCAAATAGCGGAATTGCGGCTTCAAATGCTGAGAAAGAAGAAAGTAAGCCAATCCCACCAAATGAAAATATTCCTTTGCCGGATTTGGATGAAATCAATCCAAACAAGGTGGTGCCAGAGGAAGAAGAGTATTTGCCTGATGAGCAGGAAGTTCCAGTTGAAGATCCACCAAAAGAGATAGAAGAAGATCCATATTTCCCAAGAAAGGGAGATGGGCTACCCCCTGAAGAAGGGGAAGAGTTTCCAAAAACAGATCCTATATAGTGATTGAAAATGTAAATCCACTATACAATAAAATGGAGACTTGCCACTGGATATCGGCTGTTGAGCTACTGACAGAGGTTCATTTATCTCTTTTGAATCAGTCAAAAGGTTAGGCTAACAAACCAATTGTTCATTAACAGGTTGTATATTTCCGGGGAAATTGAAATTTTAATTGCAAAGTTTTGCTGTGATTTAAGCATTGTCAGTCAATGGCAATCATTACCAACTTGTATTTAAAACTCAATTGCACAATGCTTTAGTGCTAATATTAAAAAAAAAATCTCTTGGAATTAGAGAAGATTAATGAAAATAACTCATTAGACAAACGCCTTTATCTTTTCTACCATATACTTTTTACCCAGCATAAACTGACAGGTGACCATTGCACTGATAGTAACTCCCAACACTCCGTGAAGAATAATGTTTTGGCCTGTAAGGAAAAGATTTTCGAGCTTGGTATTGGCACTGATGAATGACTTTACCGGGGCATTGTAATCTTTTTTTATCCCATATAGTCCACCTTCAATAGCTCCAATGTAATCCCGCTGAGTCAAAGGAGTAGCACTATAGTAATTCTCGATACAATCGGAAAAGCCTGGGTACACTTTAGACAAGGCATTTATCAATTCCTCAGCCTTTCCTTTCTTGAATCTGACATACTCTTCTGACCTTTCATTTTCGCTAAGTGTAGTGTTGAAGCTATCCTCCCATTTCTTTACATCTTCATAGATTCATATAGGCAATGGCAGTAAGCGTATGTGCATACGATGTATCATTGTTGGGTCTAGAGTTGAAAATTGCTAAACCTTTCACCCAGTTTTCTGAATCATATTTGTGGGCACTCCAAACGTCCTGATCTATGAAATGATAGCAGTTGTAATTGGAGAATTTGAAAGTGTCTGGCTTTAGTTTGATGTAAAGGATAAAAGAAGAAGTTGTATTTTCTAATTGCAGCATGCGGTTGACATTGACAATGCTTTTTATCGCTCATTTAAAGTCAATCAAATTGATGTTTGGATTGATGATGCTCGTTTTTTGCTAATGTCAATGGGAGTTTTTTATCGGGAGGTGTATGGTTTTCGGAATTGTTTGATGCTGCCACCAAGGAGATCAAGTATGGTCCTGATGAGGTGTCAGAGCTAACCACAATTTTGTTGAAAGGACATACAAATGGTGTATGAGAAGAAACCTATCATTCTCTAAGGTACCGAAGCATTCAAGATGCTGGACTTTTAACTGCTCTATTTGGCTATATTTAGTCGAAATAACTCAGGATGAATAATTGTTTGCGCTATAAAAGCTAGAATTAAAAGTGTATTCGCAAAATTTCGTTTTGGTGATAGATTAGATCTTTAATCGCTCAATTTTGGAGTGAGCGATTAAAATGTATTGCCCTATTCCGAACCAATTTCGTCTCCCCATTCTGATTTCAGTGTAACCTTTCCAGCCCATCCTCACACATATTTGAGCTTCATCAAAAACGAACATCGTTATGAATCTCGAAGCTCAGAATCTCAGTTTTTCCAGAAATGTTCCGCCTACTCTGGAACAGGTACAGGCCTACTTTGACTCCCTTCATATTCCGGCTTCCGAAGCGGAAGTATTCTATTTCTATTATCAGGGAATGGACTGGTGTAATGAATCAGGCGCAGCTATCCGTGATTGGATAATGGCCGCTGATGATTGGGTCTGGAATCTTGAAAACTGAGGGTTTTGCCTTTGTTAAAAATTTTTCTACATGATCAATTCGATCTTCCATTGAGGGTAGGCTTTGCATTGCGTATTGGCAATGAGCAAGATGTAGGATTGTCTGACGCCAATCCGATCTTGCCCACCGCTGCCGGAGTTGCAGTGGATAAAATTTCTCCGAAGTCGAATTTTATAATCCTGTAAACGATGAAAAAGAGAACGGTAAACTACCCTATACGAAAGACGGTCCGATTTACTCCAACTGAAGTTGAGAAACTGGAAATTCTCCTGAAAAGGAGTGCCTATTGTCAGACGATTAGTGAACTGGTACGGGATATCCTTTTCAAAAGGAAGCTAACGATAAATACGCGAAACGAATCTATGGAAAACACTCTGGTAGAATTGGGACTTCTCAGGAATGAACTGAATAAAATAGGGGTGAATATCAATCAGATTACCCACTATTTTCATTTGCAGGCTGATCCAAAAGAACGTCAGTTTTTCGTGAAGGAAATGTTACCTCATTTTGAGCTAACGAAAGCAAAGATAAATTCACTACATAGCGTGATTGAAGGGTTGAAAATTCTACGCTAGTTGGTTGCTAAAATCATAACCGGAAAGACTATCGGAGGGGTGATCCGATACAATGAACAAAAGGTGAAAAACGGACAGGCAAGCATAGTTCAAATGGGAGGGTTTGCAACAAAAAATATTACCGTGGCTGCAAAGATTCAATCCTTTGAGAACCTGCAGAAGTTGAATCAAAGAACAAAAACGAACGCAGTCCATATTTCACTGAACTTCTCGCCTAAGGATAAGCTGGATGAGTTTAAACTTCAAAAGATTGCAGCTGATTACCTGATAGGAATTGGTTTTGGAAATCAGCCGTATTTGCTTTATCAGCATTTTGATGCAGCGCATCCCCATGTACATATAGTGACTACCAATATTTCAAGTCAAGGAAAACGGATTGAAACGCATAACCTGGGCAAAGTGCTGTCAGAACAGACCCGAAAGGAAATTGAACGGCGATACCATCTTGTAAAAGCGGAAGAGCAGCGGAAGCAAAATGTTAATCTGCTTAAGCCATTGGAAAAAGCTACGTATGGCAAGCGGGAAACAAAAGCAGCTATTTCCAATATTGTGTCAGAGGTCATTAGAACGTATCGGTTCACTTCTTTAGGTGAACTTAATGCGGTTTTGGGCCAATTTAACGTAGGTGCCTATCGGGGTGAACCGGATAGTGACATGTTTAAGAATATGGGGCTGGTCTATTCTGTTCTAGATCCAGAGGGAAACAGGATCGGAGTGCCGATCAAAGCTAGTTCGATTTATAACAAACCTACTTTGGCTAAGCTTGAATTAAGTTTTATGCGAAACAAAGAGAGCCGTAAGCCTTACAGAAATGCTATCCGTGAGGCTGTACTGGGTGCATTGGGCTCAAGTAAATCCCAGCAAGAACTTACAAGCAAGCTGCGAAGTAAAGGCATCCGTCCTGTATTCATGGTCAATTCTGAGGGTAGATTGTACGGGGTAACCTATGTGGACAATGTCAGCCGATCGGTGTTCAATGGTTCGGCTTTGGGTAAGGAGTTGGCGGCAAATGCGCTTGCTGTGAGATTTTCGATGGGGGCTGCAATTGCTGGTGCACCTGAAATAAAGCAGGAAGAAAGAATAAGCGGTCAACAACCTGAGCCTGCCACAAGAATTCCCAGCCTGGATATTTCTTTGGATTCCTACGAGCCGGAAGGCCCAACCCCTTATGAGTTGAGGCAAAAGAAAAAGAAAAAGCGCAAAAAGCGAATTCAATAAACTCAGTGGATGCAAACCGGAGAAAACACAGAGGGGTTAAGAAAAATCATAGACCTGACCAGAAAGGCCAGTATAGGAATGCTGTGTCTGCATTGCTATTACTACTGTTATCATTCCTTCGATCAATGGGGACTTACGCATCCTGTTTCGGAAAGAATTCTGGTCAATATTCAGGATACGGGCCTGTTCAATGAATTCTATATTACCAAAGCTTTTGCGATGGGTCTTTTGCTGATTTCGTTAATTGGATCGAAAGGCAAGAAGGAAGATAAACTTAGAATAGCCCAGATAGGCTGGCCACTGACCTGTGGCTTTTTGATATATTTGGGTAGTTTTTTAGTTTTTTTGCTACCAAATAATGAGGATACAATAAGTATTATCTACATAGCTGTCACAAGCCTCGGTTTCATTCTTTTTTTAAGGGGAGGTGCCCTGATGAGCCGGTTGATTAAGAACCTATTTGATCAGGGAGTCTTTAATTATCTCAACGAGACATTTCCCCAAGAAGAGCGGTGCCTGGAAAATGAATATTCGGTGAACCTGCAGGCACAATACCGACTGAAGGAAAAAGTCAGGAAATCATGGATCAATATTATCAATCCCTTCCGTGCCTTATTGGTGGCCGGTACACCGGGGTCAGGGAAAAGTTACTTTGTTATCCGTCATGTGATTACCCAGCACATCAAAAAAGGCTTTTCCATGTTTGTCTATGATTTTAAGTATGACGATCTATCGCGAATTGCATACAATACCCTTCAGAGTAATTATACAGCGTATTTTGTAAAGCCTGAATTCTATACGATCAATTTTGATCGCTTGTCGCATACCCATCGCTGCAATCCCTTGGAACCGGATACTATGCTGGATATTACCGATGCTTCTGAGGCTGCCCGCACCATTATGTTGGGTCTTAATAGGGAATGGATACGCAAGCAGGGGGATTTCTTTGTAGAGAGTCCTATTAACTTTTTGACTGCCATCATTTGGTTTCTCAAGAAACACAGAAGGGGGAGATTCTGTACACTTCCCCATGTGATTGAATTAATGCAGATGGAGTATGAGAAGCTTTTTACAGTGCTGCGTACCGAACCGGAAATTGAAGTGCTGATCAATCCCTTTGTTTCTGCGTTGGTGAAAAAAGCTTTTGACCAACTCGAGGGCCAGGTTGCCAGTGCCAAGATCACAATGGCAAGGTTGTCTTCCCCTCAACTATATTATGTGCTTTCACAGAGCGAATTCACACTCGATCTGAATAATCCTGATGCGCCTAAAATTATCTGCATGGGTAACAACCCCCAGAAGCAGCAGGTATATGGCGCTGTGCTTTCGCTTTATATTTCAAGAATTGTAAAGCTGGTCAACCAAAAGGGAAAACTGAAATCGAGTCTGGTCTTCGATGAATTTCCGACAATCTATTTTAATGGAATTGATAACCTGATCGCCACTGCTCGATCCAATAAAGTTGCTACTTGCCTAGGGGTGCAGGATTACAGCCAGCTTCGAAAGGATTACGGCAGGGAACAGGCGGATGTGATTATGAACACGGTGGGTAATTTCATCAGCGGTCAAGTATTGGGTGATACAGCCAAACAACTATCAGAACGATTTGGCAGGATTATCCAAAATAGGCAGAGTATTTCCATCAACAGTTCGGAAACCTCCCTTAGCAAATCCACCCAATTGGACCAGGCAGTACCTGCTTCTACCATCTCAGCACTTTCTTCTGGTGAATTTGTCGGGATGGTGGCAGACACACCTGATCAGAAGATAGAACTGAAAGCTTTTCATGCGGAAATTATCAATGATCATAAAGCGCTGAAACGCGAGGAAGAAGGCTATCGACCTATTCCCATGGTGAGAGACATCACCCAGGAAGAGGTGGAGGAGAACTACCGGGGTATAAAGAGAGAAGTGGAGGAGATTATAAGGGTTGAAATGGAGCGGGTGTTTGACACACCGGAGTTGGGGCATTTGATTATCAGGGGATAATTGATTTGACTAATACTTGTTTTTTCGGTATTATGAGGATTACTATGAATGGAATCGAAACCAATAACATCTATTCTAGTAAACTCTCTGCCTACTTAAATTCTATCTCATTTCATATCCTGAAAGAGCTTTAGCGAGGGCAGCTGTTTTTTATTGATCGACTTCCTCCATTAAGAAACATGCTTGTAAAACTTGGATTTATATTCTAAGGGTGTTAGACCAGTGATTTTCTTGAAAACCTGTCTAAAGGCTTTGGGATCGTTATATCCCACTTCATATATAATTTGGTTAACCGTATCATGTCCCGTTTCCAGGATTTTTTTTGCTGCCTCGGTTCGGACACGTTGGATATATTCCAAAATAGTATTGCCGGTTGATTTTTTGAATCTTCGTTCAAAAGTCCTCCTTCCCACAGCAAAGCGCATGCAAAGGTCATCTACCAAAAGTTTGTCCGAATAATGCATCTCTATGTATTCCTGAGCGAGTTTGACCTCCTCATCTTTGTGTTCTTTCTGTCCTTTGAAAATGATAAAGGGGGACTGACTGTCCCGGTCTATGTCAATTTCAAAAATTTTGGAAGAAAGCACCGCCATATCTCTGTCCATAAGCTTCTCGATTAGATAGAGGTTTAGGTTTAAAGAAGAATAAGCTCCTCCGCTCGTATAGATCCCATGCTCATCTGTGATGATTTTATCATCCACCAAATTTACATTTGGAAACATTTCTCTGAATTCTTTGGCCATCAACCAATGCGTAGCACAGTTTTTTCCATCTAGCAAACCGGTGCTTGCTAACAAGAACGCTCCAATACATAAACTGGCTATTTGAGCTCCTCTCTGATATTGCTTTACAATCCATGGAATAAATGCAGAATTGGATTCGATTACATTTTTGATATCCCCGTGAATGGCTGGAATTATAAGTAGGTCAGTTTTTTCGACCAACTCAATAGAGGTATCTGGTTTGATTGTAAAGATGCCGTTGCTGGTTTGACTTTTCAGTGAAGTACCCACAAGGTGTACCTCGAATAAGGGAGGCTTTTTAGCTCGCTCCAAATGGGCATTTGCCATCGTGAACATTTTATAGGTAGCTTCTAAGTTGCTAACGCTGGAGTCTCCTCCTGGAATCAATATGGAAATATGTTTCATCTTTATTTGTCTAATCTGTCCCGATACCTGCTGAATAATGTCTTAATGGTTAGTTTATCAGTTAGTTATTTTTAAAATTGATTGGTTTTTGTATCCAAATTTACCCTAAAGATATGTCGTGATCAACCCCTTACTTTGCCGTTAACGTAGGCTGTGGTAAAAAATGATTGGGCTTAAATTTGTAAATCAAGTAATCAATTTTCAACAATTAAAACCTTTCAACTATGGCAAGTGTAAGTACTTATTTGAACTTTAACAGAAATACAGAGGAAGCTTTCAAATTCTATCAGTCAGTCTTCGGGGGAGAATTTTTTGGTGGTGGACCAATGCGTTTTGGCGATGTTCCTCCTCAGGATGATATGCCTCCTTTGCCAGATGAGGATAAAAATCTGGTTATGCATATTGAATTGAGAATCTTAGGCGTACATACTTTGATGGGGACTGATGCTCCGGAGTCTATGGGCTTCACCGTGAATTTTGGGAACAATGTTAACATCAATCTTCAGCCTGACACCAGAAAGGAGACTAAGGAATTGTTTACTGCATTATCTAAGGACGGGACAGTGACTATGGAACTTCAGGATATGTTTTGGGGGGATTACTACGGTTCTTGTACGGATAAATTTGGTGTTCAATGGATGTTTAATTGCGGTGAGAAAAAGTAGGATGTCTAACGCTACACAGTACAAATAACACAGTTTTCATGATGTTTTATTGGATTGGGCATCAACTCAAGTAATCGATGAATGATTTCCAACCACAATTATCAGGAGTATGAAACCAAAGAAAATCTGGGCAAATCTAGGAGTAGATTCGTTTGAAAGAACTCACGAATTTTATCAGAAACTTGGATTTTAATTAAATGGAAATCCTGCTAAGGAGTTAGTGAGTTTCTTTTTTGGCGAGGATGGATTTATGATTCATTTTTTCGAAAAGGAAAAACTCAAATCCAGTCTTGAAGGAAACCTGGCCGATTTAGGTCAGGGAAATGAACGTATGTTTTCGCTTTATGTAGAAAGTAAGTAGGAGATGGAAATAGAAAACGTTGGCGGAACAATTTTCTTGGATCCTAACATAGACAGAAAAGAATTTTACGATACAAATGGCTATTTCGTTTGTGTGTTTTCTGACCCAGATGGTCATAAATTCAATCTTCTATATGACGAAAATATGTAGTGGAAAACAGGGTTGATTCTGAGAGGATCTTAGGTCACGTTCATACCTGTCTCTGATAACCTCACTAAAAACAGTCATTAAGTCATTTCCAGTATTACTTGACATAAAAGCAAAGTTTTTCAAAAGTATAGATGAGTATAGTAAACTTGTGTCGAAATAGTGGGGCTTACAAATAATACGAATTGGATTCAATATCCAGCAGGTACAGTTTTTACCTTGTAGCAAAAAATGTGAAGTAGTTTTTAATATGGGATTCAGCAATACTAAAAAGAGGCTGGAAGGTTGATGCTTGTAGATGAAATGAGCTATGGGGTTTAAGTCTGAAAATTAATGAAAATGCCTGCTTGAAAACTTTTAATGCCTTTCTCTAAGTATAGCAAAAAGTAAAAATGGATATTATAAATCATAATGCTGGTAAAACTCAAATTGCAGAAGTCATTTCAAATGATCTTCTAATTCAGTGTGCTGATGATGGATTGGACTTATTAGGTAACCTTTATTATCAGGGTTTTGATCATGTAATCCTTCATCAGAAAAATATTGCACCTGAATTTTTTGATCTGAAAAATAAAATGGCAGGAGATATCCTGCAGAAGTTTTCGACTTATAGAGTTCGCTTAGTGATTGTTGGTGATTATTCGGGATTTTCCAGTAAAAGCCTAAAGGACTTTATCCGTGAAAGTAATCGAGGGAAGCAGGTCAATTTTCTAAATTCTGTAAGTGAATCTTTGAGAGTCTTTTCTTCCTGATTGAAGATCGTTGTTATCGCTTTTGGTAATTTTCATATCCTAGAATTAGAATTTATTTTTTCCAATCCTTCTTTCGCCAATTTAGCCTGATCCCATCACACGAGGCAAGAGACTACGGCATAAAGCCAGCGCTCTTGCCTTTGCTGGTTTATTCCGTTTCCTCTTGCACTAAGTGCGGGCTTCATGCTGGTGCAGCTTCATAAGAATTTGTCAAACCAAAACACAAAAGACTATGAAGATTCAAGGAAAAAGATCAACAAGTGAGACTCCTGTAAGAAGGAAGAACCGGGAGGCCTTTTCAAATAAGGCTGTAAACTCAAGACAGACAAAAGAATCATCGGATATCTACCAGAAGTTTACCGATCTGATTATCGAGAAACTGGAACAGGGTGTGATTCCCTGGAAGCAACCTTGGCATGAGATGGGAATGCCCTCCAATTACCTCACCAGGAAACCATATAAAGGGATTAACCTCTGGCTGTTATTATCCTGTGGACATCAGTATCCCTATTACCTGACTTTCAAGCAGGCCAACTCGTTGGGAGGTAGAATAAAGAAAGGAGCCAGGCACTTCCGATCTGCTACTGGAATTTTGCCTTTCGTGATAAGAAAACAGGAAAGGTGATTCCTCAAGACAAGATTGCAGAATATGATCTGAAATTGCTGAGTAGGTCCGGCTTTCTCAAAGAGTTTAAGGTATTTCCTATAGAGCAAATTGATGGAATAGACTGGGAGTTTCCAGAGGTGATAACTAACGAGCAACTTCCAACAAATGAAGAATGCCAGAGGATATATGAAGAAATGCTCCGAGCTCCGGAATTAATCCACAAAGGATCCTCGGCATACTACAGAACAGATCTAGACCAGATTACTCTACCTGAGAGGAGCTTGTTTCCAAGCGACGAAGTATATTATGGGGTACTCTACCATGAACTCATACATAGTACCGGACATTCTTCCCGGTTGGATAGGATAGGCGTTTCAAATCCCCAGCAGTTTGGATCTGAAGAATACAGCAAAGAGGAACTGATCGCTGAAATGGGAGCAGGGTACTTAAATAACTATACCCGGATACTGGATCAAAACCTGTTGGAAAACACCGCAGCCTATATCCAAAACTGGTTAAAGCGAGCTTCGAAATGACAATCACCTACTGATTGAGACTGCCAGTAAAGCACAGAAAGCGGTGGATTACATTCTAAATGAATGTCCCTTTTTAGAGGAAGGGGGCTTGGGTATGTTTTCTACAGGCATTGTACAAATGATTTTACTAGAAGAAAATGTTAGAAGTATATTATTCCTTTGCTGATGAAGGGGAGCTTTAGGGCTCTTTTAACTTCCGTATTTTTCTAATTAAGATATGTATAGTTTTTTGTAAACTAAAGGTGTCATTCCAGTGACATTTTTGAAATGGCGGTAAAAATTGGAAACATTGTTAAAACCGCATTCAAAGCAGATAACCT
>NZ_JBVVUG010000026.1:0-61546 GCF_055809615.1 Algoriphagus sp. 10J20-15
TATTCCCTTTTAGAAAGGGAGAATTGATGATTTTGTAGTAGTATTACTAGTTCATTTAAATCCAGTAAAGCGATTTAAATATTCGAATTTGGTATCGGGACATTTAGGACCAATTGGAGCCCCCGTATTCCTACTTAGCAATTGGTGATTTAAAAAACAAGTTGGTAATCGCGTAAAGTCAAATTGGCTTAATTGATTGCATACTGTTTAAGCATTTTTTAGCTTTAAATTTCTCGTATTTAATTTAGCTTTAGATAAAAAGATTAGCCGTTTTAATGATTCTTTCACACCTCATTGTTTTTTTGATATTGCTTCTTATGGCTCTTGTTTATCATAAGATGGCCTTGAAGTTCAATATTGTAGATAAACCGAACCATCGTAGTTCTCACATTCATACTACTGTAAGAGGAGGAGGTATTTTATTTCCATTTGCCGTGATTTTTTGGTGGATGGCTTTTGATTTTCAACATCCCTGGATGATTATAGGTATTGCGTGGGTGGCCACGATTAGTTTGCTGGATGATATCTATACAATTTCCAGCAAGATTCGCTTCGCTGTGCAATTTTTAGCATTGAGTATGGCATTCTTTGATTTGGGAGTCTTTACGCAAATCAATTGGATTGCCTTACCAATTCTGTATTTTATTTCCTTGGCCGTCATCAATGGGATTAATTTCATGGATGGAATTAATGGAATCACAGGCCTGTATGGCTTGGTCTTTCTGGGAAGTCTTTTGGCCGTCAATACTTACTTAGCTGTTTTCGATCAGTTTTTGATTCGGTACGATTGATCCTTGCGATATGCGTGTTTTTGATTTTTAATCTGCGGAAAAAAGCATTGATGTTCGCTGGAGACATTGGAAGTATTTCCCTTGCTTATTTGATGATTTACCTACTGACTCAATGGTATCTAAACTCAGGATCATGGACTGTAATATTATTCCTTCTTATTTACGGGCTGGATTCAGCAATTACCATTTTTGATAGAATCCGTAAAGGTGAGAAAATTTCCGAGCCTCATAGGTCTCATTTGTATCAGATACTTGCTAATCAGGGAGGCATATCACATGTCAACATTGCATTGATTTACGCGCTGCTTCAACTTGCAATTAACTTTGGGTTTTTCATCTACCCCAAAACAACCCCTGGGCCTTTCGAAGGCTTGGCTATCCTAGTGGTAACTGGTTTAGGCTATATAGCGATCAAGGTATTTCTGCTGAAAAAATATTCAACTTTAGCTAAAGAGAAAGGTTAAGATATAGGGTTTTCTGTATTTCAGCTTTTTACCAATCACTAGTACAGAGCTTAGCCCAAGTGTCAAGTACCCAGTACCCAGTCACCCGACATCGGACACCGGTCACCCAACACCGGCCATCTGACACCGGACATCGGTCATCCAACCCCAGTCATCTCTTCGGTCTCCGTCTTCGGTCATCTAATATTGGGTGCACCCCCCCCCGTCTCCCGTCTTCGGTCTTCCGTCTTTCAAACATCGACCAATCTTCACCCAACTCCCAACACCGGTCATCTGACACCCAACACCGGTCACCCCTCATCCCTCATCCCCAAGTAAAAAGGCCCAGAGAAACTCTGAGCCTTTTCAAATCGGCTTACGCCTAATTAAAACTTAACGCTAATTCAAATTTCCGAGCTAATAGGCAAAAAAAAATACCCAATATTGGGTATTTTTTGGCTGTTTTAACCTGATTTAAGCCTGCTTGGGCTAGCCTATATATTTTTCAAAAATCATTGGATCACTTATTGATATGTAATTCCAAGAAATTTGGGTGATTTAAAAGACTAAGGAGTAACCGCTCTACAGACTCATATACCGCTCAGAGGACATATTAAAATATTAATAAAAAGCATTTTGATTTGGAATAACATTTGCGAGTAAATCGTATGAAATCGAGCACACCTAAAAGCCTCATTCTCTGAAATGATGAAAATGCCAGCAAGATTCCATATGAGCTTTAAAAATCGAATTAAAATCATATGAATTTATTTACTTTGTACCCAAATTAAAAGTAGGGGTAGTCCCTGTTTAACATTAAAAAAAACCTCATCATCTTAATCAAATCCCCAAAATGAAACAAAATTTGTTCTCTATTTCGGTTAACCGCTCACTTATGATTGCCTTGGTCGCTATGCTGGCTATGGGTGCGTGTAAGAGTAAAAAGAAAGCTGCAGAACCTGCACCCCCTGCACCTGTTGAGCAAGTACAACAACCAGCTCCTCCTCCAGCTCCAGTCGCTTCTGCAGAAGAAGTAGCAGCAGGTAAGTTGGAAAATTATTTCAATAGCGGTTAGCTGCAGCGCAGGGAATGCATCTATTGCAAACCAGACCATCCAAGAGGCTCTTGGAATGTTTTCTAATCAGGAAACTCCAGTTTTGATCGTGATTCATGAAGAAAATGGAATCAAAGATTACGATGAGCCTACTACAATCAAGAAGTATTTGAAGAATACTTGAAAGACACCGAGAAGAATCTTAACTACATCAGCGATATCCGTATGGATGCTAATGGTAAGGTCTCTGAATTGGAGCTTAGAAGAAAATAATTGCCCATCTGAAAAATAATTAAAAAATGAAAAATATAATGATCCTTTTCCTGGGCTTATTCCTTGCTTCTTCAGTAAGTGCATTAGCTCAGTCTGAAACAATTAGCCCTGCAAGAAAGCAAGCAATTGACTCTTTAGCGCTTGAAAAAGTAAAAGATTTAAGTAAATATATCAGCATCATCGGAAGCAAAGAGACTCAATTCTCTGAAGCAAATCGAGTGATGGATCGTGCAGAAGAATTATTCTCTCCTGGCGCTGAGATGGGTGTATCCAGCATTAATACCAACGAAATCGCATACTACAAGGTAAGACGTTATTTTGAGCGTTTGATGGCTTTGAACTACGATAGAGTAAACATCACCTGGTACGATATCCAGTACATCTCAGATCTTGAAAGACAGCCTGATGGTAGATATGTAGGTGTTGTTACTGTATTCCAACGTTTCGAAGGCACATCTATCGAGACAGGGATGAACTACAAAGACACTACTAAGAAAGACATCACTATCTACGTTGAGAAAAAGCAAACCCAAATTGCTGGTAGAACTATTGAATTTTGGGACGTCATGCTAGGTGACGTGAGAGTGACTGAAACCTCCGCATGAGAATAGTAACCTTTATCTTTGCGATTTTCATCGCAAGCATCTCAATTGTCTCGGGGCAGGGCATAGGCAGCCCCGGGACAATTAAAGATGATGGCAAATTCGCTGCCTCTACCAAACAACTAAACCAATTCTTCAGAAGATTTAATGCCGAAGAATCCCCAACTGACGGAAATATACGCTATTCTCCTGGTGACTCAGCCTATCACAGCACATCCCTGAGAAAAGGCTTTCTTCAGATACTTTTTGATAATCAAACTTCCTCAGTTACTAATGATTTAAAAACAGAGTTTATTAACGCTGTACTTTCTCCCTCGTACCCTCAATACATAAACTTCCACAGAGAAGGTTGGCTTGCTGAGGTACAGGCTGAATTTATTTACAAAGGCAAAAGAGAAACTGCCACCTTGATATTGAAACTCCAGCCGGAAGGGTTGGGGTACGAATGGGTAATAGATGAGGTGTCATTTCCCCCATTTAGAAACATTTTCAACAAGCCAGTAGGGGATGGAAAAGATTTCCTACACCCTCTCAGTCATGAGCTGGGATTTATGAACCTTAGAAGAGCATTTCAGGATTCAAATTCCCCCGAAGCATTCACTGAGACCAATTTCAAACCTGATTACCTGACTTTGTTTTTATACGAAATGAAGCAAAATAACATCCGTTACGACACCGTAACTGATGTTAAATTTCATTTCTTTCAAATAGAAGGCTGGTATTTTGAAGTACAACAATTCAACCGCCCTGGTTTCAATACAGGTTGGCTGATTTCAAACCTTGTCAAACTTAACCCTGGTGACAAGGAGTCTATACAGAAATACATTTATGATCAGAACTAAGTTTATATATCTAACTTTATTGCTTTTATGCGTGACTTTCTCAGGATTCACGCAGACGATTAAGGGCTATACACAAGATGAGATAGATGATTATTCTTCTAAAGTTGAAGATCAAATTAGGTTCTTGGAATATCTTCTTAACACCATTGGATCTGCTGAAACACAGCCTAGAGACAAGGATGTGGTAATTCGTGAAAGCTACCTTAAGATCTTCCGCGATGGAGAAGTGCAGGTGGAAGATGATTTGTTGCTGGATAGAAAAGTAGTGACCAATAAAAATGTCACAGCCTACTTAAAGGACATTGAGTTTTTCTACAAGAATGTCAACTTCAAGTTCAAGATTAGAGATGTTAAAGCCCATCAAAAAGACAATGGAGATGTGTATTTTTTGGCATCTCTGGATAGAACTATTACAGCCACCGGTATTAATAATGAAAAAATAGCGAATACCAAGCCTCGCTTTGTTGAGGTGAATTTGGATGGTAAGACTCAAGAATTAAAAATAGCAAGCGTCTATACCACAAAGGTAAGTAGAGATGAGGAGCTGGCAGAATGGTGGTCCGTGTTAGACCCCCACTGGCAAGCTTATTTCAGAGATCGCTTTGCCCTAAGTCTATACGATTCTATCAATGTGGACTTATTATATAAGTTTGTGGAAGTAGATTCCTTGGATATTTCCGGAACAGACTCCTTACTGGACCTCAGCCCAATGGAGGCAATGCGTAATCTGGAAGTATGTTAACCTTAGCAATACTCAGACTACGGAGCTGCGGACCTATTTCCAACGTGACTTTCCTGTAATCCCTGGACGTATCCAATACGCCTACCTCTGATATACAATTTATCAAGTATTCTGATCGCCTAAAGCACCTGGATATCTCCCAAACTCAGATTACTGATATTAGTGAATTGGTAAACCTTAAGGCACTTCGATCACTTCGGGTGGAAGAAACACCAATTCTAAGCTTTGCTGTGCTCAATGAATTTGATAGCTTGAAAAGTCTATATATCGCTCGAAGCGGATTTAATAATGCCGAAAATATAAAGGATCTTTCCAAGTTGGAAGATTTGGATTTGTCAGGGACTGCCTCGATTAATTTCAGTCAGTTGTCTGAGCTACTTTCCCTTAAGAATTTAAATTTATCCAATACCAACATTCAGGACCTTACCCCCTTAGTAGGGCTGAAAAATATTGAAGTAGTAGATATCACAGGTACAGAAGTTTCAGATATATCCGCTTTAAATGCCAAGGGAGATCTGAGTAAAGTTTTGGCTGATGATACGAAGCTGTCTGTTATCGCTGCGGATAATTTCATCAGTAACAATCCTAAGGTATTGCTAATTCACCACGTGAAAGATCTAGAGAGCTGGTGGGCAGGACTTTCTTAAATGCATGGAAAACTAGTATGAAGAAGGCTAATCCTAGGATTACTTCTGATAATCCTAGTGTGGAAATACTGACCAGTACTATAGGACTAGAGGAACTTGATTTGAGTGCTGCTGGTATACAGACGCTGAATCCTATTTCTCGATTTGCCAAACTCAAGAAAGTAGATTTCTCTGATAATCCTGTTACTGAGATGATTTCATTAAGTGAGGTCAAAACCTCGACAGAAATTATAGGCAGAAACTCTCAGGTAAAAGATATTTCCCCTCTCAAATCAAATGAGGAATTAGTAAGAATTGATCTGGACGGTAGCCCGGTCACCACCATCATGGATGTGGTAAATCTTCCGAATTTAACTTATTTGAATGTGAACGGATCTGGGATATTTCCTGAAGAAGTACCGGAAATAATAATCCAAAAGCCGAATTCGACCATTATCTATCCAGACGTAGATTGAGTTGAAACACCTGGTGGACTGAGCTGGATGCTACATGGAAGGAAGTATTTCGTAAGCAGTTCTCCATGCCTGAAGATCCAAGTACGGAGCAGCTACATGCTTTGACAGAGAAGTCTTCCTTGACTTTCGAGAGGGTATCAGTAGATGATATACATGCGCTTACCGTGTTTGATGTCTTAAGGTCACTGGTGATTTTTGATGCACCATTGGGTTACATAGCCTCCAATCTCTGAACTTAAGCTTCTAGAGAAATTGAAGATATCCCAAGTCCCTGTAGTTGATTTCTCTCCATTAAGAGGGCTTTCCAACTTAAAGGAACTTGATATGAGCAACTCTGGGATAGAAGATCTGGATCCACTAGCTGGTTTGGTAAATCTGAAAACACTAAATATCTCAGGCACAAACCTGAAATCCCTGAAAGGACTGGAGGGATTAGCTCAATCTGCAGGAATTGGATGTGGCGAGCACCGGTCTTGCCGGAGCCTAAGACCTTATAGAAGGCCTATCAAACCTTAAAAAGCTTTCCTGCTTTAATACTAGAGTCAATAATAGTAGATCAGTAGATAGTTTCAAAGATTCCAACCCAGATTGCGAAGTAAGGTATTACTAGAATTGTTTCCTCTACAAACCCCACATCAATAGGCGAATCAATTACCTCCAGAGTTTCAACCCCATCAATTACCTAGGGTTTTAACCCTCAGGCATGGAATAGTCCAGGGTTTTAACCCTGGAAACGTAGGAACTAATAGGCCAGGGTTTTAACCCTGGAAACGAGGAATCATAGGCATGGGGTTTTAACCCTGGAAACTGGCTTTAACCCTAGGAATTGGAAATGAAAAAAGGGATCAAAAAATAATATAAAAAGTCCCTTTAATATTTTCTTAGGAAAAGTAGTGCTTTAAAAGTTGCTTAATCACCCTGACATAAAGGTAGATAGTCAATCTTAGAAAAAAATACCCTGTACAGGGTATTTTTTTGTTTTATCTAGCCATAGTTTTCCACAAAGTATAACTTTTGTAAGTTATGGTAGGCTTATTCTTATTTTGCTATTAAAGAATAAGTACAAATAAAATTTTAAACCAAACTAAAAACCGAAGAGATTCTACCAGAATCACTTCCAATGACCCTACTTCATCCTGTCCCAGCCTCCAACCTCTAATTTCTAATGGGACAACCACCAACCAACAACCAACAACTAACAACCAACAACCAACAACCAACAACCAAAAATTATAACTCCCCGCACCCTTAAGGCTAATCATATTAAGTAATTTGCACCCGTCTTGAGCAAAACCTTAACAACATTCACCTTATTATCCCTTTTACTGATCCTGTTGGGAATCAATCGGGGCTTTGATTTTTCGCGATGAAGGTCTGTATGCCTTTTTAGCCGATCCAAATCAGCCAAATATTGGAGGGGTATTTAGCTATGATCTTTTTTTTAAGCTCTTTTATCACCTTACAGGTTTGGAGTTTGGCATCATAGGACATCAGAATAATCCGCCTGATTTCCTATTTCATGGGTGCATTTGCGCTGGCTGTTTTTTGGAAAAACCTATATCTATACAACAAGGCCTTTCACTGCGTGTATTTCTAGTATGTTTGGCTTCTTTATTTGGAGGGTATGGTTTTTTGCCCCCAACATTATCGTATAATTCTATCTCTGTGGTGCTTGTATGTTTTTGGTTGGCCATAGTCTCCAAAAAAGAAGTTCAAGCCCATGGATTGGCTTCTGTTTAGGATTGATTTTTACTACTTTGTTCTATCCCAAGGTCACGGTTTGTATACTGACTATGCTTACCTTACCATTCTCTATTTTTTAATGAGAAAATCCCTCGGCGTTGCCTCAATTCTCCTTGTTTTATTGCCAGTTTCCCTATTTGAGGGTCTTTTTTTCTTGTTTTTTGAGGAAAATGGCCTCAGTAGATTATTTGGGGAATTTGGATTTATCAATCAACGTCAAGATTACACGCTAATACTTCTGATCAAGTATACCGCTGTAGGGGGCTTTTGGGTTTTGATTACCGGCTTACCTTTCTTCATAGCGTCGAAGTTCAAAAAATCCAAAACTTTTTTAGCTTACACACTTACACTGATCGCACTAGTGATATTAGCATGTGTCTTCTACTTCACTTTAATTACCTCCGAGTGGAGTCATATTTTTCTTTTGATTACCATTGCAGGTATTTCCTGGGAAATTGGAAATCTGAGAAAGGATGAATTATTACAGAAAGAATTGCTGTTTATCTGTGTTTTAATTTTGCTTCCTTTTGTACTTCATTTTGGAAGTAATGTGTATTGGATGAGGCTGGGTATTCATTATTGGGCCTTTTGGCTATTAGCCTATCTATTAGCAATGAAGAGAAAGAGCCAAGAATACCAGAAAAGAACCTACGCATTTGCCTCACTGATTTCTTTCGTTCTAGTAGCTTTTGGCATTTGGCTTACACCTTTTGAAGGAGTTTATCTTTGGGAGGCTACAGAAAAGTGGGAGTATAAATCTGGAAAACATATTTGGCTCGCTCCAACTCAGGTAGAACTTCTGAGATTGCTCAATTCAGAAATTGAAGAATTATCCCCTAATGAAGTAATTTCACTTTATAGTAACCCAGGTTTACTCTATCTCCTAGGCAAGAATTCCTTGTATTCTCCAGGATATTGGAAGCCTTCACAAGCTAAGTTATTTTTAAAATCAGGCTCTGAAGTAGATTTAATTCTCTTCAATGCTTTATATGATTTTCCTTTTGACCCTTTAGAATGGGAGAAAAAGAATGAGTTTATTCAGCCAAATGGAGAAAAGTTAGTGCTATTATGGAGAAAATAAAGTCCAACTACTTCCTGCTATTTTGGTCTTTATTAGCTTTTGGAGCTATGACAATTATCTGGTTTCTACCATGGCGATTTCAGGTAAATGACGATGAAATCATGATGTGGCTGGTCTCCGGAGCCTATACCGGAACACCTGAATCTTATGCAGTATTTATACATCCCATCCTCAGTTGGACTTTTTCCAAACTCTATACATTAGCACCCGCTATTCCCTGGTATCCTTTGACATGGTTCTTGGTGATCTACCTTGGGTATTTTATTTTCTTGATTCAGGTAACCAAAATCAACACAGGTTTTTGGACAAAGCTTGTTTGGATACTTTTTCTTTTTGGCCTCCTAGTTCATTTCTTGTTTTTTCTTCAATTCACCATAGTGTCAGCATTTGCTATAACTGCTGGATTGGCAAGTAGATTGATTCGTCTGAAAGAAGGTAGAATTGAAAAATGGTATGCGGTTTATCCTTCAGATATATTACTCTTTTTAGGGATGCTTATTCGCCAAGAAGTCCCCTTTCTATTATTAGCAGGAGTATTAGTTCTAAATTTCCTAGTCATTAGTGAAAAGAGAATTTACAAACTCTTACTCATACCCATATCCTTTCTTCTGATGATCTCTTTAGTAAGCTATTTAATGGTTGATGAGGACTTTCAAAAAGTAAATCGATTGAGATCTCAGGTATTTGATCACCCTGTTCTACAATTACATAAAGCGGATTTTGAAGGAAAGCCAAGTTGAGCTTTACCACTTCTCCAATGGTTTGATTGACTTCAAAAATGATCCCGAGTTATCAGGAGAGCTGGAAAAGTGGAAAACCCTTTTAGATGATGAAAGGTCAAGACAATGCAGCTTTTCAGCGGTCAAGACTTCAGTATTCACCTATATTGAGCATGAGGTCTTTTTGATTTCCATCATGTTATTATTCGTCGCTTATACGCTTTCATGGCGAGATAAGTCCCAACTGATTCTGATTTTCTCCCTAGCGTTGGTACTGGTTTTACTTTCCCCATTTTACCTCATTAAAGTACAGATCTATGTGATTGTATTTCTTCTCTATTTATTAATATCTCTTGTTCAATCTAAACCCTATTTGTATAGTGAAGCAATTGCAAAAGGAGTAGCCATAGTACTAATTTCAGGTATTTGCTTTCATCTATATTCTTTTACAAAAAGCTATGAAAACTTTCCTTCCACTGATACTCTTGAAAAGCAAATAAGAATGTTGATTGAAGAAGGAGTAGAGGAGGTGATCTTGGTCGCTTCAGGGGAAGTCTATCATGATTTAACTTTTGAAAATCCCTTGCCATTTAAAGTCCTAGGATGGCCAACTCTTCTCGAAAGTGTGGAGACTGATGATTTGAAGCGGGCCTATCTAGTTGATTCAGCAACATACTCAAGTAATGCCTCTTATTTTAAAGAAATGGAGTTGAAACCAAGTATGTGTGATCAGGTACTATTAATTTCCAAAGAATGAAATCTATCTGGGCCCAACTGAAAAGCTGGAGGTTTGATATACTTATACTGGGACTATATGGTTTCACTATCACCTTCATGATTGTGAATATTCAATTCCTGAATGACATTAAGATTCATAATTTAATACTTACAGATTACTTAGAGTCAGGATATTTTCCGCTCCCTCCGGGTTATTATGGCTTAGTTTATTTGATTGATTGGGTTTTGTCCTTTAAATATCCTTTCGTGGTTAGTTCTATCATTGTTCTCAGCATATTTTTGTGGTGGAAGTATAGGATAGTTCTTAATTTCTTTAAAGGTCAGATTCACCTAAAAAAAACAAACCTTTTCCTATTTTCTCTAAGCTTTCTATTTATAGGACCAATTTACCTGCCAGGTATCGATGAAGGGCTTTGGTATCTAGGCAAGTTCACGCCTACGATTTGGCATAATTCTACTTTGATAGTATCATTCCCTTTTTCTATTATCCTTTGTTTAAAATCCTTAAAATGGATAGATAAAGCAGAAGATTACCACCTTCTTTCACTCTTAGGGCTTGGATTAATCCTCATGCTAATTAAACCAAGTTTTTTATTTTGCTATATCCCAGCTTTGCCTATTTACATCCTTATAAAGGATAGAAAGTTCTCACCATTGCTTTGGAAGTCAGTATTCTTGGTGCTGCTTTTCTCTGCCCTTATTCTACTTGAAAAGCACTTGATTTTTACCTGGGATCCAATGCGGGAACAAATGTATGAGCCAAGTGAAATCTCTAGAGTAATCTTTAGTCCATTTGAAATTTGGCTTCACTATTCGCATCAGCCCATTCTGGATCTGCTTAGCAGTATTCCCCTTCTTATATGTTTTATTATTTTTTGGAAAAAAAAGGCATTCAAGGACCCAATGTTCAACTTCACCTTTATCCTTCTGATTTTCTCTATACTAGTTTACTTCTTGTTTGCTGAAACTGGTTTTCGCCAATACCATGCGAATTTCTACTGGCAAATCCCTATCGCACTGTTTTTGAATTACCTAAGTATTCTTTCAATTATTCTAAGGGATTATATGGCGCAAGGAAATGGTCTCAGCTATAGAACAAGAGTTTTGGTTGGTATTTACCTTATTCAAGTAGTTTTTGGATTTGCCTACTGGGTAAGGATTTTTGCTTTTGAAACTTTGATTTGACCATTATCAGCGCCTAAAAAGTAATTGTGGCTGTTCATTGCAATCTCATAGTAGGGTAAAATATAGGAGATGCTTTCTCCACTGCTATTTACTATTGGAAGTTGGCTGAGGGAGTAGGATTGAAGTACTGCGGAATCCGAGCATGATCACTGGGGAAGAGAGTTCTTCTATTTCTATGACAGTCGCTATAGGTACATCTTTTGCAACTGGGTTTGTTCTAAACTGTATTAGCTTTTGCTGCAGAGGGATTACCAGAAGAATGGATAGGAAATTCAACCCAATGAGACCGTAGCTAATATTTTTGTTGATAGTTATAAGAGATAGGTTTAGAAACAAGACCATAGGACTGTACATTCTCAACTCAGACCAGTCATAATTCTTGTATAGAACAATATTGAAGATCAAAAGGATACTAAGTATGACAACTCCAAAAAGAAGGATTCTGCTTTTACTTACAAAAAACAGCGAGCTTAGTAGTGATAACCCAATCCATAGTTTTTGAAGGGTATAAAATTTTCCCTCAGTGAAATGTAACGCAAAATAGATGTTGCGCTTAATATTGAAGAAAATGCTATCCCAAGCATCTCCGAAATTTCCTGATTCAATCATCGATCCTAAGCCAGAAAATGTATTTGGAACCTGCTCATGCAGATAATATTGCGTCAAAAAAGGAAGCAAAAACCCCAAGAGTACAAATGCCCATTTCCAAATTGAACTGGGTCTCTCCAATAGAAATGGTAATCCAATAAAAGCAAAAAACCAGGTGTCTTCGGATGAAACCGAGCACTAGAATCAAAAGTGCAAGGATGACAAAGCTTTTTTTATCAGGTCTTTTGATATACCGTAGTGCTGATAAGAATAAAAAGATTCCTCCTGCTACATGGATCAGTTCTGGTAAAAAAGTGGTGGAATAGAAAAATACTAATGGAGAGGCTAGGATAACTATAGTTTGAAGGAGCTTTTCTGTCCAACTTACATTTTTTCTGAGGTTCAATAAAACAAGGGAAAACAGTAAAACCCCTGCATTGATTACTACAATATTCAAGTTCCACCATCCAACTACTAAGGACACCCCTCCATAAAGAATAGGATAGCCTACACCGTGGGCATTCGAATCCCCAAAGCCTTGAGCCAAAACCACTATAAGTGAATGTAGCCTTTAGACTTAGGGTTCTTGCAAAACTTTCAGCGTTCTTGAAATAGAAATACCTCATCGCCATAATAGGGAGAATAAGTCGAGTCTATTAAGGAGAAAAAATAGACATACAAAGCTAATACAACTAAGGCAAGACCTATTAGTAGTTGCAATTGTTCTGTCTTTAGTAACAATCATGAATGTCTCTTTCAGCAAGGTATAAATATCTCCAGGCCAGCTCCCGATTCCATTCAATAAAGATTGATATTTATAGCGCAACCTCCAACTTCCCACTTCCCACTTCCCGACTTCCTAACCTCCGGCTACCAACCCAACTTTTTCGCCATTAATTGCAAAATCCATTTACCCGAGTAAATTTGTTACTCAGTGAGTAAGTTTATTACTCAGCCAGCTATTTCCCAAGAACGGGAGTGAAGGAGCGAAGCTGTCCGCCCTCCGCCGTAAGCGGAACTTAAAATTTAAAATGAATAATTACTTAATAGTAACTGCTATTGTTTCTAACTTTAATCGAATAATGGATTAATTACTAATTTTAAATTATCCCATTTTCCATTTTAAATTATCCATTTTTTCATTTTAAATTCTTTCACTATGGCAAATATTATTGTTGACAAAACTTTCAAATTTGCTCAGGAAATAATCACTGTTTACCTGGATTTAAGAGAAAAGGGGCACTATAAACTTGCTGATCAACTAGTAAAATCCGGGACATCGATTGGTGCAAATGTAGAAGAAGCTCAGGCGGCCCACTCCAAACTTGACTTTATCGCAAAACTCACAATTTCAAATAAAGAAGCACGAGAAACTAGGTATTCGATGCGTCTTCTAGACCGAAAGAACTGCTGTTAGAGCATGGTTCCATGCCTTATCTTAAATCAGAAATCGAAGAAATAATCATGCTACTCAATTCTATTATCAAGAAATCCCGCGAAAACCTTAAGTAGCTAATCTATTATCAGAAGCCATCAGAGGCCAATAGAATTCGCCCCATTTTAAATTCTAAATTTTACATTTTACATTTTACATTTTACATTCTCCATTCCTCCATTTTAAATTCTCAATTCCCTTCATTTTAAATTATTAAGTGCTCGAATCCCTCGTCACCTCCAAAACCCGCATCAAACTTCTACTGAAGTTCTTTTCCCATGCCAATTCAGGCTACCTGCGTGCCCTCGCCAAGGAGTTTGAGGAGTCTACGAATTCGGTACGGATAGAATTGAACCGCCTGACCGAAGCCGGATTGCTGGTGTCGGAAGATGAAGGCAAAACAAAAATGTATAAGGCCAATACCAATCACCCCTTCTTCGATGAGATTAAAGGGATGGTTTCCAAATTCCTGGGACTAGATGACCTCATGGAACGTATTGTCAAAAGAATGGGGGAGGTAGACAAAGCTTATATCATAGGAGATTATGCCAAAGGAATTGACTCAGGCACCATTCAGATGATACTTATCGGAAAGGACTTGGATAGGGAATACCTGGAATTTATTAAGGAAAAAACCTTCGAGAAAGTGCTGCGCAAAGTAGAAGTATCCATCTTGGAATCTGACCCAGGAGATATCCAGGGTATTTTAGTATATGGAAAGTAACCTCAACTCTTCAAACTCCAACCCCTGTCCGCCGTGTCGGAAACATCCAACCATCCAATTTTTCTTTTCCCCCATAAAACTTTAAATTCATTTACCGTATAGCCAAAAAAACAACCATAAAAGCTTGCATACAGTTAAGAACTATACCAAGCCTACCTATAAAATCGTAGGAAGATATTTAAGCGAAATAGGGAAATATTTAGGGCAAGGCAAACCTATTACCGAAGCCCTAAGAGGGTTTTCCGGCTTATTACCTCTACTGCCGTAATTATAAATTTCCAAACGAAGCAGAGTTACCTTGGATAAATCATTTTGCCTATAAGAAACTGGAATCCCTCCTCAAACCGGACATGAACGTTCTGGAATTTGGTTCCGGAGGTAGCACCATGTTTTTGAAGAATAAAGTAAAAAGTATTTATTCCATAGAGCACGATGGAGAATGGTTCAAAGAAGTAGTAAAAAATGCTGGCGCTCATCCAGGACTCACACTGAATCTCCACATTCCTGAGAAGGAAAATAACCAGGATTTTCCTGATTTATATAAAAGCGTAAACGGAATGTATTGCGATGGATTGACCTTCCAAAACTATGCGCATGCAGCTGATCATCTCCCAGATGGAAGTATAGATTTACTCATTATCGATGGCAGAGTGAGACCGGCTTGCTTGATTCAGACGATTTCAAAGTTAAAGTCGGGCGGGATCTTATTATTTGATAATACAGAGCGGAATTCCTACCAACCTTTCCTAGAAAAGTATTTGAAAGGCTGGAAATCTGAAAAATATCAAGGCGTTACGGTTTGTCATGCATTTTTTTCGGAAACAAGTATTTACTGGAAACCATCAGAATAAATAAAGGAAATTGAATCGCAAGTATTATTTTTAACTGTTTAAATTTTAATAGCCCAGAATATGGTTTCGGCAATTGTCCCAGTTTTTAATGCTGAAAAGACCTTAGTTAAGTCAGTTGAGTCCGTTTTGCTCCAACCAGAAATTGATGAAATATTTCTAGTGGATGACGGTTCAAAAGACAAGTCTTTAGAGCTTTGCCATCACTTGGCTTCGAAGTACCCAATAATCAATGTGTTACAACATCCGGACGGAAAAAATAAAGGAGCTCCAGCTTCCCGGAATCTTGGCCTTTCCCAATGCAAAAATAAATGGGTTCAGTTCCAGGATGCTGATGATGAATTATTGCCTGATAAGATAAAAAAGCAACTTGAGTGCCTAGATGAGGAGAGCTCTTTTTTGGTAGGCTCGTTTTTTTTTCAAAAAGAAGGGAAAAGGGAGTTTCAAAATTACCTTACTGATCCCTGGTCAGGCTTGCTTGGAATCAAACTAGGTAATTCTATTTCCAATTTATACAATGGTGATCTGATCAAGCAAATCGGAGGATGGAGAGAAAATCTCCCTAATATGCAGGAATATCACTTGATGTTTGATTTGATGAAAGTGAATCCCAAAGTTTCCTTCTGTGCAGAACCCCTGGCAGTGATGATATTCCGAAAAACCTCAATTACACATACCGATAAAAACAGAAAGATCAAGCAGAATAATTACTTCACCTACAGGAGGAAAGTGAGGGAATACTTGGAAAGTATAGGTGAGTTTTCATTAATTCGAAGACATTATTACCACATCAGCACAGGAAATAATTTATCCTACCATAAGCCCCCCTTTGAAGTAGAAATCAATAAACTCTACTATAACTTATACAAGAAAGTAAAAGGCCTGAAATCTGTGTTAGGGTAATTGTTTAATACATTCAACAGTTACCATAGCCATCAAACCCAACCATCAACCAACAACCAACAACTAAAATCCAACAACCCTGTCCGCCGTGGAGGAAACAACCACCTACCATTTTAAATTCATCATTTTTCATTTTAAATTCATCATTCTCAATTCTTCATTTTAAATTCTTCATTTTAAATTCTCAATTTTTTCATTTTAAATTTTAAATTTTCAATTCTCAATTCTCAATTCCTCCATTTTAAATTTTACAGTTGAAAGACAACATAAAAATCATCCAACCCACCTCAGGCTGGCAACTCATAGATTTCAAGGAACTCTGGCGATATAAGGATCTCCTTTATTTCCTCACCTTAAGAGGCATCAAAGCCCGATATGCCCAGTCAGTTTTGGGAGTAGCTTGGGCAATTATCCAACCCCTTTTTACTACTGTAGTATTTACAGTAGTCTTTGGCAACTTAGCTGATGTGGATTCAAACGGCATTCCTTACGCCCTGTTTTCCTACCTGGCACTGTGGCCTTGGAATTACTTTTCAGGTACCCTTACCGAATCTGCTAATTCCCTGATCCAAAACGCCAACATGATTACCAAAGTCTATTTCCCGAGAATGGTGCTACCCCTAAGTTCCATACTGTCCAAACTCCTAGACTTTCTCATTGCCTTTGTAGTAGTGATCGGGATGATGATCTATTATCAGATCACTCCCGGTTGGGGTTTGCTAGTTTTGCCTTTATTGATCATCCAACTCCTCATGTGCAGCCTAGGCGTGGGCATGATGCTTTCTGCCATGGCTGTGAAATACAGAGACGTGAAGCATGCATTGACCTTTGTAGTTCAGCTTTTACTCTATGCAGCCCCGGTAGTTTACAGTACCACTGCAGTGCCTGAGGTTTACCAGAAATTCTATATCCTCAATCCCATGGTTGGAGTCATTGAAGGTTTCAGAGCCGCATTCCTCGACCGTCCCATGCCCTGGGAATGGATCTGGCCAGGTTCTATCGTAGCCTTGGTCTTATTCATCTTCGGCATGATGTATTTTCGGAGGATGGAACGCATATTCGCCGATGTTGCTTAACTGCCCCCCAACCCCCTGAAGGGGGAGCAAGTCTCGAATAAGGATTTGGGTGATTAAAGTGTTATTATTCGCTAGTTAAATTTCCTCCTCCATTATAACAATCAGAAAAAGACTAGACCAATTCTCCCCTATAGGGGCGGGGGTAGACCGAAGGCGAAATAATTTTCCAAAAAAATGCATCACAACGCTTCTCCAGAAATATTTAGAAGAGCTAAAGAACTTCGCATGAGATTAACTCCTGCAGAAAGCGTATTGTGGGAAAGATTAAGAGCAAATAGGCTTAATGGCCTTCTTTTTAGAAGGCAACACCCAGTTTCTAAATATATTCTAGACTTCTATTGTCATCAATATCAAATTGGGATTGAACTCGATGGAGAAATACATGATCAAAGTGATCAAAAAGTAAGAGATATAGCAAGACAAGAAGATTTAAATGCTTTGGGTATCTACATCATAAGATTTAAAAATCATTTTGTAATTCAAGAGGTAGAAGAAGTTCTTCGATTGATTTTAATGGAGATTGAAAAAATTAAGACTTCAATCTCTTCAAACAGAAAATATTAGAATAGAGGTAATAACCCAATTCTCCAGCTTTAAACTTTTGAAGTCTCAGATTTCTACTAAAGTTGCATTTCCCCCCTTTAGGGGTCGGGGGTAAAACGCATATTCGCCGATGTTGCCTAGCTTTCACCATCCGGAGATCCCGATCATATTTTATTTCAAAGGTTATCGGGACGGAGGATGGAACGCATATTCGCCGATGTTGCATAATTGGTTGTTAGTTGTATGTTGTTAGTTAACCCCACCAACGAACAACCAACAACCAACATCTAACAACCAACATCCAACATCCAACATCCAACAACCAACAACGAACAACGAACAACGAACAACCAATAACCAACACTCCACCTTATTGAGAAAGCATTTTCAATTCATCATTTTAAATTCACAATTTTCAATTCTCCATTTTCAATTCATCATTTTAAATTCATCATTTTAAATTCTCCATTTTAAATTCTCCATTAATAATTGATCTCCTCCCTCCCTTTCGACTCCTCCCTCTTCAACTATCCCGTTGGTAAAATCGCCATAGAAGATGATTGGAATGAACAAAGAGTTCTTGAAATCAGCAAAGGATTTTCAGCTAGTCTATCTTTTTTCTGAAGCGCCTTTAGAGATTTACTGCCCTAGTATTAAGTTGGTCGACACTAAAATTACATTTCAAAAAAAGCTATCTCCCTTAGATCAAATTGAAGATATTCGGAAGTTTAATAAACCTACCCTGAATGAAGAGCTAATTGAATTGGCTTATTTAAGTGGCATATATTCCCGATTTAAAACTGACCCCAGACTCCAAAACCAAGAATTTGAAAAACTCTACAAACTTTGGATCAATAAAGCATTTGAAAATCAGGAGATATTAATAGCCCCTGAGCAGGCTGGAATGGTCACATACTCCGTGGATAAGGATATGGGAGCCATTGGTCTGATTGCAGTCTCCGAAAACCATCAAGGAAATGGCTGGGGAACGGAAACTGGTCCAGGCTGCAGAAAACAAATCCCTTCATGCAGGAGCCAAAAAGATGCAAATCCCAACCCAAGAAACCAACATCCCAGCCTGCAAACTCTACCAATCCCTAGCTTATACCCCTGTAGAAATAGCTTATGTATATCACTGGTGGAAAGGATGAGTGTTGAGTAGACAGTATCCAGTCTCAGTAGTCAGTCTCTAGTCTCAGTAGTCAGTATGCAGTGGTCAGCTTGACAACCGCCAACCATTTTAAATTCATCATTTTACATTTTAAATTCATCATCCATCATTCTCAATTCCTCATTTTAAATTCTCAATTCTTCATTTTAAATTTTTCATTCTAAATTCTCAATTTTTCCATTTTAAATTAAAAAAAAAGTGCTCCTCTCCATCATCTCTCCAGTTTACCAAGCCGAATCGCTTCTGCAGGAACTTGTAGAAAGAATTCGTCAGGCAGTTTCAGGAATTACCGATTCCTATGAAATTATTCTAGTTGAAGATGCTAGCAAGGACAATTCCTGGAACAAAATCGAAGAATTAGCATCTAGATTTCCCGAAATCAATGGAATCAAGCTTTCCCGCAACTTCGGGCAACACTATGCCATCACCGCAGGTCTGGATGCAGCAAAAGGGGAGTGGATTGTCGTTATGGACTGCGACTTGCAAGACAGACCAGAGGAAATTCCAAATCTTTACCAGGAAGCCCAAAAAGGATTTGATGTGGTGTTGGCTAAAAGGGCGAATAGGAGAGATGGATTTTTTAAAAGACTTTCTTCCAAGGTCTTTTACAGAACTTTAGCTTGGCTTACAGGGTCCAAACAGGATGAGAGTATCGCCAATTTCGGAGTCTATCATCGTAAGGTGGTCAATGAGATTATTGGGATGCGGGAGTCCATCCGCTATTTTCCTACCATGGTGAAATGGGTAGGATTTCGGCAAACAGCCATTCCGGTGGTCCATGCTGAAAATGGAGATAGAGGAAGTACCTACAACCTGAAAAGGTTGTTTAATCTTGCCTTGGATATCATGCTGGCATATTCTGATAAACCTATTCGATTGACTGTCAAACTTGGAATGCTGGTAGCCCTCACAGGATTTCTTTTTGCCCTATATACCCTGTATAGATATTTGGATGGGGATATCATTGTTGCCGGTTATGCTTCCCTGATTATCTCCATTTGGATGCTTACAGGCTTTCTACTAATTACCCTAGGAATGGTAGGCCTATACATCGGTAAAACCTTCGAAGGAGTGAAAAACCGACCGATTTATATTGTGGAGAAGAGGATCTCAAGATATAAGACATAAGAATCAAGACATAAGACCTAAGACATAAGACTCAAGACATAAGACAGAAGACATCAGACAGAAGAGATAAGACAGAGGAAGAAGACACTAGAGATAAGATAC
Organism: Algoriphagus sp. 10J20-15; assembly: GCF_055809615.1. Classification (NCBI taxonomy): domain Bacteria; kingdom Pseudomonadati; phylum Bacteroidota; class Cytophagia; order Cytophagales; family Cyclobacteriaceae; genus Algoriphagus; species Algoriphagus sp. 10J20-15. Next base: position 19,834 of record NZ_JBVVUG010000026.1, read on the forward strand.
AAGAATCAAGGCCTGTTCTCAGCAACGCATCGCTATCCATTTTAAATTCCTCTCATTTTACATTTTAAATTCCTTTTCTCTCACCACAATCAATTACCCATCTAGAAGTCAAATTTCCAAACCCAAATATCAAGGAACTTCATCTGATGTTAGTTTTGTTAGAAATACTAACGTTCACTAACTTTACAAATATGAACAACAAGGAGAAGAGATTAAATATCAAGAAATTACAAAATAACATTAAGGAGGTAATGCCATCTATCCTTAAGGAAATTGAAGTGTATGAAGATGCACTCAAAAAGTCTAGTTTGAAAAGAAAACCAACTGTAGCTCCTCAGTTTAATCTTGGATAAACCTGGTCTTTGGGTTATTGCGGGGTGTAATGGAGCTGGTAAATCATCTTTTTCCAAAGCACTTGTGAATCCAGGAATTCTGCCTTTTGATTATGATTTCCATTTTTTAAAAATTTACCATACACTTCAATCAAGTGAAATTCAAGACTTAATGGCTCATAACTTGGCCTTTGAAGAACTTCAAGCTCAGATAAATGACTCAATATTAAGGAAAAGGGATTTCTGTTATGAAACAAATTTTAATGACACTCCACTTGAATGGCCTCTAAAGTTTAGAGCTGAGGGCTACAATATTCATCTTATATATTTTGTAATGAATTCAATTGAAGAGGCTAAAAGAAGAGTTCGCATTAGGGTTGAGAATGGCGGACATTTTGTTCCAGACAGTGAAATAGTAGAAAGGTTTTATGCTGGCTACAGTAACTTAAATGATAATTTTAAATTTTTTGATTCCATTGATGTTTTTGACAGTTCTGTGTATAAAAGAGAACCTAGGTATTGTTTTTCCTTTACAAAAGGAAAGCTTGGATACCATGAATTCTTGCCAAAATTTTTGAATGAGCTGGTTCCAAAACTGGCAATTGAGTTTGAGTAATTAAAATTGAACAAATCATTACCACAAAGTAAAAGAGAAAGCATAGGTCAAACTGCCACCTACCACCATCATTTTAAATTCCTTTCATTTTAAATTTTAAATTCCTCTCATTTTACATTTTAAATTCTTTTCATTTTAAATTCCCGGTATCTAGAACCCAAATCATAAATCCGAACTCATAAATCCGAAATCCGAAATCAAACTCCCCTTCAACAAACCCTACCAGACCGGTAAGGAACTTACATACATTCAAGACGCGATAAACCGGGGCAAGATCTCAGGAAACGGCTACTACACCCAGCGTTGCCAATCCTTCTTTGAGCAGAACTATGGAATTGAAAAATGTCTTCTGACAAATTCCTGTACAGATGCACTGGAGATGGCAGCCTTGCTTTGCAATATCCAACCTGGAGACGAAGTTATCCTACCAAGCTTCACCTTTGTGTCCACAGCAAATGCTTTTGTTTTACGAGGTGCCAAAATCGTTTTTGTAGATAGTAGTGCAGATCATCCCAATATGGATGAAAGTCTTATTGAGGAGCTAATTACTGCTAATACCAAGGCTATTATAGTTGTTCATTACGCTGGGGTGCCATGTGAAATGGATAGAATCATGAGCATTGCCACCAAACACAACCTTTGGGTGATTGAAGATGCTGCGCAAGGAATAGATAGTTTTTATAAGGAGAAAGCCCTTGGAAGTATAGGCCATTTATCTTGCTTTAGTTTTCATGAGACAAAAAATATTCAATCCGGCGAAGGGGGACTTTTAGGTATCAATGACCTTGATTTAATTAGAAGGGCAGAGATCCTATGGGAAAAGGGAACTGACCGGGCTGCATTTTTCCGTGGTGAAGTAAATAAATACAGCTGGGTGGATATAGGCAGTTCCTTTCTGCCTTCCGAAGTGACAGCTGCCTTTCTTTGGGCGCAATTAGAAGAGCTAAAATCCATTCAAAGCAGAAGATTATCCATTTGGGATTCATATTTCCAGCTTTTTGATAAAGGCAGTACAACTACTGAAATACTCTCAGAAACCTATCAAAAACTACTATCCCAAGCATCCGGGAAATTTGATATTACTTGGCAGGGTATTGAGAATAAGGGAAATGCCCATATGTTTTATTTACTCTTCCAAAATGAAACTGAAAGGTCTGAATTTTCCACTATTCTAAAGAATGAGGGTGTACTGTCTATTTTCCACTACCAAAGTCTTCACAAATCAGAATATTCCAAAAAGCATTTTCCAGATCAGTACCTGCGTGAATTACCCAATTCCGATCGGTACTCCGATTGCTTATTAAGATTGCCGGTATTTTACGAATTACCTGAGGTCAGTATGCTGTAAACAGTGGTCAGTATTCAGTAAGGCAGTAGGAGGACAGCCACCCACCCGCCAACAGCCCATCCTAATTGTCCTGAGTTCCATTCTTCGCCAAAAGGAGTTTTTTGAATTCACCTACTACAAAAACAAATAAGCCTACTACACCAGTAACCATCGATTGAATCTCACTCAAGAAAGACCTCTCAAAATAACCGATCAGACCTATACCCAACAACAAGAAAGAGATAACAGCCCATTGCACATTGCCAATATTGCTATTTTTTCTCTGAAAACTTCTGATTTTTTGCCGCTGCGTAGTAGATAGATTTGCCATTATAAAATACCTAAAGGATTTACTGAAAAGTTTCAGACTTCCTCTGGTCTCATCTAGAATGATTACCCCTTTTTGGTACAGTTCCATCACCTCATCATAGTTCTGGTAATTGAAAAATCCTTCTTTTGCGTAATTTACGCAGACCACCTTTTCTTTTAAACTCAATTCTGACCAGATATTATAATAATAGGCTTTACCATAACGCTGCGTCAACAGATTGATATTCTCATCTGAATAATTTTTATCTGATTTGTTTTTTAAAAAGTCCTCTACTATGGATTCACAAAATCGAATGTTTTGTGGATCCCAATAACAGGAGTTTTCTGAAATTAGAGGAACGAATTCAAAATAAAAGCCACTCATCAGCTCCGAAAATCTCACTTTTGCCAAATCTGTACTCAATCGGCTTACCAAAGTTCTCCAGCTATTCCCGCTACTCAGGATTAAATGCATGGATCCCGCCAAACTATGAATTTCAGCCATTTTCCGCATCAGTTCATCTATTGAGTCCAACGTATGGATATCTTCTATTAGAATAGCTTTTTTATCTTCCAGATGTTGCCTCTTAGGAATAAAAAGTCCTGCATCTGCACAATCCACTATAAATAGTTCTTCGGCATTTAAGCTAAGGTTGGTGAAAATCCAGTTACGGGTCATATGACTGTCACAACCACACAGAAATAGTCGAAAGTTTTCACTCTCTGGGTGACTTTTGTTGAGAATTTCCCATAAAGAGTTTTGGTTTTGAGGCTTGAATTTGAGCCAAAATGCTTTTTCCAAATTTCGCTTAAAAGCTTTGTATAAACTGATTAATAAAATAACACTCAGGCCGATAATCAAGATATTCCAAATGCTCAAATTAGATAGCTCATTTTCGCTTTTGAAATTCTGGGATAGCAGTGAGGTTTTGAATGCCTTAGGATGTGGATGTACAAAACGAGCCACTTGAGGATCTGAGGGGATAACGGTCTTTGAAAAAGCAGTTGAACGCAGCTGCTGATACCAAGAAACCTTTTCTTGGTTAAAGGAATCTTTTTTAACAGTCAAACTGTAATCCCAGATTTTCTCTTCCATGCTGAAAACTCCAGAGCAAATAAAAAATCCAGGAATAAACCCTATCGTAAAAAACCAGAAAAACATAAATGTAGGATAGGACCAAGGTATCTTGAATTTGATTTCCAAATCCTTTTTGAAAATCATAAATGTGCCTATAACCAAAGCCATAATTAGAATTCCAATAAAAAAAATCATATAGAAAAAACTCAATTTTTTGAACAATCAGATTAATAGTAATAACCCTAAAATTGATAGCATGTATAGTGAGGCTAAGCTAAACTGCTCTTTTCTGTTTTCTCTAAACAGCAACCAAAAAAAGGAAAACTTTTGCCAAGGGTATTTTCTTTTTATGAATAAAGTCAAGGAAATAAATAGTCCGGTAAGTAGCAGTCCATATAAGGAGATGATAAACATACTTTCCAGAGCACTAAGACCAGTTTTGAGGTGATGTACATTGAGATTGACCAAATAGATCAGCCATAGAGTTTGGCCTTTGAAGTTTATGGGTTTGAGCAATGCTTTGTATTCCTGTCCATTGATACGTATTGGCTCTATCCAGTGCCCGTCCAATTCACTTCCCTTATAATTGACGATAGTCTGAAATACTCCCCATTTATCCTCCTCCAGCACACTTTCTAGATTGGTAAATGGGATCTCAAACTTATCACTACTCATCAGAACTTCTCCATCTTTTTTGACCAAAACAAATCGTCTATCCCGCTGCAATTCAAAGTTTTCCAGTTTGAAGGCCACAGCATTTATAGCACCCCTCGACTTTATACTTAGCATGTTTTCTGGGATCCCATCTTTTTGAGAAAAAATCCGCTCTAGAAAAAGGGTGTCACTAGGTTCATTCCTTTCATTGATCAAATACTGAAAGTACTTTCTGTGGTGCACCGAGATAAACCTAAAATCAAGGATAGGATCATTTTCAGGAGTTGATTTCATAAATAATGTCGTGACCCTACCCGTTGCATCCGTTTCTAAATATTCATGGACAAGACTATTTTTTAGTAAGTTTTTTTTATTCTGTAGATGGAAGTAGGCAGAGTCGAGTTTATCCTCCAGTTTATCCCGAATATTATCTGCAAAGTTTTTCTCTTCCCTCGTCGGATTGTGTAGGTGGATCAGATATGCAGTAAGCCAGCCCATAAGTACCATGATCAAAATCCATGAGGTTCCCAATAAGATCACCCGACTTTGTGTCAATGTATCCCCCTTATCCATACTGACAAAAGAAATTATTGGCATGGTGCTGATCAAAAACATAAAAAACAAGATCAAAATTGTCAACAGAGTGAAATCGATCTTATAAGCTACTCGTTCCATTTTTTCCTTGTCGATCAGCCCCATCACATATATTTTAGATGATCCTTTGACAAGTGGAGTCATATAGCCTAAAAAAGTTTTGGAAGATAAGACCAACTCCTGTTTATCAGGACGCTTATCTTTAATCAAGTCAGAAAAATCCATTCCCTTCAACTTATCTGGATAAATTACTTGTCCATTTGGCTTAAACAATACCAACTCATCAAAAAACACATTACTTTGAGCCATCTCTCTTAGCCAAACCCCATAAGATACTTTTGTGTAAAATAATGTATCTTCCCGAGCTGGGTTGATTGTATCATTGGCTTTATTAAAGCGAAATATAGTCGCAAGTTCCTTTTTTTTTATTGCTTCTTTATATGATGAATAGTTTATTCCCTTGTACAACAATTCTTTAAGTGGAATATGTGCGAGGTGCAGTGAATCTTCATAGCTGATGGCCGGTCTATCATCTTGATGTTGATAAAAACGAAACTTATCTTCAATTCGCTTCATTTTTTTTGCCGCATCACTCTTATTTTGGTCTTTTCCATATTTGGCAAACACATACCATCCAAAGCTTCGTATCTCTGCATGGAGATCTTGGGTGGATTTTAAAAGCGCATCCCTCACCATCAGGATATTCCTGGATGCCTGACTATCCATTTCCTGTCTGTTATTTTGTGATTGGATAAATAGAAAAGAGGCCATCAAACCAAGGCAAGCCAGTCCCACAATCCAAATAATTTTTCCAGATCTATTCATAGTTTCTTTAAGTTTCTTATTCACCTTCTTGTAGAAGATCTAACCTGTTATTGTACAGTGGATTGAATATGTTGGTATAGCTATTTCATTTTAATTTTATGAGCAGGACTAGAGAAAACTCGTAATTCTTTGTCGTTTTAAACAGTTCTTAATGGATCCCTGCTCCTTTGATACAGTGTACCGGCAAATTCTGATATCGCCTAGATTTTGAAGTAACCTGCACTTTCAATATAAAATCCAATTCCTCGGCAGCACAGTGATGTATGGTTAAGTATATATATCTGCATCTAATTGAGACTCTTTATTTTGGATATAATGGTCAAAAATAGTTGGTAAAACCCCTGTAATTAACTGGTATATAATTATTTACGAGAACCTTATTCAAATGCGTTTCAATAAGGTTCTTTTGTTTTATGAAAACTTCAAAAAAAGCGTTGTTGGGCATGTGGCTTTTTAGACTCAATTAAATGGGGAAAACAAGGAGGGAAGCAGCGATATAAATGTAAAAACTGCGGCATTCTTTTTACGGCATCTAATACCGGAGTAGCAGACTCCAATCGGTTTATCTGGTTTTACAAATGGGTAGTAGGAAGAAGGACTTTGGATCAGTTAGTGATGAGAGTGGCTACAGTAAACGGACCTTAGAGCGCTATTTCGTCAGTTGTTTATGTCATCCACCCAAGCTGAGCGTCTATCCCTCCGAGAAGGTAAATTTGCTCATAGATGGCACCTATTTCAGTCGTGATTTATGTCTGGTATTGTATCGTGATAATACCGTTAAATTCACACAACTCTACCGCCTGACCAACGGAGAAAAGTATGAGGAACTGAAAGAAGATTTGGAAAACCTGTTTTCCCTTGGAGTGAATATTGAATCTATTACCTGTGATGGGCATCGTGCCTTGCTGAAAGCCATCCGTGTTGTCTGTCCCAACATTACCCTGCAGCGATGCGTAATCCATGTCCAACGAATGTGTCGAATATGGCTCTCCAGTAAACCTAAGAGCCTTGCTGGCCAAGAATTGAGAAGAATTGTATCCAAACTCCATCTAATCAAAACCAAGGAGGAATTGAGCTATTGGTTACTAGGATTGGCTACCTGGGATAAAACATACCATGAGTACACCCATCAAAAAACAGTAAACCCTCTCACTGGAAAATATTGGTATACCCACAAATTATTGAGGAGATCTTTTTCTGTCCTTAGGACTGCTTTACCTCATCTGTTTGAATACCTGGACAATCCACGAATCCCAAAATCAACCAACGGCCTAGAGTCTTTTTTTGTTCATCTAAAGAATAATCTGGCCATCCACAGAGGCCTTTCTACAACAAACAGAAAAAACTTCCTAAAGTGGTATTTGTACTTCAAAAACGAAAAGCGGAAGAAGGTTTTCCTAGCCATAAAACAAGAAGAATGAAGCACTAAAAAAGGTCTCCCAATCTAGGAGACCCTTCATTCCCACTTGGCAGTTTCTATTGCTGTTAAGTTGCTCCTCAGCAGAGCTTAAGTCCTCTTCAAAACGGCAAGGAATTATATGAAATATTTAAACCAAAAACACCAACTATTTTTGGCCACATTACCTTATTTTGTAACCAAGCCAAAAAATCACCATTATACCCTTACTAGTCACACTAGTGTCCCTGCGTTGGAAAATCCTTACCTATTCACTTTTCCCACCTAGTCAGACAGCTGTTCATGACAGGTCAAAGATTTCTTCATTGCATTCATTGCAGCATTACTGATCTTACCTCTTAGGAATACCCATGAGCCTAGCCATAGCTTGATATAATCCTGTCTTCCCAACTTAACAGTATTCAATAGTACATTTTCCACCCGCTTTTTGATCGGTTGCCTGTATCGTTCGAGTTGGGCTTCACTTAATGCCGGCCAAGCCCTTCCTCCTTGGAATGTTGGCATGTCTGCTTTCTCCTTATTTTCTCTAGTTATAAACAAAGGGATTATCTCAACACCTGGCTCGGAATCCGTCTTCGACATGAATTGCTTTCTGGTTTCTTCATTGATACCAGCATAACCCTTTTCAAAAATTGGGTTTTTACTGGAGATTGGAACTGTAAAATGATCCAATAGAAATTTTTCACAGTTTGCCCTGCCCAGAAAGAAATCATGAACCCTGAAATCCTTGGATAGGAATCCCCCAAAGCCTCCCAGTGAACCACAGGCAATAGCCTTTTCTCCCTTGATTTTATCATCTCCTTGATAACGTACAGGTGATATCACGTACTGCCCAGCCATATTTGATGCCAAGGAATTCTTTAAATGCTCAGGTTTTATCCTTGCTTGATTCATAAGCACAGACAGGAAATTTTTGACATATCCAAATAAGTTTTCTCCTTCTTCCACAAAGTTTGGCTTACTTGGAAAAGGATCTATCATAAGGATAGTGCTTCTTGCTTTGGTATAATCCTGATTAATAGACTTCTTATCCTCATTGAGTAACTTATTCAGCGATTCCTCTACCTTTTCAAAGGGCTCATTGTTCATCATACCCCCATCTACCAGCATAGTCTCGTAAAAATCTTCTTCAAAACGCGCCCCATTACCATTACTCACATGACTGAGCCACTCCAATTCCTGCATAAGCCTGCCACTTCGTTTCATATTAACAGGTGATAAGCCTATGGGAAACGCCCCTGTGCCTATAGCTGCTAGTTTGTATAACTCTACAAGTTCAGGATCTTCAAAATCTGCCCTTACCCAACCTTTTACAGGCTTCTTACCCATGGAAAAGCAAGCAAAGTCCCTATGGTCATGTATGCGGTACAGATCCTGATCTAACCCATCACCTCTGAAATTAAGACTAGATTCAAAACCCTTCAAATTGGTCAAGGTGGTAAAAACTCTTAAATCCTCTGATATATAATCCCGCTTTGCTATTTCACCTCTTGGAGCATCTATGATTCTATCTGCTATTTTGCGTACAAACTGAGCATTCAGTAGGGATTGTACATTCCATTTTTTGATGTCATCATTCTTTAGAAGATAATCAAGCATGGTGGGGCAGGAGGAAGATAGCTCATCTTCCAGCTGATCTACCCAAGCATGGTAAAGAGGGTTTTCAGGTATCGTTTTTTCGGGATTATAGTCTGTTAGGTGAACTGACTTAAACTGATGCAGCAAACTCTTTGCTGCGATTAGGCCACTCATACCTCCTGCAGAAGCACCACCTATTACAGAGATCTTTACCTGATGCTGCGGAACACGATCGGCGGGCAAGTTTTTCTTTTTCTCCTCCCAGATTTCCAATGCCTCAATCAAATAATCCAATACTCCAGCTGTATATGCTCCCAGCCGAAATAGCTCCAGCCAAACATAGCCCTATATGAAATACCTCAGGCTTTTTTTTATCACTCATACAATAAAAATTTAAATATTTAAAAAACTTTATTAAGGATATAAAAAACAGATATCCTTATTCAACAATAACAGTGTCTTGGAGAACTTGACATTAAGTTAGTTAAACATTTATTGTAAGTCAATCATTAACAAGTATTTGGGTGTTTTTTTTATCTTTTGAAAAGGGTTGGCCCTTAGTGCAATTCAGGGTAAGTCACTTTTACTCCAAAAGTTGTCTCACTAAAAATTTGCGAATCCAACCCAACCGAGTAAATTTATTACTCAGTCAACCCCTAGCACCTAAAATGGGAGTGAAAGGGCGAAGCTGTGCCCGCCGAAGGCGGAATGAAGAGCTTAAAATGTTTTTAATTTAAAATTAGTCCTCATGTGATATGGTTCTCGAATCTGGGTCATTTTAAATTTTAAATTCTCAATTCTCAATTTTAAATTCCCTCCATTTTAAATTTTAAATTTGCTCTTCAACTCCTTCACCTTCCTTCTTTTCCTACCCATAGTATTTCTACTATACTGGTTTGTATTTCAGAAGAACTTGAAGCTACAGAATGCCTTTCTATTATTTGCTAGCTATGTATTCTACGGCTGGTGGGACTGGAGATTCCTGGGCTTAATCATTGCCAGCTCAGCTGTGGATTATTGGTGTGGCCTTAAAATTGTAAATGGTAAACCGTCAGTGGTGAGTGGTGATCGACCTCATGACACTACTCACCACTTACAACTCACTATTTACAAAAACTGGTTCCAAGGTCCTAAATTCTACCTAACACTCAGCCTCGCCTTCAACCTCGGCCTACTCGCCTTCTTCAAATACTTCAACTTCTTTATTGACTCAGCAGCTGACTTTATCTCCTTACTAGGATTTCAACCTCATATCAGCACGCTTAACTTAATCCTTCCTGTAGGCATTTCTTTCTATACCTTCCAAACACTCAGCTATTCTATAGACGTCTATCGAGGCAACTTAAAACCCACCAAGGATCCAGTAGCCTTCTTTACCTTCGTAGCTTTCTTTCCCCAACTGGTAGCGGGTCCTATCGAAAGAGCTTCCAACTTATTGCCTCAGTTCTTCAAAAAACGGGAGTTTATATATCAGCAAGGTTCCGATGGAATGAAGTTGATCCTCTGGGGTCTATTTAAAAAAATGGTGATTGCTGACAACTGTGCCTTGGTAGTCAATCCCATATTCGAGAATTATCAAACTGCATCTGGATTAGAGCTAATCATGGGAGCCATCCTCTTCGCATTTCAGATCTATGGAGACTTTTCAGGCTATTCTGATATAGCTATTGGTGTAGCCAAACTCTTCGGATTTGATCTGATGACCAACTTCCGTACTCCTTACTTCAGCCGCGACATCGCTGAGTTCTGGCGTAGATGGCATATATCGCTCTCCACCTGGTTTCGGGATTATGTCTATATCCCGCTTGGAGGTAGCAGAGTTCCCAAAGCCAAAGCCATCCGAAATATCTTTATCGTATTTCCTGGTCTCTGGCTTCTGGCATGGTGCCAACTGGACATTTATAGCTTGGGGGGGGGATTCATGCAGCTCTATTTATTCCGATCTTTTTGATTGGGAAGAATAGAACTCATCTGCATGAGGGGGACCATTTAGTGCCTTCTGTACGAGAACTCTTCCAGATGGCATTAACCTTTGCTTTGGTTTGTATCGCTTGGGTCTTTTTTAGAGCGGATACCATAGGGGATGCCTGGGGGTATTTGAGTGGATTATTTGTTAACCCACTATTACCAAAGAATTTTGCTTGGCTAGGCTATGATATAAGGATAGCCCTACTATTATTTCTTGGATTGGAATGGTTAGGTAGATACCAGTTCAACTGGTTCTTTACGATTAATCAATCTGCTATTAGATATTCAGCCTATCTTCTCTTAACTGTCTTGCTGGTTTATTGGGGTGTATTTGGTGAGGCAAAGGAATTTATCTATTTCCAGTTTTAATGAAAAAATTTCTCATTAAAATTCTTGGTTTTTCTTTGATGGGGCTATTGATGGTTTGGGGTTTGGACTATTGGATTACTAAAGGTATCCAAAATTCTGCCTACGAGGATGTGAATACTTGGGCAAAGGTATTGGAAGGAGGGATGTCTAATGACATTATTATTTTAGGTTCTTCAAGAGCCTACCGACATTTTAACCCTGAATTTATAGAAAAGGAGTTGGGTTTATCGGCTTTGATTCTAGGGAACTCAGCTGCAAAAGTTGAGTTTTTATCCTTTGCACTAAATCTATATTTGCAAAGGAATTCAAAACCGAAACTTATCTTTTGGGTCTTAGATTATGATACTTTTGAAAAGTCCAATGAAATCCTGGATTATCAAAAGTTCCTTCCTTTTGTGAGCACTAAGCCTGTGAAAGATTTTCTTACTGAAAACGGCTTAATTTCAAACCTTGAACTCATGCTCCCTTTGGCGCGGTATGCTCATTGGACCAGACTCAAATGGGAAGGCTTAACCTCAGGAATAGGAAAGGAAGAAAGTTGGAGCAAAGGGTTTTATCCTTCAGAAGCCAGCTGGGATCATGAATTCGATACCAATTTTCGGAAGAATTTCAAACCTTCAATGTTTCAAACAAACGATTCACTTATAAAGCAATTTGAAAATCAGTTGCTAAACCTTAAAGCAGAAGGAATTGAATCCATCTTTATTTTACCGCCTTATTTGCTAAAAGAGGATTTCCAGTATCTAAACCATTCTGAAATAGTTGAGTTATATCAGAGATTCGCCGAACTTTCGAGTGGTTATTTCTTGGATTATGGACAAAATACTCTAATCAACGAACAGGACTATTTTTATGATTTTTACCATATGAATAGGAAAGGTTCTATCAAATTCAACAAATTACTTGTAGGAGACTTAAAATCATTTGTTTTTTTAATGCTCTTATCAAATGATAAAAAAGCTGAGATAAACACAATAAACTAGGGTAGAAAACCTCAGGAATTGATGGCGACTGGCGCTTTAAAAAAAATCGGAAAATTTAGTAATCAATTAAGAAATATTTAGATATTTCCATTTGCCAACTAACAAAAATAAAAGTTGAACGAACTGATTTACGGAAGAAAATGAATATGTGTTGTAGGGCCCAAAGGATATTTAACTCCTTATCTTCGCTCCTCTTCCTGCCTATAGTATTTATACTATACTGGTTTATATTTCAGAAAAGTATAAAGGTTTCTAATTTATTTTTGTTTCTAGAGAAACTTGCTTTTCAATTCTACCCAATACTAATTGTGTAGACAGTCTTTGAAGTGATTTAATATATGATCTCTCAGCCTCTTGTTTCAGTACTTCTTCCCGTATATAATTGTGAAAAGAGAATTTTAGAAGCAGTAGAAAGTGTGTTATGCCAGACTTATCAAAACTTTGAACTCATAATAATTGATGACCATAGTACGGATGGCACAAGTGAGATTTTAAAGAATATTTCTGATAACAGAGTAAGGATCTATACCAATCATAAAAATTTAAAATTGGCAGCTACCCTTAATAAAGGTATGAGCATTTGTGAAGGAAAATATGTTGCAAGAATGGATGCAGATGATATTAGTTGTTCAAATCGATTAGAAGTTCAAGTTGCTTTTCTTGAAGAGAATAGAGACTATTTACTAGTAGGATCAGCATACATTATGGAGGTAAAGTCTGAGAATAGAGGGATTAGAAAACAGGTAAGGAGCTATAGAAAATTAAAATCGAAACTTCTTTTTGGCAATAATATTTGCCATCCAAGTGTAATGTTTAATAAGAAATTGTGGCTCAGTAATAATTTGTATTACGATGAAAACTATGTTTATGCTCAAGATTTTGAACTTTGGACAAGAGCTATACCTATATGTAAAATGGCTAATTTATCAGAAGCCTTGATAATTTATAGGAGAGATAGTGATAATTCTAATTCTGAAAAATCAAGAATCACAAACTCAAACTTTGAAAGAGCAAGCATTAATTATATTCAGTCCATATTCAGAGATGTTTCATATGAAGAAGCTAAGCAATTGGCTATTTTTTATAGAAGACCAAACAATATGTCATTTAAGATAGCATTTCGAATGTATTTAAAGTCAATTAGAATATGTTTTCAGCCTTATGAATTTGATTATATTGATTTTATTTTTCGGATTCATAATCAACTTTTAAAAAATATTTTCAAATGAAACAGAATGAATTTCTCTTTGGTAATACCACCTCATCCATAAATTCTGCAGACATTATTTTTGATGTATTGTGGGATTATTTTGGAAGGTTTCAGTCTTTCATAGATTTAGGATGCGGATTGGGAGGATGGTCCGCTTCATTGGAAAGAAAAGGAATATCAAAATTTACTTGTTATGATCATCCCTCTGTTCCAATTGAAAAACTCTTGATTAAAAATAAGGCTAATTTTGTTCCAATTGATTTAGAAGAATCTATTCCAGTCCCACAAAAGGTGGATTTTGGAATTTGTATTGAAGTTTTAGAGCATTTTACTCCTGACAATGGAATAAAGTTGCTTAATCATCTTTCTGAATGTACTGATTTAATTTTGTTTTCAGCAGCAGTTCCATATCAGAAAGGTGTTGGTCACATAAATGAGCAGCGCCATAATTATTGGCATAGAAAATTTGCTGAAAGAGGTTATTTTTTTTATGACGGTTTTAAGCCTAAATTATATCAATTCGAAGATGAGATAAATTTTTATCACATCCAAAATCTGTTTATATATTATAGAGGAAAGCATATTCCGAACTTTGTTAACAAAGGTAATATTACATCTACAAAATTTGAAATTGTTGCTAAGGACATATTAGAAAAGCCAATGAGTTTTTTTGAATTGCTAAATCAAATACCTTCCAGTTTGTTGAGAAGTGCTAAATTCAGAATTAAAAAAATAAAAATATGAAGAGTACGCTATTATAAGAATCCAAAATCTTTCTAATTGCTATTGCCTAGGCATAAAAGGAAGACATGCTGAAACACTATCTGAATAAGAACTGAATTTAATAAATTTTCTCCTAGTAAAATACATAAATTTATTGTTCAAGCCTATTGATAGGATTCAAACTATACTGGATTGTGTTTAAGAAAAATTTGAAACTTCAAAATACCTTTCTACGCTTCGCCCGCTATCTTTTTTATTGTTGGGGGACTGGAGATTTCTAGGTCGAATCATAGCGAATTTAGTAGTGGATTACTGGTCTTAGCTGAAAAGGACAGAGTTCACCCCTTCAAACATCAATTTATTGCATCTGCCAGCTGTAGCAGAGAAAAGCAGAGCCAAAACAATCTCTCCAACGTGGAATCAAGGTATGTTCTGAAATAAACAATTTGCCATTTGACTAAAATTTTCCATTTTCTAAAACAGATTACCCCTCCTTTTCTGACTTCTATTATACAGAGTTTAAGAGGGACAAAAAAGCGTGGTAATACCTTTTACTACAAGCCAAATCTCACTTTGATCAATTCTTATTCTCAATATCAAGAGGATTTGATTTTAGATGCAATTTTTCAAAAAAAGGATGGTTTCTATGTTGATATTGGAGCTAATGACCCTATAGAGTTTAGCAACACCTATCGATTTTATAGGAAAGGTTGGAGAGGAATAAATATTGAGCCTCAGAGGGATAGAGTTGATTTATTTCTTAAAACAAGGGAGCGTGATATTAATTTAAATTTAGGTGTTGGCAAAGAAAAGGGACAGCTTGAATTCTATAATTTAGGTATTCATACCTTATCTACTTTTAATAAAGAAGTCGCAGTCGAACATTCCAAAAAGTTTAAAACTGAAATAATCGAGACGATTGTCATTAAAGTTGAAAGACTTGAAACAGTGCTGTCTGAGTTCCTCCCTCCAGGAAAACACATTGATTTTATGAGTATAGATACTGAGGGATGGGATATGGATGTATTACTAAGTAACGATTGGAATAAATTTCGTCCTTCTATAGTGGTCATAGAAGTAGGGAGGCAGATGGATAGAATTATGAAGTTCTTTAAAGACATTAATTACGAATTGGTTTATAATAACCAGTGCAACTATTTTTTTAAAGATATTACAATTTAGATTACCTAATATGAAGTCAGTAATTAAAGTGCATGATCTTTCTAAACGCTATCGACTTGGACTGAAAGAAAAACAGGCCGAAACTTTAGCTGGTCAGATTGGGAATATCCTCAGATCTCCTTGGAAAAACCTAAAGAGACTTCGTGAAATGAATCGATTTGGTATCGAGGACGAATCTGTTTTCTGGGCTTTGAAGGATATTAATTTTGAAGTAAAAAAAGGGGAGGTGCTTGGTATTATAGGGAAAAATGGTGCTGGTAAGTCAACTTTACTGAAAATTCTCTCCCAAATCACCGAACCCACATCTGGTAAAATAGAAATTCATGGTCGAGTGGCTTCTCTATTAGAAGTGGGAACTGGTTTCCATCCTGAACTCTCAGGTCGAGAAAATATCTATATGAATGGGACCATCCTAGGTATGACTCGCAGGGAAATAGATTCCAAATTGGAAGAAATTATAGATTTTTCTGGGGTAGAGAAATTTATCGATACTGCTGTTAAGTTCTATTCTTCAGGTATGAAAGTCCGTTTGGGATTTTCAGTCGCTGCACATTTGGAGCCTGAGATTCTAATAATAGATGAGGTACTTGCAGTAGGTGATTTTGAATTTCAAAAAAAATGCTTGGGAAAGATGGAGGAGGTTTCAGGTCAGGGAAGAACAGTTCTTTTTGTTAGTCATAATATGCAGGCTATTTCTACGCTTACCCAAAATTGTATTTATTTAGAAAATGGAGAGGTTGTCGTTCATTCCGACACCAAATCTGCTATAGGTAAATACTTGCAGACTGAGAATTCTATTAGAGGTTTGTATAGTAAAGACCCAGACCCCAAAATAAACGAAATCTTAGCAGTTAGTCTTTTTACCTCAAATGTTGGTTATACACATCATAATGGCAAGCAACTTAGGATTGAAATTGAAGTGAATTTGCAGGAAAGTATAAGGAACGGGAATGTATCCATTCAAATATTTAATAATTATGATGTCCCGATTATTCATAGTTGGATTTTCAATGGGGAGAGGCCAATATTAGATCAAGCTGGAATCAATAATCTTAGTTGTGTATTTCCTAATTTGAAATTGTATCAGGGAGAATACTATTGTCGGGTGATTTTAGCTGCTAACAATGGAAATCAGGTAATTCAAGTATTAGACAAAATATGTTCATTCAATGTAGTTATGTATGAACAATCGCGTGCCTATCAGTGGGAAAAGGATTCCTGCGCTTATATAGAAGACTTTTACTGGGAGACTTAAAAAAAATGCATTTAAACAGCGAATTATTATTTAAAAAACATCGAAGCGATTTTTTTAAACCTGGTATTAAGGTTTTGGAAATTGGGCCGGCAGGGATTCCATCTGCTTATTCTCAGATAGTAAATGATCCCTCCATCCAATGGGATACAATTGATTTTGAAAGTACTGTCTATATTGACAGTAACGTCTGCAATTTAACTTTTACCCTTGACGATCCTTATTCCTTTCCTATTCCTGAGAATTCTTATGACGTGGTAGTATCCGGACAAGTAATTGAACATGTTCAGGAAATTTGGAAATGGATGGATGAGTTAAAGCGTATTGTAAAAAGCAAAGGAGTAATTTTCACGATCAACCCTGTAAGTTGGCCCTATCATGAAGCGCCTCTTGATTGTTGGCGTATTTTTCCAAGTGGAATGGAGGCCTTGGCACGTTACTGTGATTTGGAGGTTGTAACTTGTTTGTTTGAATCGGAAGAAATGAATCAGCTCTTGGAAAGCGATAAACATATTGTCACCATACCTGGCAAATCTTATACCTACGCTAATAATCAAGTAAAAATTAACAGAATCCTCAAATGGAATCGTTTCCTAAACCTATTTCCAAAGCGGTTCCATGATCTGAAGATCCCCATCGAAGTCTCCTACGATACTATTTCAATTCTGAGAAAACGTTAAATGGGCTTTTTAGCTAAGATTAGAGCTTTCACAATTGGGGAACTTGCGGTACAACTATTGTCAAAAATTACAAATCAAATTATTTCAATTGCCTACTATAAGGAAAACTTACTGCCTTATGCTAAGGCTGTCCATAATTTTATTTCAAAGGGATATGAAGTAATTCGAATTGATAAAAGGACTATAGCAATTTTGGTCAACCAGGATCAGTATTATTTAAGGCGATATGGATCAGATATTAAAGTATTTGAGCAAGTTGTAATCAATGAAGAATATAAATATATTATAAACTTGGTAGGCAGATGTGGTTTAGGTAATACACCGCTTACTATTTTAGATTGTGGATCTAATATAGGCTTATTCAGTGCCTGGATTTTAAATCATGTGAAAGTGAACAAAATCGTATCCATTGAAGCCGATCTGGATAACTATATTTTTCAAAAATATTTCATTGATAAAATGAAATATGAAAGCAAGGTTGAAATAGTGAATAAAGCAATATGGTCAGATTCGGATTCTACTTTAAAGATTTCCTCTGATTTTAGGGATGGACAGCAATGGGCAAAAAGTGTAGCGCCTGCCTGTGAGACTCATTCTCATAATGTAAAGTCCATCAGTCTAAATCAGGTATTCGATGATTATCTGGATCAGGATATTCACATCCTAAAAATAGATATAGAAGGGGCAGAAAAAGCAGTTTTTGGAAACGAGGAGGGTTTAGATCGGATGTTAAGAAATACTAAAATCATAGCCATTGAAATCCATGAAGAGGTAAAATCCACTACTATGATAATGGCAATACTGCACAGCTATGGCTTTGTACTAGAAAAAGTCGGAGAAACTACATTTGGCTATAAAGAATAAATCAGATTTGGATAATTCAATCACTATTCCCTGCTACAATCAAGGGCACTACCAACAGGAGGCCGTTTATAGTGTGAGAAGGTTAGGCGGAATTCAATTTGAGATTTTAATTGGTAATGATGGGTCTTCGGATACCTTCACGCTTTGAATATGAATTGGAAAATGAACATCATTAAGTCATTCATCAGGCTAATTTGGAGTTACGTGTTGTCCAAAACACTGGTATTTAGCATGCCAAGGGTAAGAGTTTTATTCCATTTGACTCAAATAATAAAATTGAGTAAGGAAAATAGGTGATTTTTAAAATTTTAGAATCGGGTGATTCAGAATAGTTTATTGAGTGTTATTATACGAACACGCAATAGTGGCTCTGTAATAGATCGATGTATCAATAGTATTGTGCATCAGAAACATGTACTCTTGGAGTTCATTATTGTGGATTCTGCTTCTATCGATAACACTCTTTCAATTGCGAAAGAATACCAGTGTAGAATAGTTGCCTTTCCCTTAAATGAAATTTCTTTCAATTACTCAAAAGCATTAAATCTTGGTATTCAGCAGGCAAAAGGCGATAACATATTGATTATTAGTTCACATGTGTGGTTGCCAAACCCAAACTCATTGCAATGGATGCTTGAGTACCTATATGAAAATGATTCCATTAAAGCAGTTTCGCTTTCTAGATCCAAAGAGGATGAAAAACTAAATAAAGAAATCACAAAACCCTCTGCAGTAAAAATCACAAGGAATGAATTTAGGGGACAAGGGATGTATAATTATTGTTCTCTCATTCGTAGGGCTGATTGGAAAAAGCGTCCTTTTAATGAAAATTTACCTACTTGTGAAGATCAAGAATGGATTTGGTATTGGATGAAAAATGAAGAGGCCTCATCATTTATTTTGGAAACGCCACTAGCAGGTTATGACAATCCTAATTATAATATAGCTAAAGATGTTCAAGAGTATTATACTATGGGAAAGTATGTTTATTCCTATTATGGCAGTTTCTATTTTTTAAAAGATCTTTACATTAAAGCTTTTCAAAGTTTAAGAATTAAACGTTTTGTAAAATTTAAGCATTATTTTTTTGTCGCTAATAAACTTTTTAAATATAAAGTTTTGCCACCTAAGTCCATTCAGTCAGACGATTATTTACGGAAATAATTTGAAAGTTCTTTTCATCGGTCACAACGCACACCCAGCTGGAGCACAGTTTTTACTTCTCCATTATCTTCAATGGCTTTCAGTAAACCGGAAGGAAATCGAAATACATATTTTGCTAATGAAGCCAGGTCCCTTAATGGAGGCCTACAAAAAGTCCGGTACTTTATATTTATTTCCTAATAATAAAAGCACATCTAACCCTTTTTTAAAAATTTATATTTCTCTTAAACAAGTGAAACTTATTAGACGGTTATTAAAAGAAGAGTTTGATGTTATATATAGTAACACAATTCTAAATGCATCTATTCTTGAAAAGTTTGGAGCATTTGGTGTCCCAACAATTACCCATGTTCATGAAATGCGGTTATGGTTTGATCAATTAAGTGGGAAGGAAATTGAAATATTAAAAAATTATACTAATTACTTTTTCACAGCATCAAAGGCTGTATCTAATACATTAGAAGAATTAGGGATTGCAAAACTCGAAGAAACATATCCTGTCTATGTTTTTGCAGATGATCAGATCCGATTGGAGGAAAAGAAACAATTCTCGTTGAGAAACTATCTTAACTTGCCTGCTGATGCAATACTTGTTGGAGCCTGTGGTTCAGAAAATTTCCGTAAGGGCAAGGATTGGTTTATTCCCATTTCTATAAGTGTATTAAGTAAGTTGTCTAATCAAAATATACATTTTGTATGGATTGGTGGGAGTAGGAGTCATGAGATTGATTTTGATATACGGAGATCGGGTTATGCAGACAAGATTCATTTTATTGATCATTTATCCCATGCCCATTTATATTTTCACGAGTTAAGTTTGTTTTTAATGATTTCAAGAGAAGATCCATTTCCTATTGTAAATATTGAAGCTGGTATTCATGCTATTCCAATATTAAGTTTTATGAATAATGGTGGGACACCAGAATTGTTGGAAGATGATCTAAGTCTTTTGGTGCCATATGGTAATATAACGATGATGGCAGAGCGTATAGTCTCATTTTTGACAGATCCTCATATGTTACATGAAAAAGGAAAGTTCATCCAGTCAAAAATTAAGAATCACTATACCATGAATCATGTGGCAGAGATTATTACAAATAAAGTGATAGAAATATTCTATGACTATAAAAACTAAAGAATTATATTAATGTGAGAACATATAAATTAAACTAATTTGGAGTATCCAGTAAATGTTAATTTCTTTATCAGAAGACCTGCTTTAAAAAAATGGTACAAGGATTTTTTCCTTTCAGTAGTTGAGAATAGATTTACTTTCAAAGAGAATGAAATTAAACCGGATTTCATCTTTCATGAAGCACATTTTATAGATGTAATTAAGTATTCAGGTATTCGAATCGCCTTTGCTGCTGAGAATGTCCGAATAGACTTCAATATTTCTGATTACGGAATTGGTTTTGATCACCTTGAGTTTCAAGATAGGTACTTGAGATTCCCACTTTACTTGTTATATACCGATGCTACCCGACTAGCACAACATCGGTCAGCCCTCATAAAAGATAGGAAGGCATCAGATTGGTATGATCGAAAGTTCTGTAACTTTTTGGTTAGCAATGGCGCTGCAACTGAATTTAGGGTTCAATTTTTTAAGGAATTATCTAAGTCAAAGCAGGTTGATAGTGGCGGGGGATTTATGAATAATGTGGGTAGAAGGATTAGCGATAAGTATGGTTGGCAAGCCGAGTATAAATTTTCTCTATGTTTTGAAAACTCATCTACAAGTGGATATCTCACTGAAAAGTTAATTGAAGCCTATGCTTCCAATACTGTTCCTATATATTGGGGTGATCCGGACGCATTTGGGAAATTATCAGATGGGAAAAGTGGAATTAATCCGAAAGCGGTTATATGGGTGGATGAAAATAATATTTCCCAAACTATAACTCATATTCTTGAAGTTGACTCAGATGAAGAGCTCTATATGGCTTACATGTATGAACCGTTATTCTTGGAAGAAGATCATGTTGCGATTTTAACCAACAAGCTAGCTGCTTTTCTTTTTTCTATTTTCAGTCAAGAACGAGGCAAAGCATTCAAAAGAGGATTTGGTTTGGCTAGAATGCGAATTGAAAATAGAACTAAGGCTAGATCTAGTTTTTTTACAAGTTTTATTAAGTATTTCAATAAACGATTAAACAATTGATACAATCTTCTATATTTTTCACATTGTGCTCAAACAACTATTTAGCCCAAGCTAAGACGCTTGGATACTCAGTATTAGCAGCTTATCCAGGCTCAACATTTGTAATTGGATTGGTAGATTATCGTAATGATTCTATAGATTATTCTGCTTTCGAGGGAATGCAAATCACCTGTTTCAACGAAATTGGATATCCGGAGTTTGAAGAGATGCTTGCTCGGTATAATGTAATCGAGTTCAACACTTCCGTTAAGCCCTTTTATATTGAATACTTGTGGCGTCACTATGGGAATGATTATAAGATTGTTTATTTAGATCCTGATATAGTTATTTACAGACCCTTGGATCATGTTTTTGATGCTTTGGAAGTGAGTAGTGTCGTATTGACACCGATGTTTAGCATGGTGACTGAAAACACATCCCTCGATGAATTGGTTGCTTTGAGACATGGAATGTTCAATCTAGGATTTATTGCACTGCGAAATACTGAGCAAAGCATTAAGCTTGTGAAGTGGTGGAAAGAACGGTTGAGGACTCATTGTTTGATTGATAAGTCTCGTGGCATTTTTGTAGATCAAAAGTGGATGGATTTGGCTCCTTTGCTATTTGATGAAGTCTTTATTCTAAAACATCCTGGCTATAATATGGCTTGGTGGAATTTTTCTGAGCGAAAGCTCCTGGATCTTGGAAATGATTTTGCAGTAAATGATCCTGGCAATTGTTGTATTTTTTTCATTTTAGTGGATTTAAGCCTGATAGTGATTCCATCACTGGTAGATCAGAAGAGGAAACATTTAGCTATCAAGCCCGTCCTGAGCTAAGATCGCTTGGTATGTTTTACGCAAATCAATTGCATAGCAATGGTTATGACATATTATCCAAGCTAAAACCTTCGCTAAAATTTCATATTCCTGAGATTACTTTTAGATCTAAATTGAAAAGATTCCTTAATAAAGCTCTTACAAGTAAATGAAGCGGTGTGGCGTTTCCATTGTGATTTGTACTTACAATGGTATAGGTAGACTTGGGCAGACCTTTTTGCATATTTTAAAATTGCAAACCTGCTACCCTTGGGAGCTTATTTTGGTTGACAATGCCTCAACCGATGGTACTGCGGAGTGGGCCTCATGTTGGCTTAATTCGCAAGAATCCCAATTAAATTTCCAGATCGTCTCAGAGACTAGGCCTGGTTTAAATCACGCCCGGATGATGGGGGTTGAAATGTCCAGTTATGATTATATTTTATTTTG
Organism: Algoriphagus sp. 10J20-15; assembly: GCF_055809615.1. Taxonomy (NCBI): domain Bacteria; kingdom Pseudomonadati; phylum Bacteroidota; class Cytophagia; order Cytophagales; family Cyclobacteriaceae; genus Algoriphagus; species Algoriphagus sp. 10J20-15. Next base: position 42,367 of record NZ_JBVVUG010000026.1, read on the forward strand.
TGATGATGACAATTGGCTTTCACCAAACTTCTTGTCAATTGGTGCGGCCACTTTAGAGCAACATTCAAAGATAGGAGTTTTGGGTTCCTTAGGAACTCCTAAAATTAATGGAAATGAACCAGCATGGTTTCATGAATTTTCGCACAGTTATGCTGTTGGTTCCCTGGGTAAAAAAACAGGAAAACAAAAATTCGGATCTTATCATTATGGGGCAGCCTGTTTTTTTAAAAAAGAAGCGTTGAACCAATTGTTAAGTCGAGGATTTCAAAGTTTACTTGCTGATCGTATGGGAAAGAGTTTGAGTTCAGGTGGAGACGTAGAATTAGGTTTAGCAGTTCAATTATTGGGATACGAGCTACACTATGAAGAAAGATTGAAATTTGATCATTTTATAGAGGAACATCGAATAAATTGGGATTATTATTTGAGATTAAAAAAGGGTATTTCTCAGTCATTTCCACTTCTGGAGAGCTACAAGATTTATGAATTTGAAAGTATTCGTTCATTTAGAAGTCATTTGTTTTCTTCCTATTTCATTGTCGTCAAGGGAGTGATTAAATCAGGAGTTAAAAAATTTTATTTATCGACTAAATCAAATGAAGTGGAATGGATTACTACACTATCGAAACTCAGTTCATTTTTCAAAAATTACAGAAAGACTTTAGAGGCTTTCCAAACTAATAAGAAAATTTTTAATGCCTAGCATCTCGATCATCATTCCCACATTTAATCGTGGAAAATTACTGTTACGAGCTATCCAATCTGTTTTCGATCAAAATTCAGATGATTGGGAATTAATTATAGTAGATGATGGAAGTTCAGATAATACCTTCGAGCTTGTTTCATCTTGTTTTGAGAAGCCAAATTTTAGATATTTTTTTCAAGAAAATGGTGGAGTAAGTAAAGCTAGAAATTTCGGAGCATCAAAAGCAGCTACAGATTGGTTGATTTTTTTGGATTCGGATGATGAATTGACTCAAAATGCCTTATCGTCTTTTGCAGCGAATATTCAAAGAAATCCTACAATTGACTTATTTGTAGCAGGGAGAGTTCTAAAATCAGACAAAGGAAGTGATTCCCAGATTACAAGAGAAACGAATTATATTCCACTGCTTTCTGGAACTTTCTGTCTCAGAAGTACTATTTTTCAAAAAGTAGGTGGATATGATCCCCAGTTTTCTTTTGCAGAGAATACAGAATTATTTCATAGAATTAGTCAATTAAATATTACCAGATATCTTATCCAAGAAGTATCCCTTATCTACCATGAATCAATTTCTGGTGGGAGCAAAAACACCGAGAATATTATTAATTCAGTCGTTCTTTTTTTGTCCAAGCATCATGGCACAATGACAGCTAATCATAGACATCTCTATCATCAGCTAGTAGCTGTTCATCAACTACGGTTTCAACGATTTGTGGAAGCTAGATTCCACTTGTGGAAAGCTTATCGCTTAAAGCCGCTTAAATTGAAAACAATTGCAAGGCTGGCATTGAGTTATTTGCCCATTGTTTCGAGAAAAGTCTATACCCTAAAAAACGATTTATGATCCGTCTTGGAGGTTTTATTATTACCTATAATCGCCCTGAAGTTTTGTTAGGGACCATCAAGCAAGTTTTTGATCAATCAGTTCCACCTGAGCTAATTTGGATCATTGATAATTCTGATAATTTGGAAACTGATCATGCCATTGCTAGTTTGCTCGACACACGATTGAAATATCACCGAATGGGATACAATGCAGGACCTGCTGGAGGTGCTGCTAAAGGATTGCAGCTTTGCGGACAGGAAGATTTGGACTGGATTTATTGGGGAGATGACAATGATCCTCCTTTCAGACTAGACTATTTTGAACGGTTAATTGAGATTCGCGATGTAAATCCTTTTGTTGGTGTTTTAGGGTCTGTCGGTCAGTTTTTTGACAGGAAAAAAGGTGAGATAAAAAGAATACAAACTAGACTTTTGGAAAAAAAAAGAAACACTAGATGTTGATTATGTTGCAGGTGGCATGTGCATGTTAATAAAAGCGGAAGTAGCGAGGGCTGGTATTTCGCCAGATCCAGGATTGTTTTTTGGATTTGAGGATTTAGATTTTTGTTTGAAAGTTTCTAGAAAAGGATACGCTATTGTTTTGAATTGTAATTTGTTTCTATCACTAAGAACAATTCATAACAGGTTGGAATTTGAAAGACCAATTTATAAGAAGAAACAGAGTTTAACACGTGAATATTATAGCTTAAGAAGTTTACTTTATATTTCTGACAATCTAACTCTTGAATCAATGAAAAAGCGGTTGATTCGAAAGTGGATAGGGAAATCAATTTATGGGTTCCGATATGGATTTGTTTATGGATTCAAAAATTTCAAGATGATTTTTCTTGCATTTTATCATTATAGGATCGGAGTTAAAGGAAAAACAATAGACCTCTAAGCTCCATCGATCCATGAAGATTTTTTTTTCCATAGTAATCCCTGTTTACAATCGCGCAAAGCTTGTCCCTAAGGCTATTGCTAGTGTTTTAGGCCAATCTCTTTCACACTTCGAATTGATACTTGTGGATGATGCATCGACGGACGAGACGGTGCAAATAGTAAAAACGATTGATGATATACGAATCAAATTAATTTCCCTGAAAGAAAACGGAGGCAATGCTAAAGCTCGAAATGAAGGTTGGAGGGCAGCAAGTGGAGAGTGGATCGTGTACTTAGATAGTGATGATTGGTTTGAGCCTGATTATTTGGAAAACCTCATTAAGTCTATCGAATCCTATCCGATAGCTGATTTTTTTTGGTCAGGGGTTCGCTTTGTTTCTGAAAGGGGAGTAATCTTAAAAAGAAGAGACTTGGAGTCCGAGAGAAGAATTGCCCGGAGATACTTTTTTTGATGAATTACGAATTGGAACGAATTGCGGAGTAGCATTTAAAAGGGATTTACTAGTCCAATTCAATGGGTTTAATGAGGATTTCAAAGCATCTGTAGATCGGGAATTTTTTTTACGGATTTCTAGAACATGCTATGGAAAAGGAATTCCAATAGCTTTGGTGAACTGCCTTATGGGTAATCATGATTCAGTACGAAAAAATCATAATGCGCAGGCTAAAGCCTACTCCAACCTAGTCCATCTTTATTCTAAGGAAATTGAAGCTACTCTAAGCCGAAAAAAATGGTGGTATCATAAAGCGATGTGGCTTTCACTCTATAGAGGAGATATCTCAAAAGGTTTTACCTATTTAAAAGCTATGAATTTCCCAATAAAGTCAACGATACTATACCTTATATTTTCTTTATTCCCACTTAGAGTGGCTAAGAATCTACATAAAAAAACGGCCTGAATTCTATGAGTTGGATAAATGAAAATGTTGTTAAGTACCTTAATAAAAACCTTTCTAAGTCGGAGAAGCTGGATTTGACATTTACTAATCCATCACAATTAGATTATACAATTATAAATGCATCTTCCAGGAGGCTGGTCGATAGAATAAAGAAGTTACAAAAGCTTTGATGAGAATAATTCAAGACAAGAATATTTCTAGAGTAGTAGAAATTGGGGCTGGTTTTTCCTCCATAGTCTTTCATTATTCCTTAAAAAAATCTGCATCTGACTTTGAAGTTTTCTCAATTGAAGAAAATGTAGAATGGTTTAAAATTCCTGAGGAATTAAATGAGTTTGTTGATCGCGATTCAATGAGTTTCCAAACGGGTGGAATTTCCTTTGTTTTCGGGATATTTGGAATTCATGCATGTTATAGGATTCCTCAAAAAGAGAATTTGAAATTTGGAGTTGAATTGGTTTTTGTCGATGGTCCTCAATACTATTATGGAAGAGAGGGTGCATTGGAAGGGATTCATGACAAATTAAAAGAGGGTTGTTTAATTGTAATGGATGATGCAGAACGTTATACGGAACAATGTGTGATTTACAAATGGTTAAAGGTGTATAAAGGTCTTGAATTGATTTATTTAAAAGAGAAATTTGGCGATAAAGGATTAGCTATTTTAAAAGTCAAAGAACCATTAAAAAAGCATTTTTCAATTGATGCCTTTACATTAGGATTGATGCAAGGGCTCAAGCGACTTTTAAATTTTAAGACAATTAAAGTGAAGCAAGATTTTTTTAAATCAATCGAAAAGAATTGAAAATCTTTTTTACCCAAGACGCTATAGTTAATGCCGGAGCAGAAAGAAGTCATTTAGAAATCCTTTCTCGATTTTCTAATGAGGTAGATGTTGTTTTTGTGTACTTCTATCCTAAACATGATTTAAAAGAAGAATATGAAAAAGCCGGAATCCGGCTTATTTTTTTGGATATCCCAGAGTCTTATCATTTCATTACAGCGATTTCATGTTTGGTGAAATGCATCCGAATAGAAAAGCCTAATCTCGCTGGTTTCTAGTCTTTGGCGTGCCGACCAGATCACTCGAATTGCTTCTTTGATTACTGCAGTGCCTTTAGTTGGCACTCTGGTTAACGATAGCTATGCTCCACTTGCATGGAAGGATAAGAAAGGGGTAAAATATAAAGGGGTTTATTGGCTGGATCGATTGACAGCTGGAATTCCTAAACATTGGATTGCAAACGCTCAGGCTTTGGCGGATTCGCATGTGAAAACCTTGGGGTTGGACGATAGTAAAATATCTGTTGTGTATAGAGGGAGGGCAGTACCTGAGTTGGTGTGGAATAGAAGTTCTGTAAATCAGTTAAATAGTAAATCAGGGGATCAGGATTTGGAAGATGAGAGAATTAGTACATACAACTTTATTTCCTATGGCAGACTTCTGGAACGAAAGGGTTTTCAAGACGCAATTCAAGCTTTTGCCTCGGTTGTACAAAAGTATCCGAATTGCACCCTCACCATATATGGAGAAGGGCCTTATCCCGCTCCCTCCTAGAAACCTTAATCGCTAAGCTAGGTCTAAAAGGAAAAGTAATACTTCACAGGAAAATTTAATGGACCTACTAATCCCTTATTCCCTAATCCCTCCCCGATAGCTATCGGGGCTCCTAATCCTCCCAATCTCTCCTCTCTTAATCCTCTCAATCTCCTCCTCTCCTCCAACTGCTTTTTGTTCCCCTCACTGGTACGAAGGCTTCTCCGGAGCTCTTGTAGAAGCTATGATGGCTGGAATTCCAATTATAGCATCCGATATCTCTATGAATTTGGAAGCCGTTAACTCAGAAAATGCCTTGATTTTTGAAGTTCAAAATTCTGATCAATTAGCCAATCAAATGCTTTTTGCCATAGAACATCCCAATCTAATGACTGACCTTGGGACTAAGGCTAGGCAGGAAGCAATAGCTAGATTTGATATTGAAAAAATTGCAAATCTGTACGAACAAACTATTCTAAAAGCCTATCAAGCTATATCCGATGAAGCTTAGAGTCATTCTTCTGCTGGATTCATTGCATGTATCCGCCTGGGTATTTGAAGCAATAGTTCAAACGCTCAAAGAAAATAATGCAGAAGTTGTCCTAGCAGTTGTTAACCAAAGGCCTAAATCAAGCGGGAAAAAATCCCCCTTTTTATATAGAGTTTATAGAGCATTGGATAGAAAGTTATTTTTGAAAACACCAGATGCCTTTGCTAAAAAAGATTTAAAGCAAATTGAAAGGTGTAATATCCCTAGCCTAAATATTACACCTATCCAAAAGAAGTATTCAGATTACTTTCAAGAGGAGGATATTAAAAAAATCAGAACATATAAGCCGGATATAATTTTACGATTTGGCTTTAGAATACTCAGAGGAGAGATTCTTAAATCACCTCAGTTAGGAGTTTGGTCTTTCCATCATGGAGATAATGAATACTACAAAGGAGGACCTCCTGGGTTTTGGGAAGTGATGTGGAAGAAGGAAACTACGGGGGTGATTCTTCAAAGATTATCTGAAAAACTGGATGATGGACAAGTATTATATAAATCCTTTTCACAAACAGATCCACTTTCTGTGCAGCGAAATGCAAATAAAGTTTTCTGGCTTTCTAGTTTTATTATTCCTCAAGTAATCCGTCAAATTAATAGTAAAGGGATTGAGGAATGGGAAAAAGATATTCAAAACAATCAGGTTTCCAGTAACCCTGAAGTTCCCTTGTTAACGCCTCCTGACTTTTGGCAAATGGCTGGTTTAGGAATCAATCTATTTTTTAGAAACTTATCAAGGAAATTTTCTGAAGGCTTAAAGAAGCCTTACTGGGAAATACTAGTGGCTGCTAATAAAAGAGATAGTTTATTGAAGCCAAGTGCTATTAATTTTGAATCCATAAAACCTCCACAAAACAAGCTTTCAAAGGGATCTTTTTTGGCAGACCCATTTCCTGTTGAAAAGGATGGCAAAACTTGGGTGTTTTATGAGGATTTTGATGCTCAATCTAACAAAGGAAGAATTACAGTTGCTGAATGGGATGGAGTAAGCTTATCTAAAAGTAAAATCATTTTGGAAGAAGAATTGGCATCTGTCGTATCCATTTATTTGGGAGGAGAATAATGAGATATATTTAATTCCAGAATCGGGAGAAGCAAACAAGACTTTTATTTACAAGGCCTCAGATTTCCCTTTTCAATGGCAAAAACTAGGCGTATTAATGGAAGGGGAAGCATTAGATCCTACTATCATTAAAGTGGATGACTTGTATTGGCTATTTGTAAATCAAAGGCCGCATCCAGGAAACATCTGGATTTATTGAATTATATGCCTATCATTCTCCCAGCTTAGTAAAGCCAATCTGGACTCCGCATGCCTTAAATCCAATTGTTTCTGATGTTCGGGCTTCTAGACCCGCAGGGAGAATTTATAAGAAGGATGGAAAGCTATTTAGGCCTGCACAGGATTCAGGTTTGAGATATGGTCACAGAATTAAGATTCAGGAGATTTTGAAACTCACTTTTGATGAATATCTAGAAGAGACGGTTGATATAATTGAACCAGACGGCTCCAAAAATATGCTAGGAACTCATACTTTCAATTTTACAGATAAGTGGATTTTCTCAGACGCCTATTATAGAAAGTGAAAATTTTACAAATCATACAAAAGCCTCAGGCTAGGGGAGTAGAATTGTTTACTTGCATGCTATCAGAAAAACTACAAGAACTGGGGCACGAGGTAATACTCATTTCCATCTTTGAAGGGGATTTTGATTTGCCCTTCTCAGGAAAGCAAATTCACTTAAAAGAGATCTATCAAAAACAGAGTCTGGGATCTGAAAGCTTGGAAGCATTTTGCTCAAGTAGTTAAAAATGAACAGCCAGACCTGATTCAAGCAAATGCCGCTGATACACTGAAATTCTCTGTCTTTTCTAAAAAGATATTTGGTTGGAAAACACCCATAATTTTTAGAAATGCCTCCCAAATCAGTCAATACATTGATAGTACTTTGATTAAGGGTTTTAATAAGTATCTCTATAAGAATGTCTCTGCAATTTTATCCGTTAGCCAAAAGTCCAAGGAGGATTTTTCATCCTTATTTAAGTTAGATATTCATCATCAAGTAATTCCAATTGGAATTAACCTGCCTAATTCTAAATTAGAAAATGCGCTAGATGATAATCCGGTTTTAGTACATATAGGAGGCTTTACCTTTGAAAAAAATCATTCTGAGCTGATAGATATATTTTCATCTATCCACACACAGTTTCCTGATTTGAAATTATGGTTGATTGGAGATGGTCCATTGAAGGATGAAATAGAAGCAAAAGTCCAAAGCTTAGGACTTCAGGATTCTATAATCTTTAAAGGTACATTAGCGGAGCCCTTTCAATCTATACCAAACAACTCCATTTTTGTACTTCCGAGTATAATTGAAGGATTACCTGCTGTGATATTGGAAGCATTTGGGAGTAATCTACCGGTGGTAGTTTATAATGTAGGAGGAATTTCAGAAGTTCTGAAAAACAATGAAACTGGTTGGTTAGTGGAAGCAGGAGATACCCAAGCTTTCATTAATGCTCTCTCGGAGGTTTTATCCACCTCCTCGAAAGACCTCAACAGAATAACTTCTAATGCTAAAAAGCTAGTGGAGAAAAATTACCAGATTGACCAAATTGCAAAGAAGTTTGAAGCATTTTATATAAATATTCTAAATCCTAAGACTGATTAACCAATTAACTCCTGCTGACTAAAGGGGCAAAACGGATTCATAGTCTCTAATCTCTTATTCCCTTAGTCCCCTAATCTCTATTCTCTAATTCTCTAAATCTCTAATCTCCTATTCCCTTTTCCCTATTCCCTTAGTCTCCTATTCTCTAAATCTCCTAATATTTAATCTCCTATTCCCTAATCCCCAACCCCTCCCTTGCCCACTAAAATAAAAATCCTCCACCTCATCAAATCCCTCGGACGTGGTGGAGCAGAAAAGCTTATTCCTGAAACTGCCTTAGTGCATCATCAGGATAGGTTTGAGTTTCACTGCCTGTATTTCTACCATCAGCAAAATAACATAGTAGATGAACTGGAAGCAGCAGGAATCAAAGTGCATTTAATTCCTTCAGGTAATTTGGGTTTGTTTTTTCAGGTGAATAAAGTAAGGTCCTTTGCAAATGAGCTAGGTATAGATATCATTCATGCTCATCTGCCTTGGGCGGGAATTATGGCTAGGTTCGTAGGTAATAAACTGAATATCCCCATAGTATATACCCGAGCATAATACCTGGGATAGATACAATAAGTACTCCTACTGGGGGAATAGAATGACCTTCAAACAGCAGGATATAGCCATCGCCGTATCCAACGAAGTTGCCCTCTCCATGCAGCTCAACTCCATGATCGACCCCTACCAGCGTGGTGGTAGAATGAAGATCAAGGTGATACAGAATGGTGTGAATACGGATGTGTTTAGGAGAATAGATATCGGGATCTCCAATCCGGAGCCAACTCCCCCTTTAAAAAGGGGGGCAGGGGGGATTTTCACGGATCAGAAAGTCGAACTCCAAATCCCACGAGACGCCCAAATCATCGGCATCGTCGCCGTATTCCGAGATCAAAAGCGCCTCTGGCTTTGGATAGAAACAGCATTGAAAATACTGGGTAAATGTCCAGATACACATTTCCTAATAGTAGGAGATGGGGAGTGGAGATCTAGGCTGGAAAGACAGATAGAGGAATCAGGAAAATCAGCTCATTTCCACTTGGTAGGAGTGCAAAAACAGGTGATCCCCTATCTATCTATAATGGATATTTACCTCAGTACCTCTGAGTTTGAGGGCTTGCCCATAGCCATGCTCGAAGCCATGTCCTGCGAAGTTCCGGTAGTGGGCACCCGTGCTGGAGGAATAGGCGAGGTGATTCAGCATGGCGTACAGGGCTTCTTATCCGAGATTGATGAATACGAAGAACTGGCAGGCTACTGCGTTCAACTTCTAAATGATAACGCACTTCAAAAATCCATGTCCCTCGCTGCCCGTCAGCGTGTCGTTGCTCAATTCAGTATGAAGAGAATGGTGGAGGAGTTGGAGGGTGTTTATGAGTCTGTGATTGCCAAATGACTTATTTTAGAAAAAGTAGCGTAAATGGATTTCTGTTAGATAGAAACAATTTGTGTCAGGTTGAGCGTAGACGAAACCCACACCACTGCCTTTCTGTTTTCCGCCAATTCCAATTTGAATTCCTTACCTTAATTTCAAATTCAATCATTTTAAATTTCTCATTCAATAATTTTAAATTCACGAAGTGCTTGGCGCCGTAGTCCTTATCCTCCTTCTCTTTGGCATCAGCCAACCCATACTGGGCAACCTACAGCGGGAGCATAAGTGGGTAAAGGCAGGTATGCTCAACCAAATCTTCTGGTACCATATGTTCTTTGGACTGGTTTATTGGACTTATGCTCAGTTTAACCGTTCAGATTCAGTTAACTATTTTTATCTTTCCATGAGACATGAAAGTTGGATGGATGCATTTAAACCAGGGTACTGAAGTTTGTCGAATGGATGGCCCTTCCTTTTACGAAATGGATTGGTTTCAATTATGATATGATGATGTTCCTCACTACCTGGCTGGGGTTCTGGGGCTTTGTCTATTTTTACCTTTTTTTTAAAGAAAACCTGCGATTTAATCCCAAGTTTGAAGGCTGGGATGCCATCACTATTTTCATGTTCCTTCCAAACATGCACTTCTGGACCGCCTCGCTTGGCAAGGGGGCTGTGATTTTTGCAGGAATTGGGTTCCTGGCTTATTGGTCTTTCCTGGCCTCAAAAGAGAATTTCTCATATAGCCTTTGGTAGCTTTCTCTGCTACATGGTTCGTCCCCACATTCTCTTTGCTATCCTGATAGGGATGGGAGTGGGGTTTGTGTTGGGGAAGGAAAAAGTGCCTATTTATCAAAAATATTTTGTTGTGTTTTTTGCGATTGGAATGAGTATCTATGTATATGAGGATCTGATTACCTACTTAGGTTATGACCCAAATAACTTGGTTGATAGTTTTGAGGAAGAATCTGCCCTAAATAGAGGAAGGTTAGAGACTTCAGGTTCTGGAGTAGATATGAGCTCCTATAGCATGCCTATGAAGCTCTTTACTTTTTGGTTTAGGCCGCTGTTTATTGATTCTCCAAATGTATTAGGGATAGCGATTTCCTTCGAGAATGCCTTGTACATCTACATGTTTAGCAAGATTGTTCGTAAGGACTTCCTAACCTATATCAAGATCGCTCCCGCTATGGTAAAGATGTCTGCGGTGGTATTTATCTCCATCTCCATCTCCATGACCTTCGTGATGTCTAATCTGGGTATTATCATTCGCCAAAAATCCCAGATCATGTACTTTATGCTCTTTGTCGTAGTCGCCTTTATGGATTGGCAAAAAACCACCCGCATCAAAAAGCGCGGAGAGATATTTAATAGGATAGTGGAGGAAGAGCGAAAACGTATCGCTGAGGCGGAGTTGGTGGAAAAATGAAATGTTGTGACGCGGCTCGTTGTTTGCCTTCGGCGTTGTGACGCTGCGCTGTTCTGACGCTTCGCTGTTGTATTGCCTTTGGCGTTGTAACGCTGCGCTGTTGTGTGCCTTCGGCGTTGTGCTGCTGCACGTTATTCAACAATCACAACATTTCCAACATTTCAAAATTCCCTAACTTTTCCAGTTCTTTTCTACATATTCGATGAAATTATTAATCTTGATAGCCAATATGACATAAGATTCCATTAATTCTGTAAATGTAAAAAGATCAGGATAAAGGATTTTTAGCTTTTTAAGATGGTTGATAGTTTCTAGATTACTAGAATGAGAGATGACCAGGAATCTGATGAATTCATTCTTATAACGTCTCCTTCCATATCCTTCCACAATATTGGAATTAATTGAATCACTCGCTCTCCGAAGCTGGCTGCCCAATTCATAAAGCTCATATTTTGGCAAACACATCGACATTTGATGTGACTTAATAAACAAGTCAAATGAAATTTGATAAATTTCTAAATCAAGATAGGATTTACTCATTACCTTATGGTTTTGTTTTTATAAATATATTCATAACAGGCACCAAGACATTATCATGCTACCCCAGTCTTCCGTGCTAAAACCAGCACAACCATCACAACCTTTTCAACAACGACAACATTTTCAATCCCCCATGTCCCCCGGCTCCTTCACCATCTCCCTAGACTTCGAACTCCTATGGGGAATCTTCGATAAAATAGGGACTGCCTACAAGCCCTCTTACTTCCTAAATACCAGGCAGATTGTGCCAATTATGTTGGAGAAGTTTGCCACAGCTAATATCCAGGCTGACCTGGGCTACTGTAGGGATGCTCTTTGCAGAAAATGAAGAAGAGTGGAGAGCATATTCCCCGGAGTTTTTACCATCCTACAGGGATAGAAAATACTCCGCTTACGAATGGGTTAAAAAGCATGGAATTAGGCCTGAAGTTCATTTTGCACCGGATCTGATTCAGCAAATTATTGATACTCCAGGACAGGAATTAGGATCTCATTCCTATGCGCATTACTATACTCTGATGCGTGGTCAAAGTCCCGAGCAGTTTCGTGAAGACCTGAGGGCGACCCAAAAAATCTCCTTGGATAAGTTTGGGATAAGTCTGGAGTCCTTGGTTTTTCCACGAAACCATATCAATGAATTGTATTTGGGAATCTGCGTGGAGGAGGGATATAATTATGTGCGTGGCAATCCAAAAAATTGGTTTTGGCAGGAGACCCAGCATGAGAATCTAAGTAAGAAAATATTCCGATCTGCTGATTGCTTTTTTCAGGTAGGGGCTAAGACCTCATATCCTTTGGAGGAGGTAAAGATTTTCGAGAATGAACCAGCAATCATCCCGGCATCCAGGATTCTCCGCCCTCAGCAGCAAAGTAATTTTATAATGAACAAGAGCCGCATGTTACGTATTAAGTCAGAAATGGAATATGCCGCCAAGAATAATGAAGTTTATCACCTCTGGTGGCACCCTCATAATTTCGGGGCAAATCCTGAAAGTTCCTTAGCTGAATTGGATGAGTTGATTACACATTTTTCCAAGCTAGAAGCGGAATATGGCTTTCAATCCAAGAATATGCGTAGAGTAGGTCAGCAAATAAAAGAGATGGGTGTAACAGTCTAGTTTATAATTGCCCAATATTTCAAAAACCTCAGACCCTTGGATCTGAGGTTTTTTTGTGTCCAATTTTGTAACCTTTGAGGTGTCATCCCGAACTGCCATCGGCAAGAAAGGAATCTCCTCGAAGGTTTATTATTTGATCATTACTTTTGTCACCAGTCCCCCGCCGCCGTTTCTGTCCGCCGCCGTTCGTGTCTCACGAATGGCCTATAGCTTGCATCTCATATGCATGGGCTGTGTCACACAGACCAGTTTTCCGTACTAAACCGTATATCTCAAATCTGGAATCCGAAAGCGGTTCGGTTTCATCTTGCTGGCATAATACCTTCGTCTCCGAATGACGATTTCGGGCCAGCGCTGTTTAGATATTATATTCCTATACACCGGGTTAAAACCCGGTGCTACCCATAGGGCGTCCCTACAGGACTTTTTCACAACGGTATTTATCACCGATGTAGGGGCGAATCCACATTCGCCCGTTAGAACAGGGCCTCTGTTGTCCTGCTTCTCCAGAAGCTGGACTCAGCTTAGGTTAAAAATTGTTTATTTCCTTTTGGAATGAGCTTTTAATGCAGGATAATGTTTAGTGAATTTCCCATCCTTAGTTAAGATACCTGCGCGGTTCAAGGACGCAATCGCATCTTTCTTAGACATGGTTTTTGCTGCCTCAATACTTTCTTTTGCAATCTCCATCAATTTCGCAAAATCCTTATCACTCATTTTTACCTCCTTTTTAGCGGTAATCAAAATAGGAAAAACTGGTTCAGTTTTTACGTTTTTCGCATAAATTTTAAAGCACCTACTCAGTAATCATATATCTCTGCTCCGGACTACTTTTTCTTTTTAGGAGGTTTGCACTCCATGCAAAAATCACTTAACTCAAGAATCTGTATTCTCACTGATTCGTGCTCGGCTTTTAGAAAATCAGATTCTGATCCAAATTGACTTTCATTTAATATCCTCGAATTCTCCGCCACCATTTCTTGATTTAATTTCTCATAAATGGGCTGGAAAAAGCTGACATCAGAAAAGGCTCCTTTCTGCTCATAAAGCTCTTTTCTCAATTTCCTCGCGTACAATTCATGAAGATCAAAATCATATCTTGAATAAGCTAGCAGGTAGTTTGCGGACAATGAGTCAGGAGCAGAGATGACTGCGAGGTTCTGCTTGAAAATGTTCTTAACCTTGGAATTAAAATTCTTGGTGAACATAAATTCGTAGGATGACATGGAAAAACTAAAATCAATAGTAGCTCCTGATTGTATAAAAACTGAGTTTTTCGTGGGGTCTATTTTTGACTGATTGGATTTGAAATTATTCAATTCTAACACGTAGTCCTCCTTCCATGGAATTTCTTCTTGGCAAAAAGCAGAAAAGGATTCTAGGAATAGAATTACGACAAAGGATGATTTAATGATGGAACTCATTGTAATAAATTAAAGGGATCTTATATCGACTTAATCCTTGGTTATTGGTTTATTCACTTTCCTTCCAAGATCTTCTTGATCGCCTCATTCATCTGCATCATCGTCTCCATCATTTTCATCATTACTTCGGTTTGTTTGGCGTCTGTAGCTTTATATATGCTATTTGTTTGAATTGCAATGTTGTTTGACCCTGTAATTGCCTCAACATAATTTCCTGGCTGTGCGGAAATCAATTGTAGAGGGTCAACTTTAAAAAACTCAGAGACCTTCTGAATTAAATCGACGGTGATCCTGCTCTCACCCCGCTCGTATTTGGTATAGGTTGCTTCTTTAATTCCCAAATATTCCGCAACTTCCAATGCCTTTGTATCTGTCAACTTACGGTACATATAGAAATTTTTCCCAATTTTTTTATTCTCCAAAACGGTGAATTCTGATTCTTCTCCTTCTCTCATAATAATGCTATTTATTCAAAAATACTGGTTTTGGCGCTATTGAATGCTGTTTTTTATAAATAGTAGTTTTAAACTACTATACATAGAGTTTATACTACCGAATTTATTCTTTTTTGATGAAACATCTAGTTAAAATTGTCTAAGAATCATAGCAAATGAGACATTCTGAGACAATTACTGCCTTTTTTTATTTCTCTTCTCTCTATTCGATGAAAGGCGTGTTTTTATGTGTCCATTGTGAAGAGTTGATTCTAGCTATACGGTTTGGAAGTATGCAATCAAACAGTGATCGCCTGTATCCTCTGAAGCCCAAGAATCCAATTTAAGGGTTCACTTTTAAGACCGTGAAAGGGGAGGTGCACAGTCCTGAGCAGATCGGTTACCACACACGCACGTCAGCAAGCTCACAGTAGCCGGTAGCGCTGACACATTACATCTTATTATTCATTATTGCTGGTTGGCCAAGTAGGCTAAGGTGGAAAAACTATGTCTTGTGATGAGTACAAAGTACCAAGTATTAAGTACAAAGTACCAAGTAGGGGATTACTCACTTCAGTATTCGGTATTCATCATTCATTATTAAAACGATGGATTAGCTAAAGATGAGATTTCTCCTCCTTCCCGATGAATCGGGACAGGCTATACTTCGTCGTCGAAATGACCGGAAACGAGACTGCGACTGCTCACTGCGACTGCCTACTTCCAACACCGGACATCGGACACCTTTCTTCCGTCTTCGGCCTGGCCGCCGTGGCGGCTCTCCCGTCTTCCAGCTTAACCTTCAAAAGCTCATGAAAAAACTATTACTCATCTGCTTACTGGGACTGCTATGTCTGCTCGTAAGCACACTAAAAGCACAAAGTGAAGTTGCGGAGTCACCCCCAGACACCGATTTGGTTTATCAGTCTGGAAATCCCAGGGCAGGAGGGCAAAAGCTCTTCTGCTCGCAGGGGGACTGAGGATATTATCCTTTATATGGAACTGCCCTATGCTCAAGCACCCGATACTCTTTGGCTGACCTATTGGAGTCATCTGCTTAAAGATCATGCCCAAATTACTCCAGGTATCAGGCTTCCTCTTACTGCGGAAGTTGGGAATTTCTTTGAGGGTAGCGATGGTTATAAGAGCTACCGCTGGAGACTTCAGCATTCAGATGAACCAATCTTCTTTACCTTAAAATCAGGGGATACGGAGCTATTGACCCAATGGGCAGTATTTCCGGGTGACCAAGCTAGAATGCGATTTGATCTACCCTTGGGTCTAGGTACTGATGGGAGGTCCATCAGCAGAATTTTTTAGTGCGCAGGCAGAAATCAGCAGACTTAAGGCTGAGCAGGGATTTAATTCCAGTCCACTCATGGTAAGTAGCCATCCGGAGCGTGTATTGGCCGATTCATCGAACAAGGCTAGGTATGAACAGGCTTCAAGTCGTCCTGCAGCAGTTTCTGTCACCATGCAGTTTCTGGTGCCTGGAACAAAATGAGATACAAGTTATTTTGCCAATTCTAGCAGAATCTCTTCAGGAAAACACGATAATCCAGCACCTTCCCAGACTTTTGGAAGGTATGCCTGCTGACAAGGCGGAATTCCTTTCCCAGCGGGCTTGGGCGGCCGCATTGAGTTTGCTGATGCCCCAGGCTTGAATCTTGCCGGGGAAGTTTTGAAGGATGATATCCATTCCGCCTTGTTTCAGGATTGGCTCCACACTATTCCTTCCCGTTTTGATTCGTTGGCAACGGATCCAATGTGGGTCCAGACCAGATACGAGCTGCTGATGCTTCAGGGAAGGGTACAGGAAGTGGGGTTCTTTGACCTAGCTGCAGAATTATCCCAGTATCTGCAAGACCAGCTGTTGGGAAGGTATGTGCTTGAAAACTACAGATACCTGGACTCTCGAGCAGGAGCAGGTTTTCAGTAAGGCTGAAAGAATGGTCAAAACTCCCTGGAATTACAGACCTGCTGGGAGAGCTTTCCGAG
Source organism: Algoriphagus sp. 10J20-15 (assembly GCF_055809615.1). Lineage (NCBI taxonomy): Bacteria > Pseudomonadati > Bacteroidota > Cytophagia > Cytophagales > Cyclobacteriaceae > Algoriphagus > Algoriphagus sp. 10J20-15. The sequence goes on from NZ_JBVVUG010000026.1 coordinate 58,767, forward strand.
CGGGAGTTGAAGGGGAGGGAATTTATACCGGGTACGCTCACAGATCTGGATGGCAATGCCTACTCTCTTGACTCATTGAGAGGAAAGACGCTCGTCCTCTCTTTTTGGATTTCCGGTTGCAAGTTCTGCATGAAATACTACACCCGTACGCTCAGGGAGGTATTTCTGGAATTGAAGGATAGGGAAGATTTGGTTTTTGTTTCTATCAATGCAGATAAGGACACAAGCCGATGGAAGGAGAGTATTCTGTCAGACCGTTTTACACATCCTGATATGCTGCAACTGCATCAGGATGAAGGCACAGGGATTCTTGAAGCTTACAAGATCGTCTCCTTTCCCCAAAAGCTTCTGATAGACCCACAGCACAACCTTTTCCTGCTCACCAAAAACCAATATTCTCCTCTGGAACTCATTAGCCTAATTGAAAAAGCCAATGGAGAGCACTTTTCTTATTTACAAACGAAATCTCATGCACAATGAAAAATATACTAGTTCTCTTTATCTGTCTGTGTCTGATAAGTCAGCGTACGCAGGCGCAGGAACAACCTGTTCTCCTGAAAGGTATAATCCTAACCAAGGAGGATGCAAAACCCTTACCAGGTGCCTTAGTAGCACTGGGGAAAAGTAATCAGCTCGCTATTACCGATGAACTGGGAGCTTTTACTATGGAAGCTATTCCGGGATCATACGAACTGACAGTTTCCTATTTAGGTATGATTTCCCGCACTGTTTTAGTGACGCTACCTTTGGAGGAAGAGCTGGTAATATCCCTGTTGACGGATAGTAGGCAGCTACAGGAAGTTACGGTGATGTCCACTGGCTATCAGAATCTCCCGGTGGAGCGGGTGACTGGGTCATTTGCCGCAATGGACAAGGAGTTGGTTAACCGCAGTGTCACAAGCAATTTTCTGGATAGACTTGATAATGTTGTGTCCGGTGTGACATTCAACAGTGGACCTGGGACTGGGGGAGAGAAACTTTCCATTCGAGGCCGATCCACACTCTTTGCAAATGCAGAGCCGCTTATAATAGTGGATAATTTCCCGTATGACGGTCCTCTGGAAAGCATCAATCCAAATGATATCGAGCAGATCACAGTTTTAAAAGATGCCGCGGCTGCATCCATCTGGGGAGCAAGAGCTGGAAACGGGGTAATAGTAGTGACCACTAGCAAAGGCTCCCGTCTATCTGCTCCTAAAGTAAGCTTCAATGCCTCCGTCAATTATTTTCAGCAACCTGACCTATACTATGTTCCTCAAATGGATATGGGGGATTACATAGCTATAGAAAGGCAGTTGTTTCAAAAAAACTACTACCGCTCACAGGAGATCAGCTCAAACAAGACAGCTCTTTCTCCTGTGGTAGAAACCCTGATAGCACAGCGGGAGGGCAGGATCAGTGAATCCGAAGCAGAAGTGCAGCTGGAGCTATACAAAGGAAGGGATCTGAGGACTGACCTATCCCAATATTATTATAGACCACGATTGAACCAGCAATACGCATTGGCGGTGTCAGGCGGGTCGGATCACAGCAACTACCTGTATAGTGTGGGGTATGACAGGAACCTACAGAGTATCATAGGGAATGCTGATGATCGCTGGACATTTCAGGTGAAGAATTCATGGAGTTTCCTTAAAGATAAGTTAAGCTGGTCTGTTGGGGCTTACCTAACCAAGAGCGCAGATATCAATACCACGGCGGTGCCCAGCACAGCGCCTTATGGATCGCTGGCTGATGAAACAGGAAGCCCTTTGCCTATCTATACGAACCTTTCCGAACGTTACATCAATTCTTTGGAGGGAGTGCCGCTTTTAGATTGGCACAACATACCACTCAATGAGTTGGGCCAGTTGGATAACAGGTATGACAAACTCGATGGCAGATTTCAGACCTCGGTCGATTTTGAACTGGCAAAAGATCTGAAGATTGGGGCATCCTACCAATATTGGGGATTCCGAGGAAGAGAGCGAAACAGAAGTCCTGAGGCTTCTTATTATGTTCGGGATCTGGTCAATAGGTTCACTACGATCGGGGAAAACGAACTGGTGAGCAGGCCCTTGCCAGATGGAGATATCCTGAATCTTTCGGAGACATTTTCCTTTTCACACACAGTTAGAAGCCAACTGACCTATCAGAAATACTGGTCAGAAAAGCACAGGCTCTCCTTATTGGCAGGCACGGAGATTAGAGATCTCAGGCAGGAATCGAATTCCATGCGTTATTATGGCTATAATGATAAGCTGGGGACCAGTGCTGCCGTGGATTTTCATCACACGCTTTCCTTATTATTATAATCCTAATTCAAGTAGATCCATTGATCCCAGAACAAGCCATGGTGGGGCTACAGATAGATTTGTGTCCTTCTACAGTAATCTGGGGTACACCTATGCAAATAAGTGGGATGCTACCTTCAGCATTCGAAAGGATCAGTCTAATTTTTTTGGTGTAGAATCAAACCAAAAGGGAGTGCCGCTCTGGTCTGCAGGTCTGGGATGGACCTTGAGTGAAGAACCATTTTCCTCCTTTCTGAATGGAGCTTATCTAAAATGGAGGGGAAGCTATGGCTACAGTGGCAATTTGGATAAAAGGCTATCCGGGCTTTTGACTGCTGCCTATTTCACACAGCCATCTTATGCCTTTATTCCCAATATTCCGGGTGCCTATATCCAGAATCCACCAAACCCTGGATTGAGATGGGAAAAAGTAGGAATCTGGAATACTGGTTTGGACTTTGAATCTACATCAGGAAAGTATTCTGCCTCCTTGGAGTTTTACAGGTG
>NZ_JBVVUG010000027.1:0-7441 GCF_055809615.1 Algoriphagus sp. 10J20-15
GTCTGCTTTATTTTGAAAGTCTTTCCCAAAAAGAAATTCTGCTCTTTTCCATCCAATTTTGCTTAGCTCTTTTTGAGTCATTTCAAAATTATTTTTAGCAAATAACTCTGTTATTAAGGCCATATTATTATCCAGTAACTTTACTTCTTCTGAAGGAGTCATTGATCTGGTCAAATAATATTTTAAAGTTTCCTCATTCAGGTCTTCACTTTTTGTCTTTATCAAAATTTTAAGTACGTCTAAGTCATAAAAATCATCTTTACCATAAACAGAGGCAATAGTACAATTTACTATCCCTTTATCATTTATCAAGTTCAATTTTATTGTATCATTTCGATAGGTATAAATTGCTGCCAAAGGAGCAAGATCCTGTATCCTTTTATCAATCAATTCGAATTGATATTTATCAAGAATCTGCTTATAAAATTTTCTCAGATAATAATCTAAATGTCCTTTTACACCTCTAGGAAACAATTTCATATTTATTTATGATAGTTAACGGTTTGGCTAAGAAACGTGCGGGTCTTGGAACACGTCACTTTCAACCGAAAACCAAGTTTATTTTGTATACTAAATTTCATTTTACCACTTCTGCCCTCATGTTTTCTTAGCCTTTGTTGGTGTGTCGTTTTTTATTTCCTTTCATCAATGTTATAGAATCAATAATTATGATCATTAAGTATATAGCTAAAATTATCCCACTGATTGGTAAAGTAAAAAGTATCAACCATGGTAGTGCCATCCAAGCACAGTTTCCTTCATGACACGGCTCTCCTGTTGAAATTTCTGTTAACCAACCACCAAAAAGTCCGATTATAGCTGGTGATAATCCACAAAAGACAATTATGGCTAACCATATAGGAAACCGTGTCAAATAGTGTTTTTTATTTTGAATGATTATCCCCAACTCTCTACGCTTTAAAATTGAACGTTATTGCTGTATCGAATGGCGTCAATTACCTGGCTTTCCATTTTTTCAGTTCGTCCGACCCAAATTGTTTTTTTGTGTGAGGTGTAGTGCCATGTAAATACGTGAACGATAGAGTCCGTTAGGATTTCCTTTTTATTTAGAATTCCACCATCAAATTCGTTCAGGTTGTCATTTATGTTCACTTTGTATTGTCTGTTGGGGTCAGTCTGAAAATACTTTTTATGAGCATAGTCAAAATTCCGTCCGATTAGTTCATCTATCGTCTTAACGGGTTCGTTCCAAATGTCGAAATACCATGAGGAAGTTAGTCCGACAATGATTATTGATAGTATGACTATGAGTTTCTTCATTTTAAATGCACGCCAACACTTGTATATACACAACCCCCTCTACCCTATTGCGTCTATATCGCAATTGTCCACAAGTATTCCGGGTTCTGCTGAATCCAAATTAAGGATTTCGTCTAGTGGAATTGTACAGGAGGGGAATTTATTTTTTGGGTGTTTGTTGCAAGACTTTTCAGAGCGTATGTCCATTCAGGATAGTCCCGTCTTTCACGGTCTTTAGGTAGCTGATGACCTTTCCGTCTTCCCCCACTTCGCATACCCGATAGGAAGGAAATGGATTACCCCAGCTTCCGCCGAAGTGCCCTGACCATAGAAAGGGTTTTTTACGGTAAATCATCTGCCCATCCACGTCATGATCATGTCCATGGAAAGTTGCCCGCACATTCGGGTAAGAAGTGATTAGGTTTAGGAAGTCCGTACAGGGTACTCCATGCCGGGTCCAGTCGTTTTGGGAGATGTGGACAAAGACAAAAACCTGAGGAAGGGAGGCGAATTGATCCAGAATGCTTTTGGCAAAGTCTAGGTTGGCGCAGAGGTATTCCCCTTTTTCATTGGAACAGTCCAGCAGCAGGATGCCGGAGTCCTTGGCTTGGAAGGAAAAGTTGGTCGTCTGTCCCATGATTTTCTCAAAGTCCGCCTCACTTACCCTGTCGTGGTTGCCTCGGGTGACATAGTGAGGTACTTGCAGGCGGTTATAAACTTCCTTGACCTGTGGTAAAAGTGTGGGATTATCGTGAATCAGATCCCCATTAAAAACCACAAAATCCACCTCCTTTTCCCTGTGGATGGCCTCGATCAAGTTGCTATGGGAAGTTTCGTAATCTGTATCAGGCTGCCCCCAGTGCCCATCTGAAGCGGTGATGAATTTGAGTCGGGTAGCTTTAGGGAAATCCATTTTCCCATAGAGCATAAAAGGCATAGTCATAATCGAAGTGCCGATAAGGCTGATTTTTTGAAGAAAAGGTCTGCGGTTCATAGGTTTAAAATAGGGTTTTAGGAAGAAGGATGAAAGGGTTTTTTCTATGGTCGGCTTGAGATCAGTCCATCTTTACTTGCATAAGCTCAGCTTCTAGAACAAATCACTTGGCACTCGCAAGCTGCACTTCACTAGGTCAGCTGTAATAGTATTTTACCGCTCTGTCAAGGCAATAGCTAATAGTTGCTGGGAAAGGCAATGTGTAAAATATCAAAGCAAAGATGCTAGCGCTAGATTCACTCTTCAATCAAAAACTTACTACTTTACAACGTAACTAGTCCGGGTTAGGATAAAATAATTTGATTACCCGCAATGATGCCAGTCACCTTAGAATCTTTGGTACCCAGGCTGGAATACCGATACTTCGGCCATGCTGAGTACAAGTGATCGAAGTGATCTAAATTCTTAAATTTACTTATCTTACTATGCTTTTGCCACCTTACTGGTAAACATGCGGATATACATAAAATGAGAAAGCTTGTTTACAGACTTTTCCTATCAAATTGTAAAATACATTTACCTAACTAGTAGATTTACCATCAACAATCAATTTTTACCATGTCTGCTAATAATTTTAATATCAAAGGGTTAACAGATCATCAGGTTTTTGAATCAAGGAAAAAGCATGGCAAAAACCAGTTTGATTATAAAAAAGAGAGTGGATTTTTTGAAGCAGTAAAAAGCGTAGTAAAAGAACCCATGGTCATTTTATTATTAGCCACCTCTGTGATTTATTTTATCAGTGGCAAAATGGACGATGGCATTTTTATGGCTTTCGCTATTGTCTTGGTGGCAGGAATTTCCCTTTATCAAGACTCAAGAAGTAGAAATGCCCTAGAAAAACTGAAGGACCTCTCCCAGCCTGTTTGCAAGGTGATTCGCAACAATGAAATTCTGGAAGTAAAAAGCGAAGAGTTGGTAGTTGGTGACAGTCTTATAATTGAAGAAGGAGGCGCTGTGGCTGCAGATGGTGTGATTGTTCATTCCAATGATTTTTCGGTGAATGAATCCATACTTACCGGTGAGTCTTTAGCAGTATCTAAGGATGCCACCGGCGATGAAAACAAGGTATTTACAGGCACTTCGGTAGCCAGTGGATTGGCAATTATCACCATTACAGCGATTGGTAATCAGACAAAGCTTGGGAAAATCGGCAAAAGCCTGGAATCGATTCAGGAAGAAAAAACACCTCTAGAACTACAGATAAACAGTTTTGTGAAGAAAATGGTGATTGTAGGCGTGATTGTCTTCGCTATTGTATGGGTCATAAACTACTTCCAATCCCACAGTTTTACCAATAGTTTACTGAAAGCTCTTACACTAGCAATGAGCATATTGCCGGAAGAGATTCCCGTCGCCTTTACTACGTTTATGGCGCTAGGTGCCTGGAGACTGATGAAAATGGGTATTATCGTCAAGCAGATGAAAACTGTAGAAACCCTAGGTAGCGCTACGGTTATTTGCACAGACAAGACTGGTACTCTCACAGAAAACAGGATGAGCTTAGCAAAGATCTTCACGCTGGATTCCGGTAAAATTTGGAATTCAGAAAATATAGAAAATCAAGATGAAAAAGATCTAATAAGGCTTGCCATGTGGGCTAGTGAGCCTATTCCATTTGATCCCATGGAAATAGCCCTTCATAAGGCGTATGAAAACATTGTTGAGTCAGACGAGAGAGGCAATTTCAGGCTGGTTCATGAATATCCATTAGGTGGCAAACCTCCTATGATGACTCATGTTTTTGAAAATTCATCTGGAGATCGCATCATAGCAGCCAAAGGAGCACCAGAGGCGATTATTAATGTTTCTGATTTAAAAACAGATCAAAAAAACCAACTGGAAGCTGCCCTGACCGAACTTACCAAAGAAGGTTACCGCGTGTTGGGTGTAGGTGAAGCGAAATTTGAAGGCAATGATTTCCCAAAAGAGCAGCAGGATTTTCCTTTTGCATTTAAAGGGATAGTGGCATTTTATGACCCTCCAAAGAAAAACATAGCTAAGGTTTTGGAGGATTTTTATACAGCCAAAATTGCTGTAAAAATAATCACTGGAGATAATTCTACAACAACAGAAGCCATAGCCAAGCAAGTTGGTTTTCGGGGATATGAAAAAAGTATTTCAGGCGAAGAGCTCATTAGCTTATCCGAGGAAGCACTGCAAAAAACTGTGAATGAGGTTCAGGTATTTACCCGAATGTTTCCAGAAGCCAAGTTGAAAATAATCAATGCGCTGAAAAAGAATAATGAGATTGTGGCTATGGTGGGTGATGGCGTAAATGATGGCCCGGCACTTAAAGCGGCACATATTGGTGTTGCCATGGGTAGTAAAGGAACTGAGATTGCAAAGCAAGCCGCATCCCTGATACTTAAGGAGGATGATCTATCTAAAATGGTGGATGCAGTGGCGATGGGAAGAAAAATATATACCAACCTGAAAAAAGCCATTCAATACATCATTTCAATCCATATCCCTATTATTTTAACTGTATTTCTTCCCTTGGCTTTAGGCTGGTTGTACCCTACTATTTTTTCTCCGGTACATATCATTTTCCTTGAGCTGGTCATGGGGCCTACTTGTTCCATCATCTACGAAAATGAGCCCATGGAAAAAAACAGCATGTCTCAAAAACCTCGTGCAATGACCAGTACTTTTTTCAATTTGAGAGAACTCACCACCAGCATAGTACAAGGCTTGGTAATAACTGCAGGCACCCTACTGATTTACCAATACGCAGTAAACCAAGGATTAAATGAGTCACTGACAAGAACCCTGGTTTTCACAGTCCTTATTTCTGCCAATGTGATGTTAACTCTGGTAAATCGTTCGTTCTACTATTCCATTTTTACAACCGTCCGGTATAAAAATAAGCTCGTATTCCTGATCGTAGGCATTACGATTTTTATTACCACTTTACTGCTTTATGTCAAGCCCTTCTCAAGATTTTTCGATTTTGAGACACCAAGTTTAATCAACCTATCACTAGCAGTAGGGACAGGATTTCTATCAGTGATATGGTATGAAGGAGTGAAATGGTGGAAAAGGAAAAAGGTGGAATAAATCATCCCACCTTTTTGTTCTACTAATTCCAACTACTTAAAGCAGTCTATCTGAACCAGAATTCAGACGAAATCATTTCCATAGGACCCTCCTCAAATTTCCAGGACAATTCCAGTTGAGGTGTTGCATCATCCTTCAGCAAATAGATTTTAACAGGATGGTAACCCGCTTCCAAATAAACTGATCCTTGGGGAGAATTACCTATTTCAAAATTCCCATCCAAAACGGCGATATCATGAATACGCATGAAGAAACGACTTTCCTTTCTGTCTGCGTTAAATGAGTATTTACCAGCTTTCGGAATCTTAATATACCCTTGCCAAAGCACCAGGTTCCCCTTACCTGTTACTTTCTCAACAGAAGGAAAATCGACAAGCTGCTTGGAAATGGCTTTTCCAATTTCAGCAGGAATCCAAGAACTGGTAACTTGATGAGTGGTCACTTGCAATCCTTTTTCAACTTTCAAAAGCTCCAAAGCTGGTACCAATGCGGAGTCATACGGCCGTGGCGCATCCAGATCGGCAATTCTACTTCTTAATACCGTAGATTTAAATTCCTTCTGAAGTGCAGGGTTTTCTACCGCGAGATTATTGCCCTGCTGCGGATCTATTAGGACATTATAAATCTCAAAATCCTCCTCCTGATTTTTAATATCATAGCGAACACCGACCATATCCCCTTTTCTGATCATTTGCATCTGCCCTCGTTTCCTGCCTCGATGGGAATCCAAGAACTCGGAGTAGTTAGGGGATTTCCCGTTTTGAAAATATTCTATATAAATTTCGCTGGGAGCTTGTTTGCCTTTTCCAGTCAGAGATGGTAAAAGTGATACACCATCTGTTCTTATCGGAGCAAATGCTCCCGAGGGCATCAGCAAAAGTCGCCATCCAATCATAAGAAATACTTGGGGAAGTCACCACAGTTCCTGCTTTGATTTGCGAAGGCCAATAGGCAATGGTAGCTGTTCGTAACCCACCTTCATACACATCACGTTTGATTCCATCGAAATGAGCAAAGTTATTGAAGAATTCAGGTGTGTAATTGGCATACTCTTTTGGTAAATAAGACTCTTCGGAAGGGCCATTATCTGAAGTGAAAATCACTAAGGTGTTTTCTGCTATTTCTAAATCGTTTAGCAGCTGAAGCAAATCACCAACTTGATCATCGATCCGCTTGCTCACGGTAGCATACCTCTGATAAGTAGTTGGCCATGCTACCTCAGCTGTATTTGGGTCTTTGTCATGATCGTAAGTTGCATTTGCAAACTCAGGATAGGTAAATGAATCCACTTCACCAGATGCCGTATTGATCATATGCCCAGGAGTCCCCAGCCACTTCATTCCGCCATTTAAACCTCCTCCTGCTGGATAATCCTGCGTGGGCAATTCTAATACAGCATGAGGCGTATCATAGGCCAGATACATGAAAAATGGCTTATCAGCTTTCTCCTTTTGATGAGAAATGATAAAATCTTTTGCTTTAGCGGTAAACAAATCTCCTGTGTAACTTTTATCCAGACCCTTTACAATTTCGTAGCCCTCGTAAACTTCTTTGCTTCCCCGGTAGATTCCTTCCACCGGATAATGCTCGTGACCGTCACCATGTCTGATGTACCCAAAGTACTGATCAAAGCCCTTTTTTAAAGGATGGGCAGGCCAATTGGGTGCTTCCCCTTTACCCTGTAATCCCCATTTACCAATGGCAATGGTTTCATACCCCACAGATTTAAGCACATCCGCTACTGTATAGTTATCTCCGATTTCTTTATCAAACTGATTATCCCGAACGTGGGCATGACCTTGATTGACTCCCATAAGAATAGAAGCCCATGGAAGGAGCACAAACTGGAGCTGCAGTATAATGATTGGTCAGCATAGCTCCTTCATTTGCCATTTTATCCAACATTGGGGTCATTATCCAAGGCTCACTTCGATCGTTTAGAGCTTTTCTTTCATTCTGGAAAAAAACCCCAATATCACCATAGCCTAGGTCATCCACGAGGATAAAAATAATATTAGGCCTGTCAGAAGTCTGGGCAAAACCGGGAAAAATTAGTGTCAATAACAGCAGTAGCATTATGCTTAAAATGTAGTTCTTTTTCATTTGTATGATCGAACGATAAATGAG
>NZ_JBVVUG010000028.1:0-44131 GCF_055809615.1 Algoriphagus sp. 10J20-15
TTTCACAGCATCCTTCATTACTCCAAATGCTTGCAAAAGTCCGGCTTTGATTTGATCATTTGAGCCATTTTTCTGATCAACTTCATATTCGATTACTGATTCTGGCAAAGAAATTTCTTTCTCATCGCAATAGCTTTTCCAGCCATTGAAGGATTCAAATAAGTAGCTCATATTCGGGTGGGTTTATATACTTTCAAATTTCTACTAACTCGTGATTGAACCATGCGTATGCTTCCTCACAATTTCTACAGAAAAAAGCTTAAGACAGAAGGAGCATTTTTTTGAAAGTTTAATGCTTTCTAAATAGCCTATTTCTTTTACTATTTCACTCAAAAATTGAACCTTAAAGTCTGCTTAATCTCAGAATCTAAGCTTAATGCAACAGGACAAGTCTTGGCTGCATTTTTCAATTTTTGGATCATCGCTTCATCTTCTACAGGATTTTCCCAGTGAAACTCAACTATTATTTCACTTATTTTCCGCGGAGATGATTGCATGATTTTGGTCACTTCCCAAGTCAGTCCATCTAAAGACACAGAGTCTCTATTAGCCACAATCCCCATAATCGTCACCATACAACTACCTAACGCACTTGCAACAAGGTCAGTAGGAGAAAATTTCTCGCCTTTTCCATTATTATCTAGTGGAGCATCGGTATATAATTGGGTGCCTGACTGAAGGTGCTCCGACTCCGTTCTCAAATTCCCTAAATATGAACTTTTTATAGTGGGCATAAACTCTTATTTTTAAAATCAGTTAAAATACTAACACCCAAAAATAGGGCTATATTTTCGACCAATTCGAATGAACAAACTGAAATTCATCTTACCGCTTCTTTTACTGTCATTTTCCATCGAATCTTTTGCTCAAAGAGATGACATTGGCAATTACGAATATGACAAGGAATATATGTTTGGTGTTAATAAAAACACAAACGGAGGATTAATAGGAGGTATAGTCTTCAAAGCAGGTACACGTTTAGACGATACCCAATTTAGTTTTTGGGCTTTAGAGCTTTCCAATGTCAAAAACCCTAAGGAAATAAGATACAACACTGTACTAGGCAACAGCTATATTTTTGGCAAGTCTAATTACCTCTATTCCATCAGACCTCAATATGGTCGTGAAATAATCCTTTTCAAAAAAGCGCCTAACCAAGGAGTACAAGTTTCAGCGCTCGCCGCAGTAGGTCCAACGTTTGGATTAATTGCACCTTACTATATAGAATATGCGCTGAACAGAGTAGAAACTGTACGCGAGCAATACGATCCGGAAATCCACCAAAGCCGATTCAATATTTTAGGAACGGGTCGTCTTTTCGAAGGTATAGGACAATCAGAGTTTGCTTTCGGTGCCAATCTTAAAGCTGCCCTATCCTTTGAATTTGGGGTTTTTCGCTCAAATGCAACAGGTTTGGAACTTGGATACATGCTCGAAGGGTTTACCAAAGAAATCCCCCTGATCCCGACTACAGAAAATCGTCAGTTGTTCCAGTCTGTGTACTTCACCTTTTTCTACGGGTTCAGGCAGTAAGTCAACTTGGGTTTTGCCCTTTGCTGACTTACCTTTGCACCAAATCAGAAATCAATGATCGAATTACCTGTAATTTCCGAAGAAGCTACCCGAAGAAAAAAGCCAGATTGGCTTAGAGTGAAACTTCCTGTAGGAAAAGAATACGCCAAAGTCCGCAAACTAGTAGATGAGCACAAGCTTCATACGATCTGCGAAAGCGGCAATTGCCCAAACATGGGTGAATGCTGGGGAGCCGGAACGGCTACCTTTATGATTTTGGGAAATGTATGTACACGTTCATGCTCCTTTTGCGCTGTAGCTACTGGCCGACCGCCTGAATATGATGTGGATGAGCCGAGAAGAGTAGCAGAAGCAATCAAGCTCATGGGCGTAAAACATGCCGTTTTGACCTCTGTAAATAGAGATGAATTGAAAGATAAAGGTGCCGAAATCTGGTATCAAACCGTGATACAGACCAAGGAACTGTCACCAGCAACAACAATTGAGACTCTTATTCCAGATGTAAAATCAAACTGGGATGCTTTATATAGAATGATTTCAGGAGGCCAAGAAGTAGTTTCTCATAATATGGAAACTGTGGAAAGTCTTTATAGAAGAGTTCGTCCGCAGGCAAAATATGCACGGTCTCTAGAGCAGACCAAATTAACCAAAGAGTACGGCAAAAGAACCAAAACCGGCATCATGCTAGGATTGGGTGAGAAAAAAGAAGAGGTTTTCAAAGCAATGGATGATCTAGCCGAGCATGGCTGCGATATCCTGACGTTGGGACAATACCTTCAGCCTACCAAAATGCACATTGAAGTAGCTGAGTTTATCCATCCGGATCTTTTTGCAGAATATAGAGAAGAAGGACTAGCGAGAGGATTGAAGTACGTGGAGTCAGGACCTTTGGTGAGGTCATCTTACCATGCTGAGCGCCACGTGAACGTCTAAACTTTCTAAATGATTTTTAAAGCACACTTTGGGGTGTGCTTTTTTTATGCCTAATTTTTTAATATTTTCAAAAAATATATTTTACACTAAACTTTTAAATAAATGGTACAAATTGAAAAAATCGGAGTTTCCTCCGCTGCTAAAATCTATGGCTTGACACTTGGCATCCTTGGTTTTGTGATCGGTATTTTTTATGCTTTATTCTTTACTGCTTTTTCAGGATTGCTTGGAGAAGGCATGGGAGGCCTTGGGCTCATAATGGTAATTGTCTTTCCTATTATGTATGGAGTCATTGGCTTTATAGTTGGAGCATTAGGAGCAGTGATTTATAATTTTGTAGCATCGAAATTAGGGGGTTTGGAAATCCAACTTTCAAAAGAGAATGAGAATCATTTAGGATAATAATGGTCCAAGTCTGAAGACTTCAACCAACTGCATCTAGAGTTTATGACTTCTGTGACCTCTGCAAAAACTTTTTGCACTCAGCGGTTAAAACGAAAAAAGGGCTACCGAATGGCAGCCCTTAACTTATATATTTCGAAACCAATTAAGCTTCTTCGCTTGCATAATCCTCCACGGGAATACAGCTACAGATCAAGTTTCTGTCACCGAAAGCAGAATCAATTCTGCGTACACTTGGCCAGAATTTATTCGCTTTCACGTATTCAAGTGGATAAACTGCTTTCTCTCTAGTATATGGTAAGTTCCAATCATCTGAAAGCACCATCATAGCTGTATGCGGCGCATTTTTCAACACGTTCTCTACTTTATCAGCTTTTCCATCTTCGATCTCTTGGATCTCCGCACGGATAGAAAGCAAGGCATCACAGAACTTATCCAGCTCAGCCTTAGTCTCCGACTCAGTTGGCTCGATCATCAACGTACCAGCAACCGGGAAGGAAACTGTAGGCGCATGGTAGCCATAATCCATCAATCGTTTCGCGATATCTTCTACTTCCACACCCACTTCCTTGAAACCTCTGCAATCCACGATCATTTCGTGAGCAGCTCTTCCTTGCGTACCTGTGTAAAGAATAGGGAAATGATCTTTTAATCTTTCTTTGATGTAGTTAGCATTTAAGATTGCCATTTTCGTAGCATTCTTCAAGCCATCACCACCCATCATAGCAATGTAAGCGTAAGAGATTGGTAAAATGCTCGCACTACCATAAGGTGCTGCTGAGATAGAAGAAACCGCCTGCTCTCCGCCTGCTTTCACTACTGGGTTGCCAGGAAGGAATGGCGCCAAATGACTTGCTACGCAAATTGGGCCCATACCAGGTCCGCCACCACCGTGAGGGATACAGAAAGTCTTGTGAAGATTCAAGTGACAAACGTCAGCCCCAATTCTGCCCGGGCTAGTCAATCCAACCTGTGCATTCATATTAGCTCCATCCATGTAAACCTGCCCACCATTGTCGTGAATAATCTGGCAGATTTCCTGAATGGCTACTTCGAATACACCGTGTGTAGAAGGATAAGTTACTAAAAGCGAAGAAAGCTCATTAGCATTTGCTTCCGCCTTCGCTCTTAAATCCTCGATATCAATATTTCCTTTTTCATCACATTTTACCAAAACCACTTTCATTCCAGCCATAACAGCGGAAGCAGGGTTGGTGCCATGCGCAGAAGTTGGGATCAAGGCTACATTTCTGTGGTGATCTCCTCGGCTTTGGTGATAAGCACGAATGACCATCAATCCAGCAAACTCACCTTGTGCACCAGAATTTGGCTGTAGGGAAGTATCTGCAAAACCTGTGATTTCATTCAACCAATGTCTCAAATTTGCAAAAAGCTCTTGGTATCCTGCAGTCTGATCGGTTGGTGCAAATGGGTGCATCTGTCCGAACTCAGGCCAAGTCACCGGGATCATCTCCGCAGTAGCATTAAGCTTCATCGTACATGACCCCAAAGAAATCATAGAGTGAACCAATGACAAATCCTTGTTCTCAAGCCTTTTGATATAGCGAAGCATCTCGTGCTCACTTTGGTACTCGTTGAAAACCGGGTGAGTCAAATATTCAGATGCTCTTACCAATTCTTCCGGAAGATCCAATTCGATCTCAGAAGCCAAAGCAGCAAGATCTGGAGCGTCTACTCCCTTTGCTTTCGCAAAAACTTCAACAACCGACGTGATATCCTCTAATGTCTTAGCTTCATCAAAAGTCAAGAATACCGTATCGTAATCGTAACGGAAATTCATTTCCGCAGAAAGTGCCAATGACTGGATTGCATTAAGCGACTTAGACTCGATTTTTACTTTGATAGTATCGAAGTAATTCTTGGAAGGCACTTCGTAACCTAATTGCTCAAGAGCCTTTGCAGTTAATTTAGCCAGTCCATGCGTTCTTAGCGCTATGTTTTTCAGACCTTTTGGGCCGTGATAAACTGCATAAAAACTAGCCATTACAGCTAGAAGAACCTGTGCAGTACAAATATTAGAAGTTGCTTTTTCTCTTTTGATATGTTGCTCACGAGTCTGCAAAGCCATTCTGTACGCTTTGTTTCCTTCACGATCCTGAGAAACACCAATAATTCTTCCCGGAATCTGACGCTTGTAAGCTTCTTTCGTAGCGAAGAAACCTGCATGTGGCCCACCATAGCCCATAGGAACACCAAATCTCTGCGAAGATCCCACCACTACATCTGCCCCCATTTCACCTGGAGCTGTCAGAAGTGTCAATGCCAAAAGATCAGCAGCAAATGCTGTGGTTACATTGTTTTCTTTTGCAGCAGCAACGATAGCTGAGTAATCACGCGCTTCACCGTCAGCATCTGGATATTGGAATAATACTCCATAAAGATTCTCGTCCGTCAGGTCCAACGAATCAATAGACCCAAAAACCAATTCAATTCCTACCGGCTCGGCTCTAGTTTCAAGTACAGCCTTGGTCTGAGGGAATACTTTTTCGTCTACAAAGAATTTGGTTGCGTTCTTTTTCTCTCTTGGTTTCACCGCAAAAAGCATATTCATCGCTTCAGCTGCAGCTGTTCCTTCGTCCAGAAGAGAGGCATTTGCAAGCTCCATTCCTGTCAATTCCATCACAACAGTTTGGAAATTGATCAAGGCTTCCAATCTACCTTGAGCGATTTCTGCCTGATAAGGGGTGTAAGCAGTGTACCATCCTGGATTCTCAAGCACATTTCTCAAAATCACACCTGGAACTAATGTGTCATAGTATCCAAGCCCAATAAATGATTTGAATACCTTATTTTTGGAAGCCAGTTTTTTGAAATCCTTCAAAAACTCCGACTCTAACTTCGCCGCCGGAAGATCCAATGGGCGATCCAATTGTATAGATTTTGGTACAGTTTGGTTGATTAATTCCTCTAAAGATGAGGCACCGATTTTCTCCAGCATTGCTGAGATTTCTGAATCTGTCGGGCCATTGTGTCTGCTCTCAAATTTGACAGCATTAGAAAGATTGATCTTCATATAAGAACGTTAAGACGATGAACTATTTGGGTTTGAAATCTGCTGAATTTTCAAGGCGCAAAGGTACAATTTATTGAAAGATAATGCTTTCATGAACCGCATTATTTCCCTTTTGTTCGATCAAAATTTATAAACGGTTTATTGAAGGGTAGAAAATTTCTCTAGTTTAGCGCATGAAATGCTAATTGCTTGAAATCAGAACTCTATTCACTCAAGGTTCTATTTGAGTGAATTCAGGGAAATTTTAGTCAGAAATCAAAAAATCAAACTAATACTTATGAATTCGAGCATGATCTACTGGTTAAAAACTAATACTACCATAAAACATGCGAGGTTCCAGATTCTTTAAAAATCCAAATTATAAACACATGAATAAAAGTCTGTTATTGACGGGCGCAATAGCTCTAGGGCTTGCACTTCCGTCGTTGGCGCAGCAACCTGCACAGGTGAAATACGCCAACACAATTACCGCCGGAGATCTTAAAGAGCGCCTTACTTATCTTGCTTCTGACGAAATGAAAGGCAGAGATACTGGCTCTGAAGAACAAAAAGTTGCTGCTAATTATTTAGCTGATTTCTACAAAAAAATCGGTTTGACTGGCCCAGTAGCAGGGAGCTACCTACAGGCAGTAGAACTCGTAAGCTCATCTTTCGGTGATGTTTCTTTGAAAGTAGGCAAAAACAAGCTTGTCAATAATGAAGACTTTGTTTTCATCGGCGATGGCGACATGAAAAAAGCCACCAAAACTGATCTTGTATTCCTAGGATTAGTTTCAGATGAAAACTTGGCTAAAGTTGATGTAAAAGGCAAACTAGTCGGCATCTGGGCTGTAGGCGTCAGATCAAACGATCTTTTGACCAAAGTAATGGACGCCGGAGCAGCTGGTATCGTGATCGTAAGCATGGAAGGTCAGGCAAATTTTGACCGTATTGCAGGACGTTATCAAAGCTTAGCTGGAAAAGGAAGGGTTGGATTTGCGAAACCTGTAGAGCAAAAGCCTGTATTCATGGTAAGCTCTGATAAAATGGCTGAGCTTTTCGATACTCCTGTTGAGGATCTAAAAGAAGCAGCAAAATCAAATCCTGAGTCAATCAAATCTCAAAAAGCTACTTACCAAATCGAAAAGAAAGTAGAAGAAGTGGAAAGCTCTAACGTAATGGGCTACCTAGAAGGAACTGATAAGAAAGATGAGCTAGTTGTTATTTCTTCCCACTACGATCACGTAGGTGTAAGCAGTACCGGTGAAGTGTTTAACGGCGCAGATGATGACGGATCAGGAACAGTATCTGTAACTGAAATCGCTGAAGCTTTCGCTGCAGCAGCAAAAGACGGCATCAAGCCAAGAAGATCAATCCTTTTTCTAAACGTAACTGGTGAAGAGAAAGGCCTTTTAGGGTCTGAGTATTACTCTGAGCACCCAATATTCCCTTTGGAAAACACAGTAGTAAATTTCAACATTGACATGGTAGGTCGTATTGATTACGAATATCAAGATGCTGAAAACACTGATTTCGTCTATGTGATTGGCTCTGAAATGCTTTCTACAGATTTGAAAAAAATCTTGGAATACAACAACATCACTTACTCTGACTTGATCTTGGATTATAGATACGATGCCGAAGATGATCCAAACAGATTCTACTACAGATCAGACCATTACAACTTTGCAAAGCATAACATCCCAGTAGCATTCTTCTTCAACGGAGTTCACGACGATTATCACCAAGTAACGGATACGGTGGATAAAATTGAATTCCCTCTAATGGAAAAGAGAGCTAGATTGATTTTCCACACAGTTTGGGACGTTGCCAACAGAGAAAATAAGCCAAGAGTTGATGGCACAAACACTAGAACTGAGAGATAATTAATTTAAGCTCTTAGTACTCAAAAGGCTATTGGAGAAATCCAGTAGCCTTTTTTGATATAGGGAAAACAGCCTTATTTAAGCAATCCAAAAAATGCATTTTACTTTCAGAGCTTATCTAATACCATTTTTAATTGGCCAGCCCTACCGAGCTGGGTTTAGATAGGTATGGCTTTCAGCTCTTTGCAAAATAAGATACACTTTGACACCGCTTATGTGACTCAAACGACCAAAGTCAAAACTAAACTCCTCAATACCCCCGAACGTATCAGCGAAAATAAATTGATTTCATTTTTCCAATCGTCAAATTTTATAAAACGATATCTTTGCCACACGAACGCTAATTGATATCCCGTGTATAAATCCCTACTCAAACCACTTTTTTTCTTAAAAAAACCAGAAGCTGCTCATCACTTTACTGTAGATCTGACTCGGTTCGGCTTCAATCTTCCTATTATTGGGTCGATCGTAGAATCCACTTTTAGATTAGAGGATAAAAAGCTTGAGCGGGAAGTATTTGGACTGAAATTCAAGAATCCCGTTGGCTTGGCGGCAGGTTTTGACAAGGATGCGAAAGTCATCGATGAAATGGCCATGCTCGGTTTTGGTTTTATTGAAATAGGAACCTTGACTCCAAAACCTCAAGAAGGAAATCCACAACCCAGGCTTTTCAGACTTCCCCAAGACGAATCACTGATCAATCGAATGGGTTTCAATAATGGAGGCGTTTTCGAAGCGGTGGAACGATTGAAAAAACGCAAATCTAATGTTCTTGTAGGTGGGAATATCGGTAAAAACAAAGTCACACCGAATGAAAATGCTATTGACGATTATTTGATTTGTCTGGAAGCACTGCATGATCACGTGGATTATTTCGTCGTGAATGTGAGTTCTCCAAACACTCCAAACCTTCGAGATCTGCAGGAAAAAGAACCGCTTAAAGCCCTGCTTCAGGCCGTAAAAAATGCGAATGATCTCAAGACAAAGCCTAAACCAATTCTTCTAAAAATTGCTCCAGACCTTACCGACGGACAATTGGACGATATCATTGAAATCGTGAAAGAAACAAAAATTGATGGGGTAATAGCGACCAACACAACCATCGATCGTTCGCAACTGAGCACTTCCGAGGCTGAAGTACAAGCCATAGGAGCTGGAGGGGTAAGCGGAAAAGTGCTAGGCAAAAGAAGTACTGAAGTCATCCGATACCTTTCTGAAAAGTCAAATAAGGCCTTCCCTATCATTGGAGTGGGAGGAATTTTTTCGGCCGAGGATGCAATTGAAAAACTAGAGGCTGGAGCTAGCTTGATTCAAGTGTACTCGGGCATGATTTATGAGGGACCTGCCTTGATCAAAAAGATTAAAAAAGGATTGTTGGCTTATTTTTCACAGTAATTTGTCAATCTAAATTCATTAATCTTAACTTAAATCGGATTTGAATCGAATACATGGCCACCAATTCACCTAGGACCAATACTTTTAGAAAAAAAGGAGAACCCACCAAAAAGAAAGGCGCAGGCTTCAAAGCACCAAGCTTTTCCTTTGGTAAGATAAAAACAGCCAAGATCAGCTTGACGCTGGGAATTTTGCTGATGTCTACGGCTATTTTCCTGTTTATCGCATTTATCAGTTACCTCCTGAATGGCCCTGCAGATCAAAGTCTAGTCATGAATAACCCCGACGAGGCGATTCGAGATACGGCCCGTGAGTCTACCAACTGGCTCGGCTACCTCGGTGCCCAAGCTGGCAACTGGATGATCTATCGCTGGTTTGGGATTGCGGCTTTTCTATTCCCTCCATTTTTGTTTTTACTCGGATTCAAATGGGCTTTCAAAATCTCATTGGTTTCTCTCACTAGATACACCACATTCGCGCTTTTTTTCACATTCTGGCTAGGTTTATTGACTGGTTATGTAGTCATTTTGATTCAAGGCTATTCTTATTGGAGCTTCCTTTCCGGTGGTTTTGGCTATGAATTAGCAAAGCTTTCCGCTGATTTTCTGAGCTGGGGAACCTTTATTTTGCTGGGAGGATCCATGCTCATTTTTGTGATTTTCTTCTTTGATATTGACAAATTAGACTGGTTTAGCAGCAAAAGCTCAGATGCCGAATTGGATGAAGATGAATTAGAAATAGAATCTGCTGCTTCAGTAAAAAACCCTTTTAAAGAAGATTTGGAAGAGGAAGAAGAAATCGATGATGACGGTAGTTCTTGGACCATCAAAGGACAAGAGGAAGATGAAGAAGCAAGTTCCCCTATAGCACTAACCCCTGAATCACCACCTAAGCCAAAGAAGGAGGAAATAGCATTTGATGTGCCTCAATTAAACATTCTCGATCCAATCGTAGAGCGTGAAGATGAGCCTAAAATTGAGGAGAAAAGCTTCTCTGTAGTGAAGCCGGCGGGAGAGGAGAAAACAGCCGAAGAAGTCGAGAATCTTGATGCTTACGATCCTACGCTTGATCTTCCCCATTACAAATATCCTACGCTAGACTTACTCAATGAATATGATGTTCAAAAAGTAACCGTAAGCCGACAGGAACTTGAAGACAACAAAAACAAGATTGTAGAAACACTTGAGAATTTCAAAATCGGTATTCAGGAGATTAAAGCGACTATAGGACCTACGGTAACGCTTTATGAAATCGTCCCGGAGCCTGGAGTAAAAATCTCCAAAATCAAGAATTTGGAAGATGATATTGCCCTGAGTTTAGCGGCTTTGGGAATTAGAATTATTGCCCCAATTCCTGGAAAAGGCACAATTGGTATAGAAGTTCCAAACAAAAACAGAGAGCTTGTCCCAGCTCGGGCTGTTTTGGGCACGGAGAAATTCATGCGCTCAGACAAGGACCTTCCGATCGCCTTAGGCAAAACTATTTCCAATGAAGTTTTTGTAGTCGATTTGGCAAAAATGCCGCACCTATTGATGGCTGGTGCTACCGGTCAAGGTAAATCGGTAGGTCTGAACATGATCTTGGCTTCACTGATTTACAAGAAGCATCCTTCACAATTGAAGTTCGTCCTTGTGGATCCTAAGAAGGTAGAACTCACCCTTTTCAACAAGATCGAGAGACATTTCCTTGCCAAACTACCAGGTGCGGAAGAAGCTATCATTACCGATACCAAAAAGGTGATTTATACGCTGAATTCTCTTTGTATCGAAATGGATAATCGATACAATCTTCTGAAAGATGCCGGCACAAGGAATCTCAAGGAATACAATGCAAAGTTCGTTGCTCGTAAGCTAAATCCAGACAAAGGGCATCGTTTCATGCCTTACATAGTTTTGGTGATTGATGAGTTAGCGGATTTGATGATGACAGCTGGCAAGGAAATCGAAGGTCCGATTGCACGACTGGCACAATTGGCCCGAGCAATTGGTATTCACTTGGTAGTCGCTACGCAAAGACCGTCTGTAAACGTGATCACCGGTATTATTAAAGCGAATTTCCCTGCACGTCTTTCCTTCCGTGTGACTTCAAAAATTGATAGTAGAACTATCCTAGATGCAGGTGGAGCAGATCAGTTGATAGGTATGGGAGATATGCTTTTATCTCATGGATCAGAGATGACTCGTATCCAGTGTGCATTCTTGGATACACCTGAAGTTGATTCGATTTGTGATTGGATCGGTGAGCAAAAAGGCTATTCTGACGCTTATTTACTTCCTGAATTTGAAGGGGAAGATTCGGATAATTCTGTTGGAGATGTTGATTTTTCAGATCTTGACCCACTTTTCAATGATGCAGCAAGACTACTCGTGATGCATCAGCAAGGCAGTACTTCTCTGATTCAGCGCAAGCTCAAACTAGGGTACAACCGCGCGGGACGAATTATCGATCAACTGGAAGCTGCGGGAATCGTGGGAGCTTTTGAAGGCTCAAAAGCACGCGAGGTGCTTATTCAGGATGAAGCTAGTTTGGAACGGTTATTGAATAGTTTGTAATAGCTGTTCAATTAGTACCAACAGCACCATTACATGAAAAAAATCGCCCTAGTTTATACGCTTTTTCTAGCCATTCTATTCTCCTTCGAAGCGACCGCTCAAAAAGATCCTAAAGCAAAAGTTGTTTTAGATGCGATGAGCCAAAAGTTTCAGGCAATGAATGGGTTTACTGCAAATTTTGATTTCACTTTCCAAGATGCTTCTGGACCTGGAGATCGGCAGTCAGGAGATATTGCCGTCAAAGGCGAGCAATATCGCCTCAAACTCCCAGACCAGGAAATTTACAACGATGGCAAAACAGTTTGGACTTACATCCAATCTGATAATTATAAAGAAGTAACCATCAACGATGCTGATCAGATGGAAGGAGAACTTACTCCTTCTAACATTTATCGCATTTACGAATCAGGCTATAGCTACAAACTGCTCAGCGAAAAGCAGTTTCAAGGCAAAACAGCTCAGATAGTAGAATTGCTAGCAGAGAAAAACAATGCACCCTTCGAGCAGGTCAAACTAATGATCGATAAAAGCACTTCAAATCTCCTAGGCTGGGAGATGTTTGATGGCCAGGGAGGCGTATTCTCGTATACTTTCAAAAACCTCAAAGTAGATGCTAATCTACCTTCCTCCTATTTTGTCTTTGATGCAAAACAATATCCAGGAATAGAAGTGATTGACCTAAGGTAATCGGTTATTTTTTCCTTATACTAGTAGTCTTAAAACTACATGTATGAAGATTTCCTACATTATTCCATTTTTTGCTATCCTGATATTTTCTTGCCAAACAAAAGATCATCAGTCTGAAACCAATTCAAGTGGCCTTCCAAGCTACCGCATGGAGACAGTAGATTCTGTTACGGTAAAAGGTATTCTTGCCCGAATTTTCATGTTTCAGACAGCCGATGAGAATCATGTTGTTTTTAGGGATAGAGCTACTTCTGATGTTTACGTATTTGACAGAGATGGAAACCCAGTCGACAAGTGGGACAAAACGGGTGATATTCCTGGAGCTTTCTCTATT
This sequence comes from Algoriphagus sp. 10J20-15, assembly GCF_055809615.1. Taxonomy (NCBI): domain Bacteria; kingdom Pseudomonadati; phylum Bacteroidota; class Cytophagia; order Cytophagales; family Cyclobacteriaceae; genus Algoriphagus; species Algoriphagus sp. 10J20-15. The sequence continues at coordinate 12,736 of NZ_JBVVUG010000028.1, forward strand.
GCAAGTGGAAATTTAACACTGGATAAAGCAGGTAATTTGGTGGTTTTAGACGTCATGAATGGCCTAAAAGTATTCAAGAAAAATGGTGACATAGTTCAAAACTTCGGGATCTATCAAAACCAATGGAGTTTAGGAGGGGCAGTTTCACTTTTTAAATCTTATCAAGTCATCGAAAAAGAAGAGAAAGAATATTTACTTTATTCGCTTGACATAATTGAAGAGGCGACAGGCGACTACGGCCCTGAATATCTCCAAGCAAGAAATAACCTAATTTTGACAGATCTTGAAACTGAGGAAACCAAAACCTTTCTACCATTCCCTGAAGGATCTCAATTTCTTAATGGCAATGTATTTCTCTTTAATGATTTCAAACCAGTATTCACATACGATGAGAAATCTCAACTCCTTTACCTCATGTTTCAAAATGAGCCTATTCTTTATACCTATGATTGGTCTGGCGAAGAGCCTATTTTAAAAGATCAAACAAAGCTAGATCTAACCGGATTTGTAGCTGGGGAGGGATTCGAAAAAGGAGCTGTTAGTTTCGGTAAAATTTCTGACAATAAGATCAACCCTTATCCCTCGTCAGTGCTCAATTTGGAAAAATATGGAGAAAATATAATAATTACATATAAGCCAACACCATCAGACAAGGGTGACTTGGCGCTGGCAGCTTCAGGTGAAGTTTCCAAAGAGCTAAAGGCTAAGCTCTATGAAGAATCAAAAAAACGAACAGTGATTTTGACTCAAAAGGGAGACATTGTCCCTCTAAGTTTGCCAGAAATGATTCTGTATGATTTTTCAGTACTTGGTGAAGATATCTGGTGGATGAAAAAATATACTGGAGATGAAGAACAAGAAGACTATACAGTATACAAAAGTAGGCTGGTCAAAGAATAAATAGCACCCTTTTTATGAATGGTAAAAACTAAATCCTGCCTCTGGAGAAGCAGGATTAACTTTTTATGCATTTTTCAGTTTCTCTATATCAAATTTTTTCATCTTCATAAAGGCCTGAACCACACGACCAGATCGTTCTGGATCAGACATTAATTTTGAAAGGATTTCAGGAACAATCTGCCAGGAGACGCCAAACTTATCTTTCAGCCAGCCGCATTGACTCTCCTTGCCTCCATCTTCTATAAGCTTTTCCCAGAAATAGTCTATTTCTGCTTGATCTTTACACTCTACCACTATCGATAATGCTTCATTGAAATCAAAATTATGCACAACAGCACTATCCATGGCAGCGAATAATTGTCCGCTCAATTCAAACTGTGCGTGATTAATAGTCCCATCTTGGCCATTGGGATCATCTGCCCCATATCTAGAAATGAGTTTTACAGAAGAGCTCTCGAATATGGCAGTATAAAAATTAATTGCTTCCTCAGCCTTCCCGAAATTCGTTCCTGAAAAGAGTAAAGCTGGAATAAATTTCTGGTCAGAATATTCTGGCTTATCCACAGTTAATTGCCATGTTACCCCAAATTTATCCTGAAGCCACCCATATTTTTTGCTCCAAGGATAAGAATCCATTGGCATCAAGGCCCTACCGTTAATAATAAGCTTATCCCAAATTGATTGGATTTCTGTTTCATCAGGAATAATGGTGTAAAAAGAAATCGCAGGGGTAAATTTGAATTGCGGGCCTCCATTAAGACACATAAATTTCTGACCGGAAGAATTAAAAGTTACCACCATCGGATTTTCCTCTCCAATTGTAGAATTCGAAAATACTGAGCAGTAAAATTCAGCGGCCTCTTTCGCATTGCCATCAAACCATAAGCATGGATAGATGGCTTTTTTCAGTGCATTACCCATTCCCTTCGCAGATTTCTTTCAATTTATTAAGTGCTTTAGGCCAAGCTTCATTAAAAAACTCTTCATATTCTAGCGTGGAATCTGTGTCAACTAAAAGTTTTGTAGCCTCTCCGTTTGCTTCAAATGTGTATTTTTCATGGGCTCCCTTCCAGGAATCCACTGCTTTTCCTCCCAACACTTCAACCCCCTCTTTCAATACCCCTAAGTGTTCTATATCCACATGCTTGTTCTCCTCATTCTTGGCAACTTTACTCACCATTCCATTTTGATTTCCTTCTTCTCCTTGAGAGACAAAAAGTATTTTGCTTCCCTCTTCCCAAGTACCTATGTAGGTAGAGCCTGGAGAAAAAGCTTCTGTCCATTCCTCATAGGTAGGTTTTTGAAGCATGGTTGTATACACTTCAGCAGATGGTTTTTTGATCAAAATCTCAAAGTGCAATCTGACCATTTTCGCCTCTGACTCGGTGTATGTTTTGAAATTTTCTAAAATAGCCTGCCACCCTTTTTTTTGCAATTCAACTGAATTCTCCATTTCAGCATCGAATACCTCCACCACTTCTACTCCATCAGGAACTTCTTTAAAAGTAACTTTCACCTGACGTTCATCACTCAAAATGTACGTATAGTAGGAGTGTTTTTCCACTTCTTGATATACTCCTCCAAAATCAAAACCCATACTTCCATCTTTCGCTTCCATTCTGGAAGTAAAACTTCCACCGGGTTGAAGGTCATTTTCTGATTTGGTCGTGTGCCAATCAGCAGAAGCATTATTCCAATGGATGATATGCTTGGGTTCGGTGAAGTAATTCCAAACTTTTTCTAAAGGCGCATTTACGGTTACTTGAACAGTAATTTTGGTTTTTTGAGTAGTTGTCATGGTCTTCTGATTTGATTATCAAAATTTACTTAACAAATTTATCAATCGCCGCTAAAATTCACCCTGTTCAATTCTGACAATTGAAAGGTAGATTGCGACAGGAAACATTAATTTAAACACATGAAAAACATTGCTATCATAGTACCGGAACAATCTGTTCTACAAGCAATTGCAGATCCGCAATATTGTTTCTCGGCAGTCAATGAATTTCTTACCAGATCAGGCGGAGATCCTCTTTTCCATGTTGAATTAGTTGGTCTGAATCCAGAAGTTAAATTAAATGACAAACACTATTCCGTATTTCCTGACAAACTTTTGGCAACTGCAACTGCCCCGGATTTAGTTGTCATTCCTGCACTTTTTGGAGACATGAAAAAAGCCGTAGAAGCCAATGAGGCCTATATTCCTTGGATAAAAGCACAATATGAATCAGGAACGGAGATAGCCTCGCTTTGCGTAGGTGCATTTTTGCTAGCTGCTACTGGACTACTTGATGGTAAAAAATGTTCTACACATTGGGGATTTACAAATCTTTTTCGTGAGTTCTACCCCGAGGTGGAAGTGCAGGACGGCACCATTGTGACAGAAGAAAATGGCATATATTCCAGCGGAGGAGCTAATTCGTATTGGAACTTACTACTGCACTTAGTTGAGAAATATGCTGATCGGGAAATAGCAATTTTAACAGCGAAATATTTTGCAATAGACATCGACCGGAATAGCCAAACTGCTTTTTCCATGTTCAAAGGTCAAAAGACTCATCAGGATGAAGCCGTTAAAAAAGCTCAGGAATATATAGAGGAGAAGCTTGAAGAACGCATTACAGTAGATGCGCTTGCCGATGAAGTTGCTGTTGGCCGTCGAAGTTTCGAACGCAGATTTAAGCGGGTTACCAATAATTCCGTGCTTGAATACATTCAGCGAGTCAAAGTGGAAGCTGCAAAGCGTAGCTTTGAAACTACGATGAAAAACATCACAGAAGTCATGTTTGAAGTGGGATATTCTGATACCAAAGCCTTCAGGACCACCTTCAAAAAAATCACTGGTTTGACTCCTATTGAATACAGAAATAAGTACAACAAGTTTGCGAGGATGAATTGATTTAAGAAATCACATATCATGCTGGTTTCATACTATTACTCTAAATCTCATAGGGTCACTTTTCATAATTTTCGTTTTTGAAGGCTACTCCTATTCTTTGTAGGAAACAGAGGTACTCAGGCACCACGGAAAGATACCGGAAAACAATTTCCCTCTAAGTCTTTGAGTTCTTCCAATTTGGAAAGGAATAAAGGTTAAATTTGCAGTCCCATTTTTATCAAACTTTATCATTAGTGGAAAATTATCAACTAGACTCTATTGAAGATGCAATCGAGGCTATCAAAAACGGCGAAGTTATTATTGTAGTAGATGATGAAAACCGTGAAAATGAAGGCGACTTTATCTGTGCTGCGGAACTGGTAACACCAGAAATCATAAATTTCATGGCTACTTATGGTAGAGGTCTAATTTGTGCGCCAGTCAGCGAAGAAAGGTGTGAAAAATTAGGATTGTCCCTTATGGTTTCAAACAATACTGCGGCATACGAAACTCCCTTTACTATTTCGGTAGATTTGATTGGGCATGGGTGTTCTACCGGAATATCGTCCTCAGATCGTGCGAAGACAATTCGAGCTCTTGTCGATGATACTATACATCCGAGTGAATTAGGAAAAGCCTGGTCATGTTTTTCCTCTAAAAGCCAAAAGTGGCGGCGTACTTAAAAGGGCTGGACATACCGAGGCTGCAATTGACTTCGCACTATTAGCAGGATTGTCACCTGCTGGAGTATTAGTAGAAATATTAAATGAAGATGGTACTATGGCTAGGCTTCCAGATCTTTTTTTGGTAGCGAAAAAATTCAACTTAAAGCTGGTCTCCATTGAAGATTTAATTGCATTCAGAAATAAAAACGAATCCTACCTCAGCAATTAGATAGGGTTCGATCCTGCGCCCACTAAATTTCCCTTCTTCATCTCTGCTATCACACGTTAAAATCTCGTAAGTCGAGGAACACCGTCATCCGTGACAATAAAATTAACGAGTTTGACAAAGGATCAACTCTACAATAGTTCTGCTTTCCAATTGCTGAAAAAGTCTCTTGTGTCAAGTGCTTACTTCTTCAGGGGAATCCAAACAGACATTTCTGATTTGCCCCTATTGCCCCATGCAAAATAGGGCACTAGCCTGATCTCCAGCTCTTTTAACTCACTTTTGGAGTCAATCGGGCGATACAAATCTCCATTCCATTCTTTATCCGTTTTAAACAAGGCTGTTCCTTCTAAGAAAGCAATTTGTGCACCTACCATTTCTTCTTTCACAGCCTTCAATTGGATATCTGCTGGAATTTTCACGTCAAAAATCCTGGCACCTTTGATATCAGGAGATTCGATACAATAAACTATAGGGCCTCTCACAACAGCTACTTGATTCCTTGCCTCCTCTACCAATGGATTTGCTTCCATCAGTCGCACAGGCATAGGAAGGTATAGCTCGATCACATCCCCTTTTTTCCAGTTTCGAGTCAGGCTTGAGTAGCTTCCTGCTATTGCCTTTTCTGTAGTTTTTTCACCATTTATCTTTATCTCAGCATTTTCAGCCCAAGCCGGGATTCGCATATCAATAGCAAATGGACTACCTGAAGATTTATTAATTTCTAACTTTATATCACCATCCCATGGATAATCTGTCTCCTGTTTGACCTCCAAATCAGAACCATCCAGCAATTGGGTCTTTAAATTACTGCTACCATACATATTCACTATAAGTCCCTTTTTGGACAATGCATAGGCATAATTCTGAGATTCGGCAACGGTTCTCACTACATTGGGTGGACAACAATTTGATTTGGAGATATAAGGTTGCCGCTCCTTGGACCAGCGAAATTCAAACGGCAAGTCATCATCGACCCGCAAAGGATTGGTATAATTGAAATGAGTACCAGTCAGATCTGTTCCGGATAACACACTGTTGAATAAACTCAGCTCCATGATATCTGCAAATCGACTGTCTCCAGTTACCAACAGCATTCGGTGGTTCCAAAGGACATTGCCAATATTAGCACAGGTTTCATTATAAGCTGCAATATTCGGAAGTTGATACGCCTGCCCGTAGGCTTGATGCACCTGCTGAATGATCGGCTGATTGTAGGTGGTACCATTTGGCGAAACTCCATCGTATAAAGCTCCCGTTGCACCGGTGATATATAGCTTTTTACTCACCACATCCTGCCATATACTTTCCAAAGCCATCATCAATGAATCCTCGCCTGTCTCTGCATACAAATCCGCCACCCCAGCATAGAGGTAATTAGCTCGAACAGCATGACCTACTGCTTCTCGCTGTTGACGGAAAGGAATCCGGTCTTGGTTATGATCGGTGCCATCAGTGATCATTCCGCGGATATCTATCATTTTCTGCGCGAGGTCCAGATATCTCTGGTTGCCGGTCGTTCTGTACATCTCCACCACTCCCATATAATGTGAGGGACAGATGGCATTTTGAGCTTGCTCGGCAGTTGCATCCTCGTGGTATTCCACAAGAAAATCTGTCGCTTTTACTGCTATATCCAGAAAGTTAGTCTGCCCAGTAGTGCGGTAATGTAAACTGGCGGCAGTCATCAAATGCCCCATATTATAAGTCTCGAAATTCATACGGTCCTCAAACTCAACAGCATCTTCTTGGTTATTTCGCTGCTTGATAATAGTGGATGTATGGATGTATCCATCTGCTCTTTGCGCATCGGCTATTACCTTTATGATACGCTCGAGCTCATCATAGTACCTCGGATCTTTGGTCGTAGCATACACTGAAACTAATGCTTCCAAGGTTTTATAAAAATCACCATCATGAAATGGAGCACCTCTGTGTCTTCCTTCCTTATACCCGGCCGCTATCTCAAAGTTAAGAAAGGCATGGCTCAGCGTATCATTTTCATAAACCTGCAACATGTTCATTGCCATGGTATCCTTAATCACTTCAGCCCAATGTCCCCAAAACCCACCAGTCCAATGAACGGCATCCATATCCACTGAAACCTGTTTAGCAAAAGGACTTTTGGAAGTGTTGACCATTGCTTTTTCCTGCGCATTTACTTGCGCAGCAAAGACAAGAAGAACACTACAAAGTAGCCCCATCCTTAGTTTCATGTATTTACGTTTAGTCATTTTCAAATATTTATATAATTGATAGTCAGCAAATTGGTTGTTTTAAAAGGAATTTACCAAGTTTACATTACCGACCTAAGCACTCTAGTTCAGGTAATGAGAAATGAAAGCTGCGAGTTGATGTCCAATTGGGCTTAGAAATTGGTTCTTGCATTTTATTTCTGCCAAGTTTTGCCTAATTGGTATTGTGATACAGTGCATTTAATAAATCATCCAATCAGCTCGTATTTGAAAATCTAATTGAAAATCAACTTTCCATTTAGAAATTGAATCAGGCCCAAGTCCGTCTATATAATGATTGGTGCCTTCTACTCTTACATATTGTCCGCCCCAACTTTCTTGAGTAGGGTCTTCAGGGTCATTTATTCCTCGAGCTGCGCTTAGCAAATAGAGAAATGCGGGACTATCCCCCTCTATAACACCAGCTCCAGCCATTGCTTTTGGTGGATAAATAGCCCCAAGTGGTCCATGGTTGTTGATTACGTTTTCTTCCGCCCATTCTTGGGAACCCACTTTGAACATACCCTGGTAGGTTTTCTTGGATTCTATAATATGCAGCTGGGGGAAATTATCCATCAACCATCCATGGCTGGCATCCTGACATGCAATTAGGAATATTCTCATTTTGCCTAAAAAGGCCTCCAACTCCTCGGGACTTCTAGTGTTTTGGACTTTCCAGATAGCTTGGGCAACTTCCCTTGCGCCACCCCATACTCCAATATAAACGGGTCTAGGGTCAGGCTTGTCTACTGTTTCAATAATCGCACTTGAAGCTTCGCTGTCTTTCCCCGGCCCTATTATCTCATTCCAAGGCTGTTTTTCACATCCCCACTTGATCGGAATGTTCTGACGGTTGCCTCTCCCTTCGAATGTGACAGATTTCAGGTAGTCTGCAGTCGGGAATTTAGGATCATGCTTTCTCAGGTTCTCATCGACTAGATCGTACTTATCCAGTACTTCTAAAATAGTTTGCTTGTCTGCCACCATTTCGAAAGTCCCTGCAGATGCGATCAGTGCTTCAACCTCCAGCTCGTTGGTATAGAGTAAAAATCTTATCATAGACTGCACATCATCCGGGTCACTATTGGTCACCGGAATTGGTGGGAAATCAGAAGAGACGATCACGCGATATTGAGCCAGGCTGGCTGAATTAATCCCAAATAGGAATCCTACTGACACTATTAGTTTATTGAAATTCACCTGTTCTATCTATTTCACTTCAATGATAATTCTTCGATAACTTGTCAGATTTGGCGAACCATTGTCGGTTACTTCGCAAATGACATGAATAGTTTTACCTGAAGAATCTGGTGGTAGGGTGAATTTTATTGAGTCAGAATCATTATTCGGAATGACTACTTCCCCCCTATACGTACCAGCCTCTGGAATAAACCACCATTGGTAGCTAAGCTCATCTTCTTCTAGATCATAGGACTTTGAGGCGTCTAGGATAACATTTTGACGTTTTTTAGCTTTGACTTTGAGGATGCCAATACCTGGATTTTTGTTGATTACAACTATTGGATTGCGGTTACCTCCCCCTTCATTTGCCCAGTCCATTCGGGCTACAAAATTGTTAAAAGTGGCAGGATAGAAATAGCTTTCATAGGTTCTTGACACTTCGGACTCAGGAGCCTTATAGTTTCTGAAAGAAGAAGTTACGCTATCTTCAGTCAACCCAAACTCAAAATATCCACCCCAACTAACCTGTGAAGGAACCATTGGGTCATTTAACCCATTTGGCATCAAGTGTAGGAAGGCAGGAGTATCACCTTCGACTCCATACTTATATTTTGGATATACCTTACCCAAGTTTCCATGGCTTTGTATATGAGCAGCATATTCTTCCCAGTATTTCTTCCCTGTACCATTCTGGTATCTCCAAGCAGACTCATCCCAGATAAACAGTAGATCCTCTTCAAACTCACCACGCATCCACTGATGAGAGCTGATGTCATAGGGAGTTTTCTGGTCACGGTCTTGATCAGTAATAGTATAGATAGGAATTTTATGGAGGAATTCTTTGAGTTCAGATTCAGATCGTTCTTGCTTTACTTTCCATATAGATTGTGCGATAGTATTTCCTCCTCCCCATACAGTAATCCACAAGGGACGCTCATCCTTTTCATCTGCAAGTTCGATGATCAACTCACTTCCAGGTGAATCATTGTCTTTCCCGAGAAACTCCTTCCCGCGGTTTTTACTGCCAAAAACTGTGATACTTCTTAAGTAAGAAGGACTTGGCCAATAACCAATATTTTGATGGGATTCATCTGCAGCAAAGCCCTTTTGCCCAGATCGCTTCATCAGGTTTGGGAGGTCCTTTTCGTAGGCATCAATGGCATCATGAATCAGCTGGAAAAAGTCCTCCCGCGTTTTATCCAAACTCCAACCCGTAGTGTAAATAATACTTTCGATTTCGAAGAGGTCGGCATGCACTAATAACCTTACCAACGATTCGCTATCATCTGTCTCCCAGGTAGACACATCAGTTAAAATTACTATACGGGGCTTGGGAGTATCACCTGTAGGTACCTGTTGCGCCAAAAGCACTGAGCTATTGACCACTAAGGTTAGTATAAGGGATAAGAATTTTATTTTCATGATTGTTTTTAATTGTGAGACTTGGGTGACTTTGGAAATCCTCATCTGAGAGAATGAAATTGATTTCCAGTTTATTTTCTTCTGATAATATTACATAATGTATATCCGCTTTTCTACCAGTAAAAGGGGAAAAGCAATCTGGAATTTGTTCAAAATTATAATTGAGGTCACATCGGTCTTCCGACCAGATAAGCAAAGAATCTAAGGCAACTGGCATCATTGCGGATAATTACATAATGGAATTGAGATACTTTTCTAGCATAGTATAACCGTCTTGAATTATATTTCGATCACTTGAATCAGATGGATCAAGTCCATTTTTCTTTTCCCATTCATCCGGCATTCCATCGTGATCTGAATCTGTGAGTGCAGGCAAACTCTTTAATTCAGGCCAGCCACCTACATCCTCCTGAGTATCTATAATTCCTGATTTTTTTGAAGTATCTACCAAAGTGATTCTCTTTCTATAGGTACCTCCTTCATAGATGGTAAAACCGCCTTTCGTTTCATTGACTATTCGGGTATCCACTGCATCCCGCTTAGGCAAAGTAGCCCCAGCATTTGCAAGTACTAAGTCAAATGCTTCTTCAGCGGACTGCTGATTGATAGGCATTGATTCCCATGGTTTTTCAAGTCTGACATATTGAATATTTGAGTTGCCACCTTGAGGCTGCACCCCACCATCCCAATTGTCAGCCGTGACGCGATCACTCCCAATCATCACATTATCAGCAATAAACCATTTACCAAAATCACTGACATCGTTGCGCATGGATGGATTTGCCAATCTGTAAGAATTTTCACCCGCCTGTGTCGCAGGCCCAGGCTTATAGTAGTTGGCTACCATATTGATGATCGAAAAGGTAAATCGAGGATCCGTACCTTGTTTGTTTTCACCGCCATAGGTGCTGTTATACCCCCAATTATAAACCACATTATTTCTATAATCCGTGTAACCAGAACCCGAAGCCATTCTCGGGTTTCGACTTCCATGATGCGCTAGTAAATTATGGTGATAGCTCCCAAAGTTCGAGCCCCAAATACCACCGAAGCCATGAGCTCCCTTTACATGGTTTGAATCGTGCATGCTTTCGGAAATAATACTCCATTGCACCGTAATACTATCATTATGATAAATTGACATGGTCTCATCCACACTCCAGCTAGCTGAAATATGATCCAAAATAAGGTGCTTATTATATCTGCTGGAAACTGCATCAGCGTCATCTCCTGATTCATTTCCCAGTCTAACTCTCAAATACCTTACAATCACATGATCTGCTTCGATTACCAATGGATTTTTTTTGATACAAATACCATCTCCGGGAGCTGTTTGACCAGCAATGGTGATATATGGATTCTTGATCCGTAAAGCACTTTCGAGTTCTATAGTTCCTGATACCCGAAATACAACAGTTCGAGGTTCCGATGCTTCCACAGCAGCTCGCAAACTTCCCTCTCCACTATCGTTAAGGTTGGTGACTTCAAACACTACACCTCCACGACCACCTTTAGAGAACTTCCCATATCCTTCTGCTGTGGGGAATGCTAACTGCTGAGAAAATGCCGAAGTGATAGCAAGAATGCTTATCACTACGACTAAATTGATTCTTTTCATAAAGAGGGGCTTATTGTTATTTCTTTGAATTTGAGTTAGGCATACTTACTTTTCAAGCCATTTCCATCTTTCCGCCCAATCCAATAAAAACTCTTTCCTATGTTTTGAGATTGTTTTAGCTCCCTGTTGATCCTTTATAAAGAGAGCCGGATCTAGTTTGTCACTATACCAATTATTTCCTAGTTGATAATCATCGGGTGAAGCCTTTCCTGGCCAAGGATCCGTACTTACATAACCGCCTTCCAAGCCATCTAATTCAGCAATTGCACTTCGGGTTTTGTAGGTTCCTTTTTCTGGTTTTTTGGAGCTATACTTTACCCCATACATACCTTCGCCTAAGTAATCGCCTGGCCAGATTTGATTTTGCACTTCCAGTTCAAATACCACCGAATCTTCTGAAATACTCAATTCTGGGCCAGTAAACCTCCATTCAATAGTTCCATAAGCAGCTACCGTATCTTCCACAGTACTTCCATCTATAAAAATGTTTCGTGAGCTGTGATCGATTTTCTCAAAACTACCTCCCCAGCTTTCACCCATAGGGTCATTTGGATCGCCGCTCATTAGGTAGGCAAGTGATGGGGTATCCCCCATTTTGACCCGACCATCATAATACTTGATAAAATCCTTCCCCATAGCACCTCTGCCCTGTATGTAATTGTCATAATAAGCATCACCTTTCACATCTTTTGGAGAATCTTCATCCATAAACCAACCTCTATAAGTTGCATTTGCCTCAATCATCCAGAGATCCGGATGATGCTCAGCTATATAAGAATAGGCATTGATGCTCCATTTTTTGTTGGGCCCGCCTATCCAATAGACGCGAATATTGTCTTTGATCTCCGGTGCATCGTGGAGTGCCTGTGCGAGATCTTCAATGCCACCCCACACAAGTACCCATAGCGGTTGATCACTTTCTTTTTTCGCGCATTTAATAATCCATTCCGATCCTTCTGTAGCAGCAGCATATCCTTTGAATGGTGCAGCATTTTTCTCGCCTTGCTTGGTGATATTCCGAAGTGAATTAGGGGAAGGCAGTTCTGGAGCGTGCTTCAGAAGTTGATTGTAATCGCTTTCATAATGCTCAATGATATCCAGAAAATCCTTTTTACTCCCATCACCAAAAGGAGAAGAAACCAAACCTTCAATTTCGAATTGATCAGCATACATCAATAAGTGTATCATCGATTGGAAGTCATCCGGATCTGTCCCTCCTATATCTGAGCTGATCAACACTCTGGGTTTATGACGCTCGTTTTCAGCAGTATTACAGCTGAGCAATGTTAAAAAAGCAATCATTACAACCCATTCCATCCCACTAATTATAGTTCTATTCATACGTAACATTCGTGAAGTTTTGAAACTGAAGATACCATACTAACAAATAACCAAGTGATTGATGCTATATACCTGCTAATTGACACTCAAATGTATCAAAAAGAAAGTAAACGAAGAATAAAAAGAAAATAAACGTAAATTTTTATCAGCAAATCCTTTGTTTATTTTTATTATTAGCTAGATTTACCCTAGAAATAGCTTCAAACACTTATTATTTATTTCATATACTTTCGATATTGTGAGATTAGCAATAAAGCTATGGGGTTCGCCAGAGAGTCAAATGATAAAGTAAAGTCTGCGGGAATCACTAAACATACTAATGAACAATAAATAGATTGGCCTAGAGGGTTAGAAGGGAGAACTCTGCTGATAGCAGGAGGGCTCCCCTCTTTTTGAATGGCACTAACAATTTCCTAAGTCACAAACTTCCATTCTGTTCACAATTACAACTCGAATTTAGATCAGATATAGGTTTGAGAATATTTTGCGAAAGCAAACAAAATGAAAAGCTTAAGTTTTCGAAATAGGTTACTTTTGTTTTTCACCAAGAAACAAAAATTCCATGCTCCCTAAACAAAGAAAAGAAAAGATACTAGAACTGCTTAAAGAAGATGGATCCGCTAAGGTCATTGATCTGGCTAGGATCTTTAAAGTAACTGAAGTTACCATTCGACAGGACCTGGAAAAATTAGAGAAAAATGGATTGGTAAATCGGGAACATGGCGGCGTACATCTAAAAGATGTGGAAAATAAGGTCCGTAACTTCTCTTTGGTACATCAAGACAATCTAAAGGAAAAAGAAATCATCGCAGAAAAATGCCTTGAATTCATCCAACCAGGCGACACCATTATTCTAGACTCTGGTTCTACTACCACGGAAATCGCTAAAAAAATTGTAAACATCAAAGGGCTCACAGTAATTACCAACGCTCTGAATATTGCACTAATGCTTGGCGCTAATCCAAATATTGACATCATCATGACAGGGGGAGAATTCAAAGCACCTACCCTTTCATTGACAGGACAAAAGGCCGCAGATTTCTTTAAAGGGCTGAATGTCCAAAAACTCTTTCTAGCAACTGCCGGAATATCACTGAAATCAGGGCTTACCTATCCTAGTCTTAGTGACCTAGTTGTCAAAAAAGCAATGATTGATGCGGCAGACACTACTTATCTAGTAGCAGACTCTTCCAAAATCGGAAAAAGTGCCTTTGCTAGTCTGGGAGCGCTTTCTCTAATAGATTATATCATTACAGATGAGGGGGTAGAAAATAAACATAAGGAAGTTTTTAAGGAACACGACATCCAATTAATCATCGCAGAAGACACATCTAAATAAGCACTAGTCAGCTATATCACACGTAATGAAAAAGCAAAATATAACTTTAGGGGTAATCATTGGGAACCGAGACTTTTTTCCGGATAAACTTGTGACAGAGGCACGGATAGAAGTACTGAAAATGCTGGGTGAACAAGGAATTCAAACAATTATCCGTGATGAGACAGACACCAAACTTGGTGGAGTAGAAACCTATACTGATGCAAGAAAATGCGCAGACCTATTCAAGAAACATAAAGATGCTATAGCCGGGGTTTTGGTGGTTCTTCCAAATTTCGGAGATGAAAGAGGAATTGCCGATACCTTACACCTAGCGGACCTGAAAGTACCCGTACTTATCCAAGGCTACCCAGATGAACTCAATAAGCTTAATGTAGCAAATCGCCGAGATTCTTGGTGTGGCAAGATTTCCGTTTGTAACAACCTTTATCAATACGGCATCAAATATTCAATCACTACCAAGCATGTCGTCCATCCTACCGATCCTTCTTTTTTGGCGGATCTAAAGCAGTTTTTGGGTGTCTGCCGTGTAGTAAAAGGAATGAAAAATGTGCGTATCGGAGCAATTGGAGCAAGACCAACTGCCTTTAATACTGTACGATACAGCGAAAAAATCCTTCAGAAAAATGGCATCTCTGTAGTTACCTGCGACCTGTCTGAGATACTAGGTTATGCCAATAAACTGGACAAATCTGATCAACGCGTAAAAGATCATTTGGAGAAAATCCACAACTACGCTTCCACAGGTAAAACTCCTAGCGAATCTCTAATTCAAATGGCCAAGCTGGATGTTGTACTGAATGATTTTATGACCGAAAATCAACTGGATGCTAATGCCATTCAGTGTTGGACTTCTTTGCAGCAAAATTTTGGATGTAATGTCTGCACCAGCTCCAGCATGTTTAGCGAGGGAATGATTCCTAGCGCCTGCGAGGTAGATGTCACAGGAACACTCAGTATGTATGCCATGCAATTGGCTTCTGGCTCCCCGAGTGCATTAGTGGATTGGAACAATAACTACGCAGATGATGATGAGAAATGTGTGCTTTTCCACTGTGGAAACTGGGCAAAATCATTCCTCCCGGACATTGAAATCAGCAATGCCCCTATCCTAGGAACTACTGTAGGAGTGGAAAACACATATGGCGCTTTGGATGGACGCACGCCTGCCTCCCCATTGACTTTTGGTAGAATCAGCACGGACGATACCAGAGGAATCATGAAAGCTTATGTTGGTGATGGGGTATTAACCGATGATGAATTGAAAACATTCGGGAACCGAGCAGTGGCCAAAATTCCTAATCTTCAAGGTTTGATGAAACACATCTGTAGAAATGGCTTTGAACATCACGTCGTAATGAATGCATCACACACATCTGAAGCACTTAAGGAAGCATTTGAAAACTATATGGGATGGGAAGTATACCATCACGAAGGGTAGTTTATCATCCAAGAATCCTTCCTTCAATTGAGACCAAACTTTTCATACTAATGAAAACCAGTTTAGCACAAACTGCTAATTAATAAGAACCGAACATGACAGATAAAGATTTGAAACTGAAGTCTGTATTTCTGAGAAAAAACCTTCTCAAGTACATTTATAAAGCAAAAGCAGGACATACAGGCGGAAGCTTGTCTTGTGTGGACATCCTGAATGTACTATACAACAGAGTGCTTAATGTAAAGCCAAACGACTTCAAAAACCCAGATCGGGATCGCTATATCCAAAGTAAGGGACATTGTGTAGAGGCTCTCTTTGTGACCTTGGCAGATTGTGGTTTTTTCCCAGAATCTGATCTGGAAACTCTTTGTCAATACCAATCCCATTACATCGGCCATCCAACCAAAAAGGTGAATGGTGTAGAGCAAAATACCGGAGCATTGGGTCATGGATTACCTATTTGTGTGGGAGAAGCAATAGCGGCTAAACTGGATAAAAAAACGCATAGAATATTTACGCTTTTAGGAGATGGGGAATTGCCTGAGGGCTCAAACTGGGAAGCATTTCTATCCGCTTCCCATTACAAGCTGGATAATTTATACGCCATTCTGGACAACAACAAGCAGCAGATTACCGGGTCCAATCAAGAGGTGATGAATACAGATTCCCTACGGGACAAATTGGAAGCTTTCGGTTGGTCAGTACGGGAAGTAGACGGACATAACCTAGCTGAACTGGAGGAGGCGTTAAATACCGGTCCTTTCGAAGTTGGTAAGCCCAATTTCATAATTGCCCATACCATTAAAGGTAAAGGAATCAGCTACATGGAACGCGTACTAAAATGGCACCATGGTGTACCAAGCCCGGAGCAGTACGAGTTAGCATTATCAGAATTAGACGCGGCTGAAGCATTAATCTAGCGAATCATGGAATTAGATAAAATGATAGAGACAGACCTGAAAATGGGAAGCGCAAACCAAGAGGTTTTCGGCTGAATACATTGGAATCATTAGCCGTCATAGATAAATCGATGATCGTGGTGACACGTGGCTCTCGTGGTTCAGGAAAACTCGTTCCCTTCGGTCAAAAATTCCCGGAGCAGATTGTAGAAGTAGGTATTGCTGAGCAAAATCTTGTTGGCGTAGCTGCTGGCTTGGCATCTGCAGGAAAGAAAACATTTGCCATTTCTCCTGCTTGTCTTTCTTACTGCACGGGCTTTGGAACAAATCAAAAACGATGTAGCCTATTCCGACAACCCAGTCAGTACTGGTCGGAATCGGTGCGGAAGTCAGCTTACGGGGGGCACTTGGAACCACACACCACAGTCTGCATGATTTCGCCGTGCTTCGAGCCATCAATAATATGATCATCGTCGCACCGGCTGACAATTTCGAAACGGAACAAGCTGTACTATTAGCCGCGAAGCTGGATCAACCGATTTATCTCCGATTTGGCAAAAAACTCATGCCTTTCCTATCTGAAGAAAACCAAGAGTTTGAATTTGGAAAAGGTCGAATTGTACGTGAAGGAAATGATCTCACCATCATCGCAAACGGTGAAACTGTTTACCCTGCATGGCAGGCTGCAAAAGCTTTGGAAGAAAAGCATGGGGTCGCTGCCAAAGTAGTAAGCATGCATACAATCAAGCCATTAGACACAGCACTTTTGGATGAATTGGCTGCTGAAGGCAAACCAATTATCACAGTGGAAGAAGACATGGTAAACGGAGGATTGGGCGAAGCCTGCGCTTCCTACCTTTTCCAAAAAGGAGCCAGAAACCGATTCCATATCATCGGAATACCAGATGAATATACCGTGACAGGTTCACAGGGAGAAATCTTCAATCACTACGGCATATCCCGAGATGGTATTTTGGCGCAGGCCGAAACACTTTTGAAATAACAATAACCCACCCAAAATGACCTATTTCAAACCCATAAAAATTGTATGCCTGCTCCTCTTCACCGCTATATTATTCAGCTGCCAAAACCAGAAGTCTGAAAAGCAGGATCAGCCTAAAAAAGTGGCCGTAATCATTTCCTCACTCAATAACCCATGGTTTGTAGTGCTGGCAGAGACTGCAGCCAACCATGCCATAGAGCTAGGATTTGAGGCTACTATTTTTGATTCCCAAAATAATACCGCACTGGAGACAGATCACTTTGAAAATGCCATCTCTTCAGGCTACGACGCTATACTTTTCAATCCCACAGATGCGGATGGCTCGATCGCGAATGTGAGAATTGCCAAAAAAGCTGAAATCCCTGTATTCTGCATGGATCGTGAGATCAACGCTACGGACGCAGCAACCAGTCAAATCCTCTCAGACAGCTACGCGGGATGCGTAGCTATAGGCAAATACTTCGTTGAGAAGTTGAATAAAAGTGGAAAGTACGTAGAAATCTTGGGCTTAGTCGGAGACAATAATACCTGGAGTCGCTCGAAAGGATTTCACTCTGTAGTCGATAACTATCCTGACCTACAAATGGTCGCTCAGCAAAATGCTGACTTCGACAGAAACAAGGCTATGGAAGTAATGGAGTCTATTTTACAGGTACATCCAGATATCAAAGGAGTCTTCTGCGGCAATGACGGCATGGCCATGGGAGCTTATCAGGCTTTAGTGGCCGCAGGAAAGGCAGAACAAGTCATGGTCTTTGGCTTTGACGAGAGCAAGCGATGTGATCACCTCCATCGAGCAGAAAAAAATCCTAGCTACCGGAATGCAATTCCCAAAGCTAATCGCTAGAACAGCCGCCAACTACGCATTGGAGTACTTCAATGGCAAACGGGATTTCGCACAAAAAGTCCCTGTGACTGTAGAAATGGTCAATCAAGAAAATGTACATGAGTACGAAGCCTACGGAAGTGATGAATAATAAAGCTATAAAATATGGCATTGGAGTAGTTGCATTAGCTCTTGTGGGTTACAATTCAATCTGATATCCAGCCTCTAGACCAAAAACTGGCAGAAAATCAGCAAACGGTTTTCAATGCGAAAGCCTATGTTGAGCGGCATCTGGAATCAGGATCTCTCAAAGGCTTACCAAGATTGCACTGATATATCGCAACTAATTGACAGTTTCAATCAGGACGTAAACAGCACATTTGAGAAAAATAGTCATGCCTTAGGTATTGGCAATATTGGCTATTTCCGCGTGAAAGGAGAAGGCATAGTCAGCGCTGTAAATGAAAACAATGTGCTGCTTCAAGTAGGCAGTTCTCTTATCATAGAAATTGAAACGGAATTCATTTTTGGAAATGCCCTCCGTGATGCTTCAGGATTGGTCAAAATCAACGATTACGAAGACACTGCGGATTTCAACAGCATCTCTGAGGCAATGAATGACAGGATTCGCCAAGAAGTAATACCAAGCTTCAGATCCAAAGTAAAAGAGGGAGATTCAGTGAAATTTGAAGGAGCTATTGAACTCAACAAAGCTCATTTGAATCTAGACCAACTCGAGGTTATGCCATTTACTCTCCAAATCTCCTCCTAGCATGACGGCACTACTGGAAGTAAAAGAAATAACCAAAAAGTTCTCTGGAGTTACTGCCCTCAGTAATGTCAATCTCAGTCTGGAAGGAGGAAAAGTAACCGCATTAATCGGTGAAAACGGCGCAGGAAAATCTACCCTTTTGAAAATCATGTCAGGTATTTACACTGATTTTGAAGGACAAATTCTCTTTAAAGGCCAAGAAATTAAATTCTCCAAACCTAAGGACGCTCAGGAAATGGGAATTGGAATTATTCACCAAGAGTTAAATCTGATTCCTTACCTGACGGTAGCTCAAAACATTTTTTTGGGAAAAGAATTGGTCAATGCATTTGGCTTTTTGGATCGCGAGAAAATGATCAACAAGACTAAAGCTTTACTAACCAGACTCAAACTGGAAGTAGAACCAACAGCCTTGGTAGGTACATTGAAAGTTGGCCAACAGCAAATCGTAGAAATCGCCAAAGCCCTACTCACAGAATCTGAGGTAGTTTTTATGGACGAGCCTACTTCAGCCATCGGGGAAAGCGAAGTGGAAGTCCTCTTCGAAATCATCAATAAACTAAAAGCAGAGGGTAAAGCCATTGTCTATATCTCGCACAAACTGGATGAGCTTTTTGCCTTAGCAGATGATTTTGTAGTGCTGCGGGATGGGAAAGTGGTCGGTCAAGGGGGAGTTTCAGAAATATCCCGTGCTCAACTCATCAATATGATGGCAGGGCGTGAAGTGAAAGTGGTCAAAAAATCCACCAAAAACTGTACAGAAGAAAAAGTCTTAGAAGTCAAAAACCTTGGTTTACTCAATCCTGAAAATCCCCAACGTCCTTTACTAAAAGATATTAGTTTCGATTTATGCAAAGGTGAAGTCCTGGGAGTTTATGGATTGATGGGAGCAGGACGAACAGAGCTCTGCGAAAGTCTCTTTGGGCTTAACCACCGCAAATTGACAGGCTCTATCCTACTCAATGGCCAGAAAACAGGCTTCAAAAGTCCCATTGAAGCAATAGATGCGGGAATGGCTCTGGTACCTGAAGACCGCAAAAAAGATGGAATTGTAGCAGGAATGTCGGTTTCAAAAAACCTAAGCCTTACTGTGATTGAGAAGGTCAGCAAATTCGGCTTTCTGAGCGATGCCCTACATACCAAACTCTATGACAAACATGTCGCTTCCCTGAAAATCAAAGTTCACAACGAAGATCAAGCAATCAAAAATCTGAGTGGTGGAAATGAGCAAAAAGTAATACTAGGAAAGTGGATAGAGCGAAATCCCACCGTGCTCATGCTGGACGAACCTACGCGTGGAATAGATATTAATGCCAAAAATGAAATCTATGAGCTTATTGCTCGATTAAGCGCCTCTGGTATTTCCATTCTGGTTATTTCTTCTGAAATCCCCGAAATACTGGCTATTTCAGACAGAATATTAGTCATGTCTGAAGGCGAAATCACCGCCGAGTTTTCAAGTGAAGAAGCCACCGAAACTAACATAATGAATGCCTGCATCCCTGAAAACATGAATCAATGATCTCTTTGAAGAAAAACTTTAACATAGCCCAGTTTCAGTCACTTATCGCATTATTCGTCTTATGCTTGGCTTTGGCATTGCTTACAGACAATTTCATGACTACGGACAATTTTTGGAATGTCATGCGCCAAATCTCTGTGAACGTATGTATCTCGGTGGGAATGACACTGGTTGTTTTAACCGCCGGAATTGACCTTTCTGTAGGTTCTATCTTGGCATTTTGCGGAGCAGTGACGGCAGGTTTATTGAAAAATGGACTCAGCATTCCCTCATTAAATCTGTTTATTGGATTCACAGTTTTAGGTGCAATAGTAGCCGGATTTTTAATCGGCGGAGGCTTAGGATTTGTTAATGGGTATGCCGTCACCAAATTCAAAGTTCCTCCTTTTGTCGCTACGCTGGCCATGCTCACCATGGCCCGTGGATTCACTATGCTCTGGACAAAAGGCCATCCCATCACAGGACTGGGAGATAGTTTCGGGTTCTTAGGAACGGGATGGTTCTTAGGAATACCTATGCCGGTATGGATCTCAGGTCTAGTGGTAATCACAGCAGTTATTCTTACTAGCAAAACCCGATTTGGAAGATACATCTACGCCATAGGAGGAAATGAAAATGCTTCCCGACTCTCTGGAATTCCGATTAACAAAGTTAAAATATGGGTGTATTCCATTGCTGGATTGCTTGCAGCCGTTGGTGGGGTGCTGGTAACAGCTCGACTGGATTCCGCCCAGCCAAATGCCGGAATAAGTTATGAATTGGATGCAATTGCAGCAGTGGTGATTGGTGGTACTTCACTTTCCGGAGGCAGAGGAACAATCTGGGGAACAGTCCTCGGCGCGATCATTATAGGAGTGCTGAATAATGGTTTGGTTCTCATGAATGTCTCTCCTTTTTGGCAGCAGGTAATCAAAGGGATGGTGATCCTACTAGCTGTCATTATCGACAAGTCGAATCAAAAGAGTGAGTAATCGTCCATATAGGTCAGATTATGAAACGATTTAACAACAGAAATTAGAAACATGTCTTTCATATTAGCAATAGATCAAGGAACCAGCAGTACCAAAACCATCATCTTCGATGAGCAGGGGAATGCTGTGCACAAGGAGACAGAACTTCTCAAAACCCACTACTTAGAAGGAAACCGTGTGGAGCAAGATCCTGAGGAGATTTACCAAAACATATTAACCTCTGTTGGTAAATGTCTGGGTGGCTTTGTGTCCAAAAAAGGAGATTTGAGCAAAATTAAAGCCTGTGGGATTTCCAATCAGCGAGAGACTTTTGTTCTGTGGGACAAAACTGGCAAACCACTCTATAATGCTATTGTATGGCAGTGCAAGCGTTCGGTAGCCATCTGTGAAAGATTGGAAAAAGAAGGTTTGGGATCAAAAATCAACGAGAAAACCGGTTTGATCATTGACCCTTATTTCTCGGGAACCAAAGTAATCTGGCTCTATGAAAATGAGCCTCAGATCAAAGAAGCAATCGATCAGGGAGAAGCATATTTTGGAACGATTGACACTTGGTTGCTTTATAAATTAACCAAAGGTCAATCTTACCTGACTGATTATACCAATGCATCCAGAACATTATTTTTCAATCTGAAGGAGCTTTGTTGGCATCAGGAGCTATTGTCTGATTTCGGTTTATCCAAACTGAATTTACCAGAATTAAAGCCCTCTTCTTTTCACTTTGGCACCACCAATTTGGAAGGTCTATTGGATCATCAAATCAGCATTTCGTCGATGATTGGGGACTCTCATGCCGCTGCATTTGGGGAAGGATGTTTTGAACCAGGCAGTGCCAAAGCCACGCTGGGAACGGGCAGTTCAATTCTGATGAATATTGGAAAGGAACCAAAAACTTCTCAAAATGGAATGGTCACTACGATATGCTGGAGCACAGAAAATCGAGTGGATTATGCGCTGGAGGGAATAATAGTCTCTGCCGGTGCCACGATAGAATGGATCAAAAATCAACTGGGTCTCTTTGAAAACGCATCAGAACTGGAGCAAATATGCCTTTCCCTTTCCGACAATGGAGGCGTCTATATCGTTCCGGCCTTCTCGGGATTGGGAGCACCTCATTGGGACATGAATCGCAAAGCAACCATTGAAGGATTGTCTTTCGAAACAACCAAAAACCATGTAATCCGAGCAGCTGTGGAATCTGTTCCTTACCAGATCAAAGATGTGATCGTCGCCATGGAAGCCGATTCCGGGACGCCACTAACAGAGCTAAAAATAGATGGAGGGATTACTTCAAACAAGTTTGTGGTGCAGTTCTTAGCTGACATACTTCAGCGCAAAGTAACCAACATAGCTATTGCCGATGTATCTGCTTTGGGTGCCGCCTATTTGGCAGGCCTAAACTCCAAAGTCTATGAAAGTATAGACCAGCTTAAATCCTTTAATCAAAGTTCTACTAGCACTTTACCTGAGAAAACTCTTGAGAAAGTAGCTGGCTATTATGAGGGATGGAAAAAAATAATTGGCAAAAAAAACTCCCAAACCTGAAATCCCCATGAAATACCTAGCCAAAATACCTTTTCTACTTATTGCCTTACTCCTCCTTGGTTTTTCTGAAGGAATGGCTCAAAAAAAGAAATTTGAGAAAACTCGTGTTTTGGTTACCAGTGATGGAGAAATAGATGATCAATGTTCTATCGTCCGTTTCCTGTTTTATGTGAATGAATGGGATGTAGAAGGCATAATTACCTCCAGTTCACAATATGATGCGCATGACCACAATTGGCCTGGTGATAATTGGATTGATCCTTATTTGGATGCCTACGCCAAGGATTATCCAAACCTGGTAAAGCATGATCCTGATTTTCCTAGCCCAGAATTTTTACGCGAAAGAACGCTCTTAGGCAACGTGAAAACTGAAGGTGAAATGACTGAAATCACTCCCGGTTAGCAGAGCTTATAGTGAAAGTTTTGTTGGATGAAACAGATGATCGTCCTATTTGGATTCAAGCTTGGGGCGGGACGAATACACTAGCCAGAGCTTTGAAAAGCATCGAAGAAGGCCATCCTGACAAAATGGAATATGTAGCTAACAAGATGCGTCTGTATCTGATCTGGGAGCAGGATGTGACTTATCAGGAATACATTCGTCCGAATTGGGGGAAATATAATATTCCGACCATCATCGCGGATGAGTTTGAGGCGATTGCCTATCGATGGGTTCAGGTGCAACCTTCAGAAATGATTCCATATTTTGAGGGTCCATGGATGAAAGCCAATATTCTTGAAAATCACGGTGCTTTAGCTGCACTTTATCCCGCTATGGAAAACGGTGATTTCCGCTCTGAAGGAGATTCCCCAGCTCTTTTACATACCATTCCTACAGGCTTGAGAAGTTTGGAATCACCAATGTATGGAGGTTGGGGAGGGAGATTTGTAAAAGTCCGTGACAATACCTGGCTGGATTCAGTGCCTGTCTCTGGCTATGAGTATCCAGAAGGTAGGATGCGATTACGGAAGTAATGGTTGGGGAAGAGCAGAGTTTACGTGAAGGTTCCAACTCTACTACAGCACAACGCAGCACTTATTTCAAACCTATGTGGCGCTGGTCTGATGCGATGCAGAATGACTTTGCCGCTCGGGCAGACTGGAGCGTAAAGACCTATGCTGAAAGCAAAATCATCCTCCAATTGTCCACACTAAAAGCAAGCTGAATCAGAGTGCCAAACCTGGTGACACCATCAAACTAAGTGTAGCTGGCAGCAAAGATCCAGACGGAGATAAACTTAGCTACCATTGGTATGTTCATACCGAGCCAAGCACTCTTGCAAATGCAGGCGAGCAGGTAAGACTGACAGACGCTGATCAAGCGCAATCTTCTTTTAAAGTACCGCAAGGAGCTGGAACCATCCATTTAATCTGTGCAGTGACTGATAACGGTAGTCCAGCACTGACGCGATATACCCGTGTAATAGTAACTGTGAAACCTTAAAACCTAATGTACCAGCAGCTTAAATGTGAAACATAACAGCCATGAACCTACTTATCCATTTTCCTAAATCCATACTCCTAGCTATTCTAATCAGCAGTTTAGGTTCTGATCTTATTGCTCAGGAAAAGACAGAAAAACCACGTGTCATCGTAACAAGTGATGGGGAAATAGATGATGAATGCTCTTTGGTTCGCTTTCTCCTTTATGCCAACGAATGGGATATTGAGGGGATCATAACTTCAAGTTCCCAATACCACTGGCATGGACACAAATGGGCTGGAGATGACTGGGCTGTACCCTACTTGGATGCTTACGCCAAAGTACAACCCAATTTGCTTAAGCATGATAAGGATTATCCTACAGCAGAATTCCTCAAGTCCAGAACCTTTCTAGGCAATGTAGAGACGGAAGGTGAAATGGAAAAAATCACAGCGGGATCTCAGCATATCGTAAAAGTATTGTTGGATGAATCTGACGCAAGACCAATCTGGATACAGGCTTGGGGTGGGACAAATACTATTGCTCGAGCATTGAAAACTATAGAGAAAGATCATCCAGAAAAAATGGATGCCGTAGCTAGTAAAATCCGATTCTATTTCATCTGGGAACAAGACGATACGTTTCAGAAATACATTCGCCCAGTCTGGGGCAAATACAATATTCCCACGATCATCTCGGACCAGTTTATTGCCATTTTCTATCATTGGAAAAAGTATTTGCCAGAAGCTGAGCAGAAATACCTTGCTGCAGATTGGATGAATGAAAATATCCTGGAAGCACACGGCCCACTTTTGTCCATGTATCCTGCCCATGAAGAAGGTGACAAGGGATTTGACAAGGGAGATTTTAGATCTGAAGGAGATTCTCCAGCTTTTCTTCATACCATACCTACAGGCTTGCGCAGCATGGAATCTCCAGACTATGGAGGCTGGGGTGGTAGATATGTGAAAGTCCGAGAAAATACTTGGCTAGACCCCGTGTTGGATTCCTCTTATACTTACCCTGAAGGCAGATGGTATGGAAACTCAGCATGGGGAAGAGAGCGGCTTAAGGAGGAAATCCCCAACGATCAAGAACTCACAGACTATCTGGAACCACTCTGGCGCTGGACTGCTGCGATGCAAAATGATTTTGCAGCACGTGCAGACTGGACCATCAAGTCCTATGATGAAGCCAATCATGAGCCCATAGTTAAGCTGGCTCACAGTGAAGACTTGCTTCTAAAAGCAGGATCAAGTGTAAAACTTAGTGCAGCGGGATCATACGATCCAGACGGAGATAAACTTAACTACAGCTGGTGGCAGTATCAAGATCCAGGAACTTACAAAGGAGAGGTGTCAATCAATCAGTCAAATGAGCAAGACGCAAAACTAACAGTACCAAAAGATGCAAAACCTGGGCAAACAATACATGTGATCTGTGAAGTCACGGACAATGTAAGCCCTGCTTTAACTAGGTATAGACGAGTGATTATTAAAGTAAAATGAAGAAAGAAGAGACCCTAGAGATCCAATTAAAAGCCAATTCGGCTCAGAGATATTTTCCTTTTTAACTAATAACCCAAACCTAAATAACCATGAAAAGACAGTTGATTTTTACGCTAGTCCTACTTCTATTTTCGGTAAATATTTTTGCCCAAGCACCATGGGATAGCCATGGCAAACTCCAGGTTGCAGGAAACGGTCACTATATAGAACACAAAGACGGCACACCATTTCTTTGGATGGCTGATACTGGATGGGGTATGTTTCAGCAATTAACTCGCGAAGAAGTAGATCGATACCTTGATAACCGACAGCAACTCGGCTTCAATGTCATCCAATCTGTGGCGTTCTGGTATCCTCACGGAGGTGGGTTAAAAAATGGCCCGCACAATGCTGCAAATGCTTATGGTCATCGTCCATTCACCGGTGGAGAAGACAACCCCAACACTGCGAAACCGCTAGTTGTGTCTGGGGGATCTCCTGACGCACCAAACGATTATTGGGATCATGTAGACTATATCATCGAGGGGATCAAAAAAAGAAATATGTATGTAGCCCTCCTCCCAAACTGGGGACGTGCCTATATCACAGATCAATTTAGCGGTGCTCATCAAGAGTTTACAGCGCAGGAGGCTAAAGAATACGGTGTTTTTTTAGGAAAAAGATATAAGACAGAACCTCACATACTGTGGGTTCTGGGTGGAGATGCGAAAGGAAAATATTTTGCAGTTTCAGATACGATCTCAGAAAAAAATGTGGACAGGCGTTCCATTTTCCGGGCAATGGCAGAAGGGATAGCCAATGGGGTCACTGGCAAAACAGTTCAATGGAATAAAGCTGATCAAGCATGGAAGGACATTTTTTTCACTTATCACCCTGATGGAGACCCAAGTGACAACTCCTCTACTTGGTTTCATGAAGATGCTTGGATCACAGCCAATGGGGTGGAAGTATGGACACAGGTCAATGAAGTATATCCAACTATGGCAAGAGAATACAATCTGGACAATCCTAAGAAGCCAAGTCTATTCCTGAGGGTTCCTACGAATTTGGAGCTTACGGTCAAGAGTGCGGATATATTACTCCTCTCCGTTTGCGTCGACAAGTATACCATACATTTTTTGCTGGAGGAGCTGGCCACACTTATGGAGCAGGCCCTATTTGGGCAATGCGCGGTACTCAAGGGAACTACAATTGTGGTTTTACCTGGAACAAGCTTTGAATTTCCCTGAGCAGTTCAGTTTGCGCAGCTGGCAAAAAACTTACTTATCGAAAATAATTGGTCTGAATGGATTCCTGACCAAAGCATTCTACAAGGAACTGAAAGTGACAACGAAAGCCTAAAAGCAGCGGTCAGACTCTCTTCCGGCAAGAAAATTCTGGTCTATTTCTCTGACAATTCAGAGGCAACTGTTAAAAACATCCTAGATAAAGACGCTGAAGCAAATTGGTTTGATCCGATGGAAGGGCGTGAAAGTACGGCTGAATCATTCCAAACTGGTGAATCTCGAATAATCACGCCACCAACTGGTTGGGAGGACGCAATCCTCATTCTAACATCAAACTAAGCCTCATTAAAGCATCAAACCCATCAAATAATGAAGAAGTATTTTAGATATTGGACGATTTTAGTCGGAATTCTACTCCACGGACAGGTCGATCTATTTGCCCAAAGCAGCACAGAAAAAGAACGAATCATCGTCCTGACAGATATAGAAAATGAACCTGACGATGCGATGTCCTTGGTTCGCTTTCTTACATACTCCAATCAATGGGATGTAGAAGGACTTGTGGCCACCACTTCCATACATCAGCAAAATGAGATTGCAACTTGGAGAATACTTGAAATCTTGGATGCTTACAGCAAAGTGCGAGACAACTTAGAAAAACATGAGCAAGGCTATCCCACCGCTGACTACCTAAGAACAATCGTGAAAGAAGGCATCCCAAAATATGGGATGGAAGCTGTTGGGAAAGGAATGGACTCCGATGGGTCTGAACTAATCATCAGTACAGTGGATAAGGAGGATGACCGACCTGTTTGGGTTCTTGTTTGGGGAGGACCGAATTGTCTTGCCCAAGCACTATGGAAAATCAAAGAAACCAGAAGTTCTGAAGACCTCGCAAAATTTGTAGCGAAACTCCGTGTCTACACGATATCCGACCAAGACAATAGCGGCCCTTGGCTGAGAAAGACTTTCCCGAACCTTTTTTATATAGCAAGTCCTGGGATCCACGCACTGGGAGCTTATCATTTCGCAACTTGGTCAGGCATAAGCGGAGACAAATTCCACGGCAGATTTGCTGGGGGAAACTTTGAGATCGTGGACAATCCTTGGCTGGACGAGCATATCCGCAGCAAAGGTCCCTTGGGAGCCGAATACCCCCACATGGAATTCCTCATGGAGGGAGATTCCCCGAGTTTTATGCATTTGATTCATACCGGCATGGAAAATCCGGAGCGACCAGATTACGGAAACTGGGGAGGTCGATATGAATTTTACCAACCTAGAACAGAAAGTTGGTTTTCTGAGCCGGAAACACGTCCACTTTGGACAGATGCCATGGATGAAGTGTACGGTGCAGATGGAAATTGGCATACGACGAATAAAGCAACAATCTGGCGCTGGAGAGAGGCCTACCAAAATGATTTCGAAGCTAGAATGGACTGGACAATCAAAGACTACAAGGATGCAAATCATCCACCAGTAATCAAACTGAAAACTCCAGAATTCATTTTAGCCAAAGTTGGAGATAGAATCGAACTCAGTGCCGACGAGAGCAGCGATCCAGATGGGGACGGTTTAAACTACCACTGGTTTCACTATGGTGAACCTGGAGACTATACACTAGCGAGTGGGCGAACTGCTACTCCATTGAAGATAGAAAATGCAGATACGGCAAATGCGTTCTTCATAGTTCCTAAACCAGGTAAATATGGAGAAATGCACATTATTCTGGCAGTGACAGACCAAGGGTCCCCTGCCCTAACGCGCTATAAAAGGATAATTGTCAAAGTGAATCCTTAGATGTGTCACACATCAAAATGCCTAACTATTAAACCTATTGAAATTTAAAAGCAGTGAGAGCTGGACACAGTAAAAAAACCACTATCGATCTGAAGTCAATTAACAATTAACCCAAACCTATTTTACATGAAGCCTAACCAATTGATTTTCTGTGTGGCAATAGTTGCACTACTTTTTTATTCTCCCCATAAAACTAGGGCCGAACAACAGGAAAATGAAAGTAATTCATACAAACCTAGAATAATCAATACCACCGACCTAGGAGCTGATCCAGATGACGAGCAATCTTTAGTTCGTCAGCTGGTCGCTTCAAATGAATTTGACATTGAAGGATTAATTGTAGCTACAGGATGCTGGAAAAAAACGCAGGACAATACAACTATGTTAGATGTGATTTTGGATGCTTATGAAGAAGCTTATCCAAACCTTACAGTCCATGCTGCTGGTTTCCCAACACCTGAATACCTTAAATCCATTGCTGTTATGGGACAAGATGGCTATGGTATGAGCGACGTGGGTACAGGAAAGGACAGCCCAGGATCAGAACTCATCATAGCAGCAGCAGACAAGGATGATCCACGGCCTCTTTGGGTAATGGGATGGGGCGGAATGAATACCATTGCTCAAGCGATTTGGAAAGTAAGAGAAACCCGTAGCCCAGCAGAATTGAAGAAGTTTTTGTCAAAGCTAAGATTGTATGATGTCTTAGGGCAAGACGATGCTGGTGCTTGGATTGCCAAAAACTTCCCGGATGTTTTCTATATCCGAGCAACTGGAGTCTATGGCTGGCAACCTCCAAAAGAATACGCCGCTGAACACATCCAAGGACATGGGCCGCTTGGACGGGTATATCCAGATACACAATGGGCAATGGAAGGAGACACGCCTGCATTCATGCATATCTATCCCAATGGACTCAATGACCCTGAGCAGATTGATCAAGGTGGCTGGGGAGGTCGTTTCAGTTTCACCAAAAAAGCTGGGATACGAAGTATGTCAGAGGTTCCTAAAATTCAGGAAGACGGAGAAACACAATATGACCCTTACTTGATGTATGGAAATACAGATGAAAAAGCCGAAGGCCATTAAAAAATGGAACAAAGGATATAACAATGATTTTGCGGCACGGATGGACTGGAGTATTAGCAGCAAATATGAAGATGCTGACCACCATCCCACAGCCATACTCAATGGAGATAAATCTCGAAAGGTGCTGAGGATGTCCGCTTCTTCAGGAGAAAAAATCACATTGAGTGCTGAAGGCTCGAGTGATCCTGACGGAGATGCTTTGAGCTACAAATGGTCTTTCTATGCTGAGCCAAGTACGTATAAAGAGTCAGTGGAAATTCAGAATAGCACTTCTTCCAAAGCTACTGTCCATATTCCTTCGAATGCCTCCGGAAGATCTATTCATGTAATCTTGGAAGTCTATGACGATGGTGAGCCTAATTTATACGCCTACAGAAGGATGATTATCGAGGTGGAAGGTTCGCCTACTTCTGAAAACCTAGAACCAGATGCAGGTAGTCCTTATTCTCCATTCCCACATACGGTGTTGGTGACTAAAGTTCGCCATTTCGACAACATGTGTTGGAAAATCGCCGCTGCAGGTGGCACTTGGTATTTTGAGAATGGTGAGACCGAAGGAAAAACAGGTTTTAGTAGTGCTTTTGATCAGGCAGGAAACGACTGGATTGGCAATGATGCCGATCGAGGATACAACAAGTCCTCCAATGCAGGCGGTAAACATGAATACCGAGGCTGGCCAAATTTCGGCGAGGGAAACTTTAATCATCCACAGCGCAAAAGCAACTCCACCTCATGGTGGGTGGATGAAAGTGGAAAGAAAATAGCTTTTGAAGACAGCCTTTCTGGTGATCACCTGATCATGAGAAGCTCCAATCCTTCCTATGAACTGGAGTACCATTTTTTTCCATCTCATGCAACAATCAAAATCATCAGAGCTGATGATAAGTATGCATTTCTGTTTGAAGGGCCGGTTGGGGGAGAGCAAGAAGCTTCTGTGGAGAAAGACTATTACGTGTTAAAAGATGGCGTACACCGAGAAATCAAATTCAGGAGGTCTAGGCTACTTAGAACCTGAATTTGGAAATAAATTCCCCTCTCCATTTTTCTACTTAGCAGACAGCGACCCAAAGGACCAGCAAGTATTCTATGCCGGTGTTCGTGACGTAGGACCAATTACGGCAGGTGATGAAGGATGGAGACAGGGAGAAAATATGGTGATTTTCAGTTTTGGAAGAGATGAAGACAAGCGTGCATACACAGGCACAGAAGCTATATGTGTTTTTGGTTTTACTGAAAAAACGGATCACAAGGAAATGAGCAGTTTTATCGAGTCAAAAATTAAATCTCCTTTCAATTAAAGACCATAAATCTATCTTGGAAATAGATCAAACATGAATGAATACAAATTTTAACCAAGCCCATAACCTTTAATATTAACAACAAACCCAACAAACCTATGAAATCAACCCAGACTATGGAGGCTAACTTCTTTGTTATCCTTCTCACATCATTGATCGTGATTGCCCCGCTCAAGCACTCACAGGCAGAAATTCAACAGAAAGATAAATTAATTCTGGCTGATTGGTTACGAGACTACATTCCTTCATACCTGGAGTAGAAGAGGTG